>JACRCP010000272.1 GCA_016218965.1 Deltaproteobacteria bacterium | reverse complement strand
GACGAGGCGAATGTCCGGCGGAAGTACCTCGTCACCAAGGACAGCGATTTCGACCGGCCGGAGCTGGTTGCGGAACTCGGGGGCCTGCGGTTTGACCTGCGCCGGGATCCCGGCAAGCTGTACGGCGAATTGAAACAGTAGATGTCCCCCTGCGCGATGATTCGCTCGAGTCGGTGGACGTTGATGATTCGGTTGGAGAGGTCGAAGGCGCGAGGCATTCCCATCGAAGGACAGCAATGAGAGTTCTGATCTCGCTCGTCATGTACCCACTTGTTCTCTTGGAGGTTTTCGGCGCGATCGTTTCCGGAATCTGGCTTGCCATAGTTGGACAATGGTGGGCCATAGGTTATGGATTGTTGGCGCTGTTTGCCCCTTTCGTTTTGGGGTTGGTGATGGTTCCGGGACTTCTTTTTGCCGTGTCAGCGTATGCGCTTGCGGCGAGAGGTAGGTCGTTTCTGGCGTTTCCGTTTGTGCTTTTGGGCCAGGTTTGGGCGTACGCCGTCGTCTGTGCGTGGTGTCTGGGCGTGTTCTTTTTCTTCACGTCGCGGACGGGACCGGGCACGTTTTGGCCGTTGTTGATTTGGTCGTACGGCGTGGCTCTTGGGCCGTGGATGTACATGGCGGAAAAAGAAGAGCGGTCAGGAGCGGCAAACACGTCTCGGATCACATCTGCCCTCACAGCTTTTTTTGCGCAGTTGGGCTACATCGCGATCGGTCTTGCTCTAGCGTTCGCCGAGGTCTCAGCAGCGACCGCCGCCATCATTTTTGGCACCATAATGTTGGCAACGATGTTGATCCACACGTTCATCGTCCTTGCGGCTACGAGGGCGCGTTCGGCGCCCCCGGAGTTTCGAGGTTTCGGGATGTCGGATTCGGATTTTGCTCACAATGGGCTTTGATCAGTACGGAATCGAAAAAGTCGACATGAAAATCAAGGAGGGGAGCACCGCGAAAATCGCTGTTGAAGGAAATCAAGCCGAAGGTGATCCCAGGATAGCCTCCGGCAACCCTGGGCTGGAGTACGATGCCCCTGTGAGGCATTCCGGATGCGCCGGAATTGAAGGCGTCGGGACATTCTGGTACTCTGATCGTGGCCCGGATCGGAACTTCGAGAAGGAGCCGTCATGAAATTCAAGTACTACGAAGAAACGGATTCGCTCTACATTGATCTTTCCGAGAAGACGTCGGTGGACTCGCGAGAGGTGGCGCCCGGGGTGGTTCTGGACTTCGACGCGGCCGGAGGGATCGTCGGGATCGATATCGACCATGCCAGCCAGGTCGTCAACTTGTCTCATCTCGAGGCCGAGGCGGTGCCCTTCGCGAAGGCCGCGGCAGGCGGGCGGTGACCGACATGGACTTGGAACCGATCACATTGCGCGGCGAGCCGCGGGAGTCGGCGCTTGGCCGGGCCGTCGTCGCCGAATCCGACGTCAACGTCAACCTGTGTTATCAGTGCCGGAAATGCGCGGCGGGGTGTCCGTTGGCCGAACACATGGATCTCACGCCGACGCAGGTGATCCACGCAGTCCGGCTCGGGCAGCGCGACATGGTGCTCAAGAGTAAAACGATCTGGCTCTGCATTTCGTGCGAGACGTGCACCACGCGCTGTCCCCAGGGGGTGGACGTGGCGCGCGTGATGGACGCGGCCCGGATCGCGGCCATACGCGAGGGCGTGGAACCCGCGATCCCCGAAGTGGCTGTCTTCCACAAGAAGGCGATGAAAAACATCGGGCGCCATGGGCGCATGTACGAGCTTGGGCTGATCATGGGCCTCAAGCTCGCCGGCGGGGGACTCACGAAAGACATGGCGCTCGGGATGCAGCTTTTCAAGAAAGGCAAGATCAGACTGCTCCCCTCATTCGGCAAATCCAGTCCCGTCAAGCGAATCATGAAGCGGGCCGGCGAAAAGAAGGGGGAGGGCGGATGAGCGGGGGCACAGGACAGGTTTGCCACGGAGTTCACAGAGTACACCGAGACGAAGCGCCGGAGGCAAAAATCTCCTCTGTGATCTCTGTGGCCTCTGTGGCCAAAACATTTGATTGCCGCTTCGGTTTCTCCGTGGTGGAAGACGAATGAGATACGCTTATTACCCCGGATGCTCGCTCCACTCGACCGGCGTCGAATACGACAAGTCGCTTAGGGCCGTGGCGCCGCACTTCGGGCTCGAGATCGACGAGCCGGAAGGTTGGGTGTGCTGCGGGACGTCGTCGGCGCACGCCACGTCGCGGTCGCTCGCGGCGGCGTTGCCGCTGCACAACCTGAATCTCGTCGCGCAGTCGGGGCATGCCGAGGTGCTCGTCCCCTGCGCCGCTTGCTTCGCGCGGTTCAAGCACGCCCTGCACGAGGTCCGCGAGCACCCCGCCGCGGCCGCCGAGGTCGAGCGCGTGATGGGGGGCAAACCGGCGACCTCGGTCAAACCGGTCCACCCGCTCGAAGTCCTGGATTCCTTGGCGCAAAGGGAGGAGTTCCGCAAGTCCGTCGTGCGCGACCTCTCAGGCTTGAAAGTCGCCTGCTACTACGGATGCCTGCTGACACGCCCGGCCGATGTCATGCGGTTTGACAACTGCGAATACCCCATGTCCATGGATCGGATCGTCGCGGCGTGCGGCGCCAACCCGGTCGACTGGTCATTCAAGACCGAATGCTGCGGCGCCTCGTTCTCGCTCACGAAGACCGAGCTGGTCCACGATCTGACCGCAAAGGTCCTCTCCGACGCCAAGGCCCGCGGCGCCAACTGCATCGCCGTGGCATGCTCGCTGTGCCACGCGAATCTCGACGCAAGGCAACCGGAGATCGAAAAAAAGACGGGCAAAAAGTTCGGCCTGCCGGTTCTCTACTTCACACAAATCCTCGGCCTCGCCCTCGGCCTTCCATTCAAAGACATCGCCCTTCACAAACACATCGTCCCGCCGCTCGGACTCGTCGCCGGACTGCGGGAAACCGCCTCCGCGCCGAGACTCCTCCCCGCGCCGCCGGGGGCGTGACACTTTTTCGAAGGTGCTCCAGACTTCACTTCCACGCGTGTGGTTCCCGTGGCGGGAACTTTTCCTTGACCACGTGATGAACGAAGGAGTACCATTCAGGGGGAAATGAGGGTGATCTCGAAGAAGGTGTTGAGGGAGTTCTGGACGAAACATCCTGACGCGGCGGAACCGCTCCGGGCATGGTTCGCGGAGGTCGAGAGGGCTCTCTGGGCGGGACCTTCGGACATAAAGAACCGGTATGCTTCCGCCAGCATCCTTTCCGGTGATCGGGTGGTGTTCAATATTGGTGGAAACAAGTACAGGTTGGTTGTGGTCGTCAAATTCGTGAGCGGATATGTCTACGTACGGTTCGTCGGCACGCACGCGGAGTACGACCGCATCAACGCGGAGGAGATATGAGCTGCCCCAAGGTGATTAAAACGGCGGCCCAGCACGAGGCCGCGCTGAAACGCATCGACGAGCTGATTGACGCCAAACCGGGGACGCCGGCCGGCGACGAGTTCGAACTCTGGTCGGCGCTCGTGTACCTGTACGAGAACGAACACTACCCGATAGCGCCTGCCGACCCCGTCTCGGCGATCAAGTTCAGGATGGAACAGGCGGGTCTGTCGCCGTCAGATTTGATTCCGTATCTGGGAAGCAAGAGCCGTGTTTCCGAGGTCTTGAACGGCAAGCGCGGGCTGAGCCTGGCGATGATACGCGCCCTTTCCGCCGGTTTGGGAATTCCCGCCGAGGTCCTCTTGGAAACGGGCAAGACGTCGCCCGGCAGGCGCCGGACCGCCGGCGGTGCCAGGTACCGCGCTGCTACTGCCACCGCAAAGGCAGCCGACCGGGTGCCGAGATACGGCGGATGACAAGCCATTTTCTCATCTGTCGCCGCAGACCACGAAGGGTCAGTCGGCAGCGCGTTTTCTGAGGTAGATCGCCCCCACGGGGCAGACTTGGGCGCAGCGGACGCAGTCGCCGCAGCCTTGCGTGTTAAGCGGCGCGCCGTCGAAGGTCCCCACATGCGTGCGCAGGCCGCGGCTCACGTAGTCAATGATGCCCTTTTTGACTTCCACGTGGCACGCGTGGACGCACCGGCCGCACAGGATGCAGTGGTTGGGGTTGATGCCCAGTTCGGGCCGGCTTTCGTCGAGCGGGAAATCGGGTTCGATCTTGTCGAGCCGTTTGCCGCGGAGCGGGATCTTTCGCAGTCGCGCGATGTCCTGGAGGCCGCAACGCCTGTTGCCCGGACACACCCTGCAGTCGAGCCGGTGCGTCGAGAGCAGCATCTCGAAACCCGCCCTAACCAGGCGATCGACGCCCTCGCTCCGGGTGCGGACGACCATGCCGTCCTTGACCGGCCGGGTGCAGCTCGTCACGGGTTTCTTCGGCCCCTCGACTTTGCTCACGGCAGGCCCTTCGACTTTGCTCACGGCAGGTCCTTCGACCTCGACCCAGCACAGCCGGCACCCGCCGTGCGGCGGCTCCACCCCCCGGATGGCGCACAGGTTGGGGATCCAGATCCCGGCGTCGAGGATCGCCCACAGAAGCCGCGATCCGTCCTCGGCCGTCGCCTCTTTGCCATCGATGATGATTGTCGCCTCGCGCCTCATGCCTCACGCCTTCTTCTGCGGCTTGGGGGCGGAGGGCGGGACGTCGCGCACGGGAGAGATCCGCCTGACCGCGTCGTACTGGTGCGGGCACGCCAGCACGCACGATTCGCACTTCACGCACAACGCCTGATCTATCACCTTGATCCGCCGTTTTTCGTCCGTGTAGATCGCCTCGGTCGGGCAGCTTCCCACGCATGCATCGCACCCTCGCGCGCACCGTTCGGGCAGGATGTAGTACGACATCAGGTCGCGACAAGTCCGCGCCGGACAACGTTTTTCCTGGATGTGCGCCTCGTAATCGTCGCGGAAGAACCTGAGCGTCGTGACGACGGGGTTGGGGGCAGTCTTCCCGAGGCCGCACAGCGAGCCGTCAGTGATCTCCCGACCCAGTTCATCGAGCAGCGAAAGGTCCTCCAGGCGGCCGTTTCCCGTGGTGATTCGCGTGAGGATGTCCAGCATGTGCCTCGTCCCTATGCGGCAGAAAGTGCACTTGCCACACGACTCGGCCTGCGTGAACTCCAGAAAGAACCGGGCGGTCTCGACCACGCAGTTGTCTTCGTCAAGGACTACCAGCCCGCCCGAACCCATCATCGCCCCGGCGGCCCGAAGCGCGTCGAAATCCACGGGGGTGTCGAGTAGCGATTCGGGGATGCAGCCGCCGGATGGCCCGCCGATCTGCGCGGCCCTGAATCGCTTCCCTTTGGGTATCCCGCCGCCTATGTCGAAGATCAGCTCGCGAAGCGTGGTTCCCATCGGGACCTCCACGAGCCCGGCGTTGACGATCTTTCCGGCCAGCGCGAAGACCGCGGTGCCCTTGCTGCCCGCCGTCCCGACCGACGCGAAACGCTCTGGGCCTTCTTCGAGAATGGGTCCGATGCTTGCCAGGCTCTTGACGTTGTTTAGAACCGTCGGTTTTCCGAACAGCCCGCGCTCGGCGGACTGCGGCGGGCGGACCCGCGGCATCCCCCGTTTCCCCTCGACCGAATACATGAGGGCGCTGGATTCGCCGCAGACGAACGCCCCGGCGCCCTGGGCGATCGTGAGCTCAAACGAGAAGCCCGAGCCGAGGACGTTGTTGCCGAGGAGCCCCGCCTTTCGCGCGTCGTCCGCGGCCTTCGAGAGCGTGCGCACCGCCAGCGGGTACTCGGCCCGCACGTAGGCGAAACCCCGTCGTGCGCCAATCGCGAGCGCCCCGGTCAGCATGCCCTCGATGATGGCGTGCGGGTCGCTTTCGAGGATCGTGCGGTCCATGAAGGCGCCAGGGTCGCCCTCGTCCCCGTTGCACACGATGTACCGTTCGTGGTCACTCTGCCGCGCACAGGCATCCCACTTGCGCCACACCGGGAATCCCGCGCCGCCCAGTCCGCGGAGCCCCGATTCGCGCACCGCGGAGATCACCTTGCCGGGCCCAATCTCGATAGCGCGCACGAACCCGGCGTACGCCCCGAGCGCAATCGCCTGCATGATGTCGCCGGGATCGTGCAGGCCGCACCGGCGAAGGAGCCTGCGTTGCTCGCGGCCAAAGCGCGGAAGATCGGCGAGCGTCGGGAAGATTTCGCTCTGGTCCACCGCGCCCAGCAGGAACTCAAGGCACGGGTCGTCTTCGAGAAACAGCTTTTTTGCCACCGTGCGGGCGGTGACGACGGTCAGATGGTGATAGACGAGCGACGGCTCACCGGGCCGCGACACGATCGCCAGCGGCTCGGCGTAGCAGTGGCCGATGCAGCCGGCCTGGAGAACCCGCGCCTCGACGCCAGAATCCTCTATCTCGCGGCGGAATGCGTCGAGCACGGCCATCGCCCCGGCCGACCGGCCGCACGTCGCCGTGCCGACGAGGACGCGCGCGCCGCCTCTGAGCGCGTCCGTGGCCTTTGCCGCTTCGGCCTTGAGGCGGTCGAAATTCGCGCGCGCTTTTTTGACGCCGAATTCGTTCACTCCTCTGCGCCCTCTGCGTTTTCTGTCGCTCCGCCTTCGCCGGTGCCAGCCTGGCTCCGCTCTTTCTCTCGCGCCAGCCTGTGCCGCAACAGGATGCCGTCCACCTTCGTGGGCGACATTTCGCCTATCACCACTTCGCCTATCACGGTGACGGGGGCCATCACACAGCACCCGACGCACGCGACGCGGTCGAGGCTGTACTCGCGGTCGCCGGTGACGCCCCCGGTTTTCAGGTCGAGCCGCCTCTCCCAATGCTCGAGCACCTTCGTCGCCTGCTTGATATGACACGCCGTTCCCGTGCACACCTTGATCGCGTGCCTTCCGGGAGGCGTGAACCTGAACTGGTTGTAGAAGGTCGCGACTCCGTAGACCGCTGCGCGCGTGATGCCAAGCCTGCGCGCCACCTCGTGCATCCCGATCTTCGGAAGGTATCCAAAGCGGTCCTGCAGCGCGAGGAGCGCCTGAACGCAGTTGGCACCGGCGGCTCCATAGAAGCAACCCGCGGCCCAATCACGGATGTCCTTTTCTTCAATGCCCATCTGCAAACCAGCGCCGATTATGACGACGCGCGGTGTCCTGTCAAGCATCCCATCTCAAACTGGCATTCGGAGTATGTTCGTAGCCGACACCCAGAGCCCCACCCCGGCGCGTCCTGGAGCCCCGGCTCGCTCCGAACCTGGGCCAGATGCGAAAAAAAACGGCGGAGCATGCGCGAGCCGGGGTGGAAGGGCGTGCCGGGGAGGGGCGTTCACGCACGTACTCCAAACTCCAGTCTCAAAAGACATGACAGGACCACGAGGGCGCCGTTGTCGGAACGTCGCGTTCGGTTTGGGGTGATTTCCCTACTTGAAATGCGCCCGCGGGCACGTTACAACCAGCGGTGCATGGGGAAGCTCATAGCAGTGGCGGGGAAAGGCGGAACGGGGAAGACCACGGTCGCGGCGCTCACCGTCAGGCATCTCATCGAGACGAACCGCACGCCGGTGCTCGCCGTCGATGCCGACCCGAACTACACGCTCGGCGACGCGCTGGGGATCAGGGTCGAGAAGACCATCGGGAAGCTCCGCGAGGAGTTCTTCGGCGAGCGGGCGCAGATTCCGCCCGGCATGACCAAAGAGGCGGTGCTCGAGCGAAACATGCACGCGGCGCTCGAAGAGAGCAAAGGGGTCGACCTCCTGGTGATGGGCCGCCAGGAAGGGCCCGGCTGTTACTGCTACCTCAACAACATCCTTCGCCGGTTCCTCGAAACGCTTTCTTCGGACTACCGGTTTGTCGTGGTGGACAACGAGGCGGGGATGGAACACCTGAGCCGCCGCAACACGCGGAAAATCGATCTCCTGCTCGTGGTGAGCGATCACAGTGTGAAGGCGGCGCGGGCCGTGGGTCGCATCGCGGAACTTACCGACGAGCTCAAGCTGGACGTCGCGAAGAAGTACCTGATTCTGAACCGGGCGCCCTCCGATGTCGCCCCCGACGTCCGCGCCGAGGTCGAGCGGGCGGGCGTTCCGCTGCTGCTCACGCTTCCTGACGACGCCGTTATCAGCCGTGCCGACGCCGCGGGCGCGCCGCTTTTGTCGACGATGGATGCCGCGCCAGCGGCCCGGCTTCTGGGTCGCGCGCTCGATTCGGTCTTGTGAAATTGCATCACGGGTCTTGTAACTTCTCAAAAAGTGGTGGCCGAGGCGTCGGAGCGGAGTCGGACGGTTGCGCCGATCGTCGTCGGTCCGGGGATGCTCCAGCGTTCAGCTTGGCACCGGGGGAGTCTACGGCGCCTGTGCGCGAGCTTCGATGAGG
>JACRCP010000271.1 GCA_016218965.1 Deltaproteobacteria bacterium | reverse complement strand
GATTGACCGGACGCCGGCAGGCACGAAACCGAGCGCGAGGTCCGGTCACGCTCTGGCGTACGACAGCGCACGGGGGAAGGTGGTCTTGTTCGGGGGGAATGATGGCTCACTCAGGCAAGACACCTGGGAGTGGGACGGGGCGGTGGGGACGTGGACTGATAGGACGCCGGCGGGGACCAAGCCGAGCGCGAGGAACTATCACGCCCTGGCGTACGACAGCGCGCGCGGGCGGGTGGTGCTGTTCGGGGGTGATGATGGTTCGCGCAGGCAGGACACGTGGGAGTGGGACGGGTCGGCGGGGATGTGGATTGACCGGACGCCGGCGGGGACGAAGCCGAGCGCGAGGGCCAATCACGCCCTGGCGTACGACAGCGCGCGGTGGAAGGTGGTCTTGTTCGGGGGGTTTGATGGATCTTACAAGCAAGACACATGGGAATGGGATTTTGGCGCAACTTCGCGCGCGGGACAGATTGTGCAAACGCCGTTCGACGCGGCGGGTGTATCTTCGACGCCCACGTGGAAATCCGTTTCAGGCACCTTCTACTCCGGCGGTGTGGGGTATCCCTCAGGAGTTGCGACCAATGGCGTGGACTTGAAGGTCTGGGACGAGGAGATGTGGAAGACGGTGGCAGTGAACAACAGCCCGCCGGGGACTCCGTCGCTCGTTCAGTGGACCACGACAGACGCGGCGGTGATCTCGCGGCTCTTCTTCGGCGACCAGCAGGCGCTCAACTTCGCCGTGACGCCCACGGCGCCGAACGGTACGGGGACGGGGGAGGTGTCGGTGGACTATGCGGAGGTGGTGGTGAAGTACCGAATGCAGTGATCAGTGGTCAGTGATGCGCCCGAAGTCGCCCAGACAGGGTCGGTATCATCATTTCCGTCGAATGAGCCAAAGAATGGCTGTGGTGCCTACTGAAGGTTCTCCCTCAGGTACTGCTCCTTGAGCTTTTCGAGACGCAAGTTGGTATCGTCCACCCACTTAGAGGTGAGGCCCACGCGCTGGGCCATGTCTAGGTTTCGCTCGTAGACGTTGATCGCCTTTGCAAGCAGGACCGACACCTTCTTGCGAAGCTCCTCGCGGTACACGGCCGTCTGTTCCTCTGTCAGATCCGGCGGCACCGGCGCCGTGACCAGTTGCTGGTGGAACACTTCGTACAGCCCGCCAATCCGGAAACCCGAGGCCGCCGCCCAGTGGAGGTTCCCTATCCGAATCGCCTTGATGTACGCGGTCTGCGCGTCCAGAAGGAACTGGGCCTTCTGTTCGAGGTCTTTTTCGAGCTTCTCCTGCGGGAACTCCAGTTTCACCGTCTCCATCCTCGCGCGGTTGATCTCGCCGAGATAGAACTGGCCCTGGGCCATGAAGTAGTTGTTTTCTATGTACTCCTTCTGGGAGATCTTGCGAAACGCGATCATCGCATGGAAAAGCTCGGTCTCGGCGTCGTCCAGGCGGTTGAGCCCGGTCAGGCAGACCCCGACGTTCACACTCGCCTCGAGCCGGTCGTTTTCGGAAAGTTCCTTCAACTCCTGGAGAGCGGAAAACACCTTGAGCGCCTCGTCGAACCTTTTTAGGGCCGACAGGCAGGCGCCCAGACGGAACCTCGCATCGAGCGCCACCTCTTCGCCGGCGTGTTCCTTCACGACACGCTCGTAGAGCGCCCTTGCCTTCTCGAAGTCGCCCGCGGTTTCGGCGCACAGCCCCAGGTTGAACAGAGCCGCGGGGACCCTGGACGACTGCGGGTACTCGGAAAGAACGCGCTGGAAGTAGCGCGCGGCCTTGTCGTGTTTGCCGGCGTTGAAAACCTCGGCTCCTTTTTCCATCAACGTCTGCGCGTCGTACGTTTCAAGGCCCAACTCGTCCACCCCGGTCTTGATGTGGAGGGCGTCCATCTCGATATCGGGCCGTGCCGCCGAGTCGGGCCGGGGGCAGCCGGACAGGAAGCCAAAAGCCAACGGCCAACAGGCAAAAGCCAAAAGCCAAAAGCCAAAAGTCGGCAGCCTGTAGCCTGTAGCCCGTAGCCCGTAGCCCGAAACCGACAGCCACGGTATCCCAACCTTGTGTCTCATGCCTCTCGCCTCATGCCTGAATGACTTTCACCAGCACGCGCCTTGTGCGCGGGCCGTCGAACTCACAGAAAAACACACCCTCCCAGGTTCCAAAGACCGGCTCCCCGCCCTCGACGAGGATGATGCGGGAGTTCCCCATGAGGGCCGATTTTATGTGCGCGTTCGAGTTCCCTTCGCCGTGCGAGTAGTCGTTTTCGACGGGAATCAGGTCGTCAAGCGAACGGATAATGTCCCGCGTCACGTCCGGATCGGCGTGTTCGTTGATTGCGACCGCCGCCGTGGTGTGCGGGACGTAAACTATGCAAAGGCCGTTCTCCACCTTTGAGTCGCGGACGGCGGCCCGGACCTTTGAAGTGATGTCCACCATCTCGAAACGACGCGAGGTCCTGACCTCGATCTGCGAAGACGTCCCCATGCCGAAGGCCTCCCGCGAATCCTGTTCCATGATAGACGATCATACGGCCGATGTGAAGGGCTTGGACGAACGAGGTCCGCGAGGATATAATGCCGCGCAGACGTCGTGCGGAACGGAGGGCATCGTCCATGAGACTGAATACGACCTGTCTGGCGCTGTTCGGAACACTCGCGTGGGCATTTGCCGGCCCCGCCCTGCCGGCGCACGCCGAGGAAACCGGGTCGAAGGCGCCGGCGGCAAAGAAGCGCGTGCTCATCATCAACATCCCCGCGTCCGAAAAGCTCCCCAAGGAGGAGACGCAGCTCTTGGACGGCGTGCTCTGCTCCGAGGCGACCAAGCTCGACGCGTTCATCGTCATCTGCGCCGGCAACGTGGACGAGACAATGAAGTTCAAGGACTTCTCGCAGCAGTTCGGGGGCGGCGGCGCATGCGGCACGGGCCAGTGCATGGAGGGGCTGGTCGACCGGTATCAGCCGGACCTCATCATCCGCACCACCGCCAGGAAAAGCGGGTCGGTGATCGAGTTTGCAGTGAAGCTCTTAAACGACAAGGGGACGTCCATCCTCGGCACGCTCTCGAACACGATTTCGACCAAAGATGCGAAATTCATCGAAAAGCTCGGGGAGATGGTCAGGAAGCTCCTTGCCCCGCCGAAGGAGCCGGCGCAGCCCCCCGCCCAGCCTTCAACCGCCAAGTGACGCAAGGCGCAGGCCGGCGGAGCACCCGCTCGAGTCCGGCGCCGGCTCACGCCTCCCGCCTCGTGCCTACCGCCTGTTTGCTACTGGCACGGAATGCCCGTCGCGCCGCCGCAGACCTCGCTGTTGTACCCGATCATCGTGATGTCGGCCTTTCCGGCTATCGGCTGCTTCCCGGTCTTGCCGGCTTGCGAAAGCGTCACCGACCCGAATACGCCGTAGCCGCGTATCCAGACGTCGGACACTGTCTGCCCGGAGAACGTGTACTGCATCCACTCCGCAAACAGGCTGCCCGACTGGTAGTTGACGGTCCCCACCTTGACGGCTGATGACTGGATGCCCAGGATCAGGACGTCCGGGCATATCTGCTGCCCGCATATCTTCAGCCCCTGCACGACCACGTAGTCCGATGCGCCGTCCACAAAATGGCAGGCAATGAACACGTTGAAAGTGGCGCCCTTCCCCCCGATTGAAAGAGACAGGTTTCCCTGCCCGATGTCGGTCTGCCCCGGCTGGTCCTGGCACGAGTTAAGGACCTTCCCGGCAAAGTTCCCGGAAAGCGTGCCCTGCGGGAAACAGGACGAGAACATGCACGCGCCGATGGCATCGGCCTCGGTGCACATGCACAGGTCCGCCGGGTCGGCGCACGCCCCGCCGTTTTCGCAGTGCGCAAGGCACTCGCCGAAAGACTGGGGCTGGTCGATGTCGCTCCCGAATATCACGCAGTCGTTTCCGCACGCACACTCGTCCTGCGAGCTGCACGCGCCGTGCGCCGGCGTCCCGTTCGGGTCGCAGGTGCCGTCTATGCAGGCGAAACCGCCGCCGTCCAGGAGTTGACAGGTCTTCCCCGGGTCCGGGCACTGGCCCCAGCACGTCCCTCCGCATCCGTCCGGGCCGCCGCAGAGCGAGTTTCCGCACTGAGGCGTGCACGGGCCTTCGCACTGGCCCCACGCGACGTCGCAGCCGTTCCCCGGACAGCAGTCGGCGTCCGTCCGGCAGCCCGAGACACAGCCCCCGGCGCCGCCCGGCCCCGTCTGGCAGTACATCCCGCACGGGCAGGCGATGCCGGCGCACGGGTCATCAAGACACCAGCCCGACTTTTCGTCGCACGACCCGCTTGCACAGTGCCAGTCCTGCGTGCACTGCACACAAGTTCCCGTGTTCGGGTTGCAGCGAGGGCGATCGGAGCTCTGGCAATCCAGATCGGACTTGCACAAGGCGTCGGTGCACAGGCAGATCCCGTCGTCGCAGAAGCCGTCATAGGGATCGCATTGCTTGGCACATTGCTCGTCGGACCAGCACTCGCCCGCCTCGCACAGGCACATGCCGCCGTCGCAGTAGCCCGCCCACGGCGAGCATTGATCCATGCACTCCTCTTCCGAACAGCCGGCCTGCACGCAGCGGTAGTTTTGGCACGCGTACGACGAATCACCGCACCAATCGCGGCACTCGTCGTCAAAACGGCAGTAGTCGGTGCACTGATGCTCGATGTAGCACTGGCAGAACTCGTCGACGCAGAAGCCCGGGTCGGGTTCGCACGTTTCGAGGCAATCCTCGGTGCTCCAGCACTCCGCCAGCACGCACCAGCCGCCGCTGCAGACGTGTGCATTGTCTCCGCACCGGAACTGACAGTCGGCGGTGTCCTTGCATGCGCCCTCACACGTGATCTCCGTAACGCACGTGTGCGACACGGGGTCACAGGTGGCCGGGAAATCCCCCATGCAGTCCTTCTCGGTGCAGCACTCGTATCCGTCCTTGTTCACGCACCGGCCGTTGGAGCACACCTGGCAACCGGGGACGCAACCTGTGCACGACGTCCCGCCGTCCGCGTACCCGCCGTCCTTGGCGACCCCGCCGTCCTTTTGAGTTCCGGCGTCCCGCGGCACGCCGGCGTCCCAGCCCGTGCCGCCCCCGTCGCCGGTTCCGCCCCCCCCGTCGCCCGCCGGCATTCCGCCGTCTTTGCCGGACGGCGCCCCTTCGACGCAGCCTCCGGCGACGCAAGACTGCCCCGAGGGGCAGTCGCCGTCCGAAAAGCAATTGAAGGCGACGCCGACCTCGCAGCTTGACGCGAGCGCGAGCGCCGCAACGGAAACCGAAACGACGACGAGGTACCTCATGCAACCCTCCTCATCTTTGACAACACGGCCCGATTGTACCAGAAGCCCGGCCGAATTGCGCGCCCGGTTTTTTTCGCCCCGCCCGCCGGCATGACAAAGATGACAGCTTTTGAGGCCGCGGTGGCCATTCGGAGTACGTTCACGGCGACACCCAGAGACCCACCGCGGGCCTACTCCGCCGAAGCAGCGGCTTCGGCTGCGAAGGCTGGATGCGCCCTGGAACCCCGGCTCGCCCCGAACCTGGGCCAGAAGCGACGAAACACCCGGCGGAGCATGTGCGAGCCGGGGTGGAAGGGCGT
>JACRCP010000275.1 GCA_016218965.1 Deltaproteobacteria bacterium | reverse complement strand
CCTCATCGAAGCTCGCGCACAGGCGCCGTAGACTCCCCCGGTGCCAAGCTGAACGCTGGAGCATCCCCGGACCGACGACGATCGGCGCAACCGTCCGACTCCGCTCCGACGCCTCGGCCACCACTTTTTGAGAAGTTACATGTGTGCAACTTAACGTGCAGTCTCAACGAAAGCGAATTTCAGACCTGTGATTCCCCCAAGGAATACTCCGACCTTTCTGATGGAAAATACGCGTTCAGCGTGCAGGCGACAGACCTAGCGGGCAATGCGGCCCCGGCGGCCTACGAGTGGACCATCGACACGAAACCATGCGATACGGTCATCACATCGGCGCCTGAGAATCAAACCAATCCGTTGTCTGTGTCGTTCGAGTTTTCGGCCACCGACAACGGCGAGCCATGCCCCTCGTGCACGTTCGAATGCGAAATCGACGGCGACGCGTGGACGGCGTGCACGTCCCCCAAAAGCTATTCTGCGCTGCCAGAAGGGCCGCACGATTTCAGCGTGCGGTGCACGGATCATGCGGGAAACACCGATCCCTCTCCGCCCAGCCACACATGGGTAAGCGCGTGCGATCCCTCTCCTACCGGCAAGGGCGGCGACATGTGCGACGTGCCCGCCGGTGCGTTTATGATGGGGTGCAACGTTGCGGTAGACACAGAGTGCTACAGCGACGAGAAGCCGTACCACAGCGTGACGGTGCCGTGGTTCAAGATAGACAAGTACGAGGTGACGGCCGCCGAGTACAAGGCGTGCGTGACGGCGAGCGGCTGCACGGCGGCGAAGACCGAAAGCGGCTGCAACTACAATGTCGCAGGCAAAGAGAGCCACCCGATCAACTGCGTGGACTGGAACCAGGCCAAGGCGTACTGCACGTGGGTGGGGAAGAAACTCCCGACCGAGGCCGAGTGGGAGAAGGCGGCGCGTGGGACGGACGGGCGAAAGTATCCGTGGGGGAACGACGTGCTCGACTGCAACCGGGCGGTGCATCCGGTGAGCCCGTGCAGCAACTCGGGAACGGCGACGGTCGACAGCAAGCCGACGGGTGCAAGCCCGTACGGAGCGATGGACATGGTCGGAAACGTGTGGGAGTGGGTGGAGGACGACTGGCACGACACGTACACAAGTGCTCCTTCAGACGGGAGCGCGTGGGTGGATGCCCCCAGAGGCTCGTCCCGGGTGTTGCGCGGCGGTGGCTGGCGCAACTACGGTTCGCGGGGCCTGCGTGCTTCGGTCCGCGTCAACTACAATCCGACGTTCAGGTACTTCTACATCGGGTTCCGTTGTTCCCGGGACGGCATTTAGCCCTTGGTTCTTGGTTGCTTGATCCCTTGGTGCCGTGGTCCGTGATCGGTGATCGGTGATCCGAAGGACCACGGACCACGGCCCGAAGTTTGGTGTACAGTTCCGGTTTGCCGCCGACTACCTCGATGTCGGGAACCCGGCCTGAAGACCCTTGTTCCAGTTCCCGCCGATCCGGTAGATGCGTCCGTAGGGGAGCAACGCAGACCCTGACCGCAGGTCAGGGGCAAGCGCTCCCGTGTGTCGAATGCCCGCCGTTTGACGTTCACGCGCGCGCCGTCGCATCCATCGCATCATCGCACGGGAGCACTTGGCCGGCGCCGCCGTCCTGCGTTGCTCCCCTAACAGCCTCCTTCGGAGCGCCCCTTTCCGACACCGTCCTCCAGACAGACAATACCATGCGTGCGAGCGCTACGCCCGATGCGCGCCACACAACGCGATCGGCTGTGGGTTGACGGCGGGGGCTGGACACCAAACTTCGGCCACGGCATTCTGATTTGACTCGGCCTTGTAAAGCATCTACGATGGTTCTGGACGACACGCGGAGGTGAGTGATGAATGCGGCGCGAAAAACGGTGGTGGTCCAGCGGGGCGGGCACATCGAGGTCGATGTTCCCGAACTGCCCGAAGGCACTCTTGCTGAAGTCATTGTTTTTCAGGAAGCGGGCGTTCCGAAGCGGGGCGGCAAACCGGCTTTCGGTTGGGCGGGTGCGCTGAGCGATATGCGGGAACGATATACCTCCGTCGATCTCCAGAACAAAGCGGCCGACTGGAGAATCGGCGCGCAATGAGGCTGTTGCTCGATACGAACATCTTCCTCGAGGTGTTGCTCTCTCAAGCCCGGGCGGAAGAAGCCAAGGCACTCCTCTCCGCGACGGAAAGACACGCCATGTTCGTCTCCGACTACTCGCTGCATTGGACTTTCGCGATCTTTTCGAAGTCCTCGTCGTCGTGTAGAAGGAATGCGCCCCGGTCGAGCGCAATCTGTGCGATGAAGCAGTCTATTGAACCTCGGAGGGCAAAATCTGCCGAGGGCAAGATCTGCCGAGGGCTTGACCGGCCCCGGCGAATTGGGGACAATGCACCGGAAAGAGGTGCACCATGTCCGACCTGATTTCGATTCTCGAGAAAAGCCAGTTGCTCGCCGCGTTTCCGCACGAGTACAAGGAGCAGCTCGCGCAGAGCCTTCGGCGCGTAGAGTTCAAGAAAGGCGAGGCGGTGTTTTCCGAGGGGGACCCCGGCGACGCGGTCTACTTCATCGAGACCGGGGGCGTGGGCGTGTACCTCTCGGACAAGGCGCTGGGGATCGACCTCGAGATCGCCCGCCTCAAGGAAGGCGAGGTGTTCGGCGAGATGGCGCTTCTGACCGACGAGCCGCGCTCGGCGACGTGCCGCGCCACCGTTGAGAGCGTCATCTACTCGCTCTCGAGCCACGTATTCACCAGGCTGCTCCAGAGCGTCGCGCAGCCGGCGGCGGCGCTTTGCAAGATCCTAGCCAAGCGCGTCGCGGTGCTCGATCGGTCGCACGGCTTGCAGGCGCAGAGCCTCGCGAAGTACTCCTTTGACCCGCACGTCTACGGCATGTTGCCCGAAAAGATCCTGCACCAGCACAAGCTTATCCCGCTCGCGTTTGCCGAGGGGACGATGACTGTCGCCACCACCAAGGCCCAGAACGCGGTGGGGTTTGACGCAATCCGCCGCGTGATCCACGGCGTGCGGCTCGATCCGATTCTCATTTCCGAGGAGGATTACGAGAAGTTCGTCAAGCACGCCCACGCGCACCACGCGGTCAGGGAGTCCGCCCGCGAACAGCGCCTTCCCGCGGTCCGCTATTTCGCCGACGCCCAGGACAAGGGTGAAAAGGCGGGGGCGCAGGCCCCAAGCGAGGACGTCGTCGGCCTGGTGTCGTCAGTCCTCGCCGAGGCGGTGGTCATGGACGCCAGCGACATTCACATCGAGCCCGATCGCGAGGGCACGGCCGTCCGGTACCGCGTGGACGGACGCCTGAGGCGCCGCGACGGCCGCGTCCACCGGCAGCTCCACAGGCCGGTCGTGTCGCGCCTCAAGGTCCTTTCGGCCCTGGACATCTCCGAGACGCGGGTTTCGCAGGACGGCCGTTTTTCGGTTGAGGTGGACGGGCGCGAGATTGACTGCCGGCTCTCGGTCATGGCCACCCGAAACGGCGAGAAGGCCGTGATCCGGCTTTTGGATCCCGGCAGCGCGCTCGTCGATCTGTCGCGCGTCATCCTCGCCGACAAGGTCCTGCAGGTGGTCCGCAAGATCATCATGCAACCGCACGGCGCCGTGCTTATCACCGGCCCGACGGGGAGCGGCAAGACCACCACGATGTACGCCATGCTGATGGAGCGCAAGTCGCCCGAGATCAACATCGTGACTGTGGAAGACCCGATCGAGTACGCCATCCCCGGGATAACGCAGACGCAGGTGAATCAGGCGATCGGCGTCGGCTTCCCCGATGCGCTGAGGACGTTCGTGCGGCAGGACCCCGATATCATCCTGGTGGGCGAGGTCCGGGACACGGTGACCGCAAAGATGGCGCTCGAAGCGGGGCTCACCGGGAAGCTGGTCTTCTCGTCCTTCCACACCAACGATTCCATCGGGGCGCTCGTGCGTCTGGGCGAGATGGGGTGCGAGCCGTTCACGATGGGCAACGTCATCCGCGGGATATTGTGTCAGCGCCTCCTGCGGCGCCTCTGCCCCGCGTGCGCCCAGCTCCACCAGTACCCCGAGCCGGTCATCAAGAGCCTGATCCACGCGAAGGTCTTCACCCAGTACACGGTCCCCGACGAGATGTACCAGCCAAAGGGGTGTCCCGCGTGCAACAACACGGGGTTCAAGGGCCGCGTCGCGGCGCTCGAGGTCCTGACCGTAAACGACGAGCTCCGGAAGCTCATCGCGCTTTCCGCCCCGCCTGCGGAGATCGCCGCGGCGGGGGAAAACGGCGCCCTTGTCACGCTGGCCCGCTACTGCTCGTTTTTGCTCATCAACAAGCTGACGGTCCCGAGCGAGGTGCTGCGCGTGCTTCCCCGCGAGGAGGACCTCTCGTGGGGCAGGCATTCCGCGGTCCAGGGGTTTGAGCACCAGTTGTAGGATTTCCGCCCGGTCTTATGTCGCGTCGAGGGGTTCGGGGGAGGCGGGAGAGTACGTTTCGACGCGGTTCCGGCCGTGCATCTTGGCGCGGTAGAGGGCCTCGTCGGCCTGCTTGATGAACCCCTCCGAGTCCGCGGCGCCCTGATACTCGGCGACACCCGCCGAGACGGTCACCGAAAGAGGCGTCTTTTCATAGACGAACCCGCTCTGCTCGACGAGCTGGCGCAGGCGCTCGGCGATCGAGCGGGCGCTTGCAAGCGGCGTCTGGGGCAGGAGCACCAGGAACTCCTCTCCCCCGAAACGCACGAGGCTGTCTATGTCCCGGATGACCGGGCCCGCCGCGGCGACGACCCCGCGCAGGACGCAGTCGCCCGCGGCGTGGCCGTGCGCGTCGTTGAACTTCTTGAAGTTGTCTATGTCGAAGAGGATCAGGGAGAGGCGGTTCCCGTATCTCCGGCAGCGTTCGATCTCCTCGGGGAGCTTCTGGTAGAGGTACTGGCGGTTGTATGCCTTGGTGAGCGAGTCGGTTACCGACAGGCGGTAGAGCCGCGCGTTCTGGATGTCGAGGACGATGGAGTTCCCGAGGAAAGCGAGCGTCTCCTCGTGCTCGGCGCCGAACGCGCCGGCGTCGTCGGAAGTGATCGTGATGGTCCCTATCGTTTCGTCCTTGTGCTTGAGCGGAACGCACAAGAGCGAGAGTATCTCGACGCTTTGCCCGGGGAGCACCGTGAACCGCGCGTCGGTCCTCACGTCATCAATGAGGGCAGACGTCCCGTTTGCCGCAACCCAACCCGCCACGCCATCGCCCAGCCTGAACGAAAGCGACCTTTCCTGCTCGGCCGTGAGCCCGCCGGCCGCCTTGCACAGGAGTTCGTGTCTCTCCTCGTCAAGCAGCATGATGGAGCACGAGTTTGCGCCGATGAGGCCCATGACCTCGGCCGCTATCCGCCTGAGAAGCTGTTCGAGGTCCATCCCCGAGTTGATGAGCTTCGTGATCTCGAAGAGGACCGAGAAGATCCGCTGGTAACGTGCGTTGGTGTCGGGCGTGCGCATCGCGGCAACCGCCTAGGGCTTGACGCCGGAGGCCCCGAGCGAGTTGCCGTCGGCCCCTCCCAGCCACAGGTACAGCGGGACCCCGACCGCCGCCACGGTGACGACCCCCACGGCGGTCCAGAACCACCACCTGGTCAGGATGCCCTCGTCCGCAGCGGCCGTGTCCGCGGCCGCGATTTCGGCTGCCGCGGGCGGTCCGGGCGGGGCGTAGAGCGAATCCACGACTGCGGCCACCTTTGCGGCGTCCGTCGCGTCGGCGGCGGGAAGGAGCATGCTGGCTTTCACGCCGCTCGGATCGAGTGCCGCCCGGACGAGCATGAACCCGCCGGACGCCGGGTACACCGACACGACCTCCGGCGCCGGACGGGCCGAGCGGCCGAGGATTCTCCACGAGTCTTCTTTTGCGATCTCGGCGCCTGCCGGGATGCAGACGACCACGGTCCCGTCACTCGTTCTTGGGGAACCGGCCAGCGGGTCCATCTCGAATTCGGCCCCATTTGCTCCGACCTCGATGGGGCGGTACGCGATTGATCCGTCCTCACGCGGCACGCCGATCGCGTGTGTTCCCAATGGGAGCTTGACGGTGAGCGGCGTGGCGCCCCGCTCGACGCCGTTTATGCGGACGCGCCAGGGCCCGACCGGCGCCGACACCGCGATCGGGGCGACGGGGCCCGCGATCGCGGCGTCGACGGCGCTTTCGAAGTCCTTCCGGAAGTCCGGCGGGAACGACACGTCAAACGTCGCCGAAGGCCTCGTGGCGGCGATCGCGCCCACCACCGCGCGATAGCGGGCCTCGTCGCCCGCGGCACGGTGGGCCAGGGCGAGGTACCCTTTAGCGATATCGATTTGCGACCAACGTCGCGCGTCTTCGGCGGCTGGGACGAAGGCCTCGATGAGTTCGGTCCCCGCCTGGCCAAACTGCCTCGCCGCCTCCTGATAGTGCGTGTCGAAATAGTTCTTCTTGGCCGCCTCGACGAGGGCTTTCGCCTTGGCCGGCGCATCACGATCGGGGACCGCGGGCGGCCTGTCGGGGAAGCTTCGCAGCGTCCCCGCGGCGCGCAAGGCGGCCGCTACCAGGCCGGCGGTCCGCGCGAGTGCATCGGCGCCCGCGCAGTCCGCCGTGATCGCGACGAGGACCGCCGGCGGCCGTTCGGTCCCCTGGGCGGGGGCGGCGGCCGCGGCGGATGTCTCTACGCCCGACGCGCCGGCCGGAAACGCGAGGAGAGTGATGCACGCGGCGATGCCGGCGGGCAGCGGGCCGAACCGTTCATTCAAGGGCCACCTCCCTGTGCGCGGCCTGGATGTCCATTGGGTCTAATACCACGCCTCGCGAGCGCGGTAAAGCGCGCGCGAGTTCCCATCCAGCCCCTCGATTTCATTGAGGAGTTCCTTGACTACCCGGGGCGCATCCTGTATCGTGACTCGAATCAGGAGCGTGGCCCCATGCCTCCATCGGACAAACTGGGTGAATTGCTCGTCAGGGAGAAGATGATCTCCCTGCAGCAGCTCCAGAAGGCGCAGGACGAGGCGAGGAAGACCGGCGAACGCGCCGGCGAGATACTGGTGCGTGACGGCCATCTGCCCGAGCAGAGATACCTTGAGTTCCTGCAGAAGATCCACAACACCCCCGCGATCGATCTCAAGGAGCAAGAGATCGACCCGGAGATCATCAAGCTGATCCCGAAGGAACTGGCCCAGAAGCACTGCGTCTGTCCGATCAACCGCGCGGGGGGATCCATTGTCGTGGCGATGGCCGACCCGCACAACCTCAATGCCATCGACGACATCAAGTTCCTCACGGGCTACGCGGTCGAGGTGATCCTGGCGACCGAGGCCGCGATCAAGGCCGCAATCACGAAGTACTACGGCGGCGGAAACGGCACGGCGACCGACTCGGCCGGCGAATACGGCGCCATCATGGACGCGTTCAAGGAGGAGGGGGTCGAATTCGTCGAAGGCGCCGACGATTCCGAGAACATAGGCGACATGCAAAAGGCGTCCGAGGCGGCCCCGATCGTCAGGCTCGTAAATGCGGTGCTGATTGACGCCATCGACAAGACGGCGAGCGACATCCATACCGAGACCTACGAGAAGGAGTTCCGTATCCGGCTCCGCATAGACGGCGAGCTCTACACGGTGCTCAAGCCGCCGTACAAGATCCGGCAGGCGGTGGTGAGCCGCCTGAAAATCATGGCGAACCTCGACATCGCCGAACGGCGCATCCCGCAGGACGGCCGCATCAAGATCCGGCTCAAGGACGGCCGCGAGATGGACTTCCGCGTCTCGGTGCTCCCGTGCAATTACGGCGAGAAGGTCGTGATGCGCCTTCTCGACAAAGGCAACCTCCAGCTCGACATGACCAAGCTCGGTTTCGAGAAGGAGCAGCTCGATCAGTTCCGCGCCGCCATCGAGATGCCCTACGGCATGGTCCTGGTGACCGGCCCCACGGGTTCGGGAAAAACCACGACGCTCTACTCGGCGCTCTCCGAACTCAACAAGTCCACCGTCAACATCATGACCGCCGAGGACCCCGTCGAGTACAACATCGAGGGCCTAAACCAGATCCAGATGCACGACGAGATAGGGCTGACGTTCGCGTCGGCGCTCAGGTCGTTTCTGCGCCAGGACCCCAACGTGATCCTGGTGGGCGAGATCCGCGACCTCGAGACCGCCGAGATTGCGGTCAAGGCCGCGCTGACCGGCCAGCTCGTCGTTTCCACGCTGCACACCAACGACGCCCCGTCTTCGATTACCAGGCTCGTCAACATGGGGATCGAGCCGTTCCTCGTCGCGTCGTCGCTCAACCTGATACAGGCCCAGCGCCTGGTGCGCAAGGCGTGCGTGCAGTGCAAGAAGCCGGTCAAGGTCGAGGTCGACGAGATGGTCTCGCTGGGGATGAAACGCGAGGAGGCCGAGAAGGCCCAGCCGATGAAGGGGGAGGGGTGCGAGAAGTGCGGCGGCACGGGCTACAAGGGCAGGCTCGGGCTGTACGAGATCCTCCCCATCACCGAGGACGTCCGCAACGCCATCGTCTCGGGCCTTTCCGACATCGAGATCAAGCACGTCGCGGTCCAGCGCGGGATGAAGACGCTCCGGCAGAGCGCGCTCTCCAAGCTCGCCGCCGGGATAACCACCGTCGAGGAAGTCGTCGGCGTGACGCTCGCCGACGAGTGATCCGGAGGACCGGTCCGCACATGCCGAAACCCATCGGAGAACTGCTGGTACGCGAGAAGCTGATCTCGCTCGGCCAGCTCCAGAAGGCGATGGACGAGCAGCGCAAGCTCGGCGGCCGCGTCACCGAGCACCTCGTCAAGGATGGCGCAATCAAGGAGGAGGCCCTTACCGGTTTCATAAGCCGGCAGTACGGCGTGCCCCCGATAGATCTGGAGCAATTCCAGATCGACCCCGAGGTCATCAAGCTCCTTCCGCTGGAACTCTGCCAGAAACACACGATCATCCCGGTGAACCGGGCGGGGCAGTCGCTGGTGGTCGCTGTCGCCGACCCCGGCAATATCTACGCCCTGGACGACGTGAAGTTCCGCACGGGCTACACGCCCGAGACGATGGTCGCCTCAGAGGCGGCCATCAAGAAGGCCATCGAGAAGCACTACATGGGGGGCGGGGGAGGGTCGTCCGCGCCGGGGAGCGGCGAACTCTCGGGAACCGTGTCGGACGTCATGGACGTGCTCGAGGTCGTCACCGGCGGGGACGAGGACGTCAACGCCAGGGAACTCGAGAAGTCCGGCTCGGACGCCCCGGTCGTGAAACTGGTCAACCTGTTCCTGGTGGACGCGCTCAACAAGAACGCCAGCGACATCCACATCGAGCCGTACGAGAAGTTCATGCGGGTGCGTTACCGCATCGACGGCGTGCTCTACGAGGTGCTGAAACCCCCGCTCGCCATCAAGGAGGCGGTCGCCTCCCGCGTCAAGATCATGTCGGGGCTAAACATCTCGGAGCGCCGCCTTCCGCAGGACGGCCGCATCAGGATGAAGATCGGCAGCGAAACGGAGCCGATCGACTTTCGCGTCTCGACGCTTCCCACTATCTTCGGCGAGAGGCTCGTGCTCCGCATCCTGCGCAAGGCCGGGCTCCAGGAGGACATGACCGTGCTGGGCCTCGAGACGGACCAGCTCGGCGACTACAAGTGGGCGATCGCGCAGCCGTACGGGATGGCGCTCGTGACCGGCCCCTCGGGGTCCGGGAAGACCACCACGCTCTACTCGGCGCTGATGGAGCTCAACCAGCCCAACATCAACGTTTCGACGGTCGAAGACCCTGTCGAGTACAACATCACGAGCCTCAACCAGGTGCAGGTCAGGCCCGACGTCGGCCTCACGTTCGCCGCCGCCCTCCGGTCGTTCCTGCGGCAGGACCCCGACGTCATCATGGTGGGCGAGATACGCGACCTCGAGACGGCCGAGATCGCCATCAAGTCCGCCCTCACCGGACACCTCGTGCTCTCGACCCTGCACACCAACGACGCGCCGAGCACGGTGACCCGGCTGCTCAACATGGGGGTCGAGCCGTTCCTGGTGGCCTCGGCCGTGCTCCTGATCGTCGCGCAGCGGCTGGTCCGCAAGGTCTGCACGCAGTGCCGGGAGCCGCAGCAGGTCGAGCCGGGAGCGCTCGTCAACCTCGGCATTTCCGAGGAGAAGGCCGCCGGGTTGACGGTCTACAAGGGCAAGGGCTGCAAGACCTGCAACAACATCGGCTACCGGGGGCGTGTCGGCATATACGAGGTGCTGCGGTTCAACCGCCAGATTCGCGAGGCGATCCTCCGCGGGGAGTCAACGTCCGAGGTCCGGCGGATAGCGGTCGAGCACGGGATGCTCACGCTTCGTCAGTCGGCGCTCCGGAAGCTCGAGGCCGGCGTCACCAGCCTCGAAGAGGTCGTCCGAACGACGGCCATCACCAGATAAGGGGCCTCTCATGGGCGTCAACCTGCACCAGCTTCTGAAGGCGATGATCGAAAAGGGCTCGTCCGACATGCACCTTACCACGGGTTCGCCGCCCCAGCTCCGCATCGACGGCAAGCTCATCCCGCTCAAGCTGCCCCCGCTCACTCCCGTTGAGACCAAGGACCTTTGCTACTCGGTCCTCACCGACGCCCAGAAGAGGCGGTTCGAGGAGGAAAACGAGCTCGACCTGTCGTTCGGCGTCAAGGGCCTGTCCCGCTTCCGGGCCAACATGTTCATGCAGCGCGGGGCCGTGTCGGCCGCGTTCCGCGTGATCCCGTTCAAGATCATGTCGTTCCAGGAGCTGGGGCTGCCGCCCATCGTCTACGAGCTGACGAAGAAGCCCCGCGGGCTCATCCTCGTGACCGGCCCCACCGGTTCGGGGAAGACCACCACGCTCGCGTCGATCATCGACAGGATCAACACCGAACGTCACGAGCACATCATCACCATCGAGGACCCCATCGAGTACCTGCACCCGCACAAGAACTGCATCGTGAACCAGCGGGAGGTCGGCGCCGACACTGCTTCGTTCAAGAAGGCGCTCAAGTACATCCTCCGGCAGGATCCCGACGTCGTGCTGATCGGCGAGATGCGCGATCTCGAAACCATCGAGGCGGCGCTGACCATCGCCGAAACGGGGCACCTCGCTTTCGCCACCCTTCACACCAATTCGTGCGTGCAGACCATCAACCGTATCCTGGATGTCTTCCCGCCGTACCAGCAGGCGCAGGTCCGGGCCCAGCTCTCGTTCGTCCTCGAAGGGGTGCTCTCGCAGCAGCTCATCCCGCGGGCGAACACGCCGGGGCGGATCCTCTCGCTCGAGGTGATGATCCCGAACGCGGCCATCAGGAACCTTGTCCGCGAGGACAAGATCCACCAGATCTACTCCATCATGCAGGTCGGGCAGACCAAGTTCGGGATGCAGACGATGAACCAGTCGCTTGCGTCGCTGTTCGTGCGGAGGATGATCTCGCTCGACGACGCCGTGGGCCGCAGTTCGGACGTCGAGGAGCTCAAGAACCTGATCCAGAAGGGCGGGCCCGCGGAGGGCCAGTAGGCGGGGCGACGGAAACTGGCAACCGGGGCCGAACGGTAGTATAGTCGATCATGGACAGGTCCCGTTGAAGAGGAGGGCAGCATGCCCACATTCCTTTGGGAGGGGAAGACCAAGACCGGAGACATCCGGAAGGGATCGATGGAGGCGGCTTCCGAGGAGATGGTCCTTGCCCTCCTCAAGAAGCAGGAGATCCAGGCATCATCCATCAAGCGGAAGGCGGGCTTCAAGTTCGACGCGTCGAACCTGCCGCTTCTGGGCGGGTCGGTGGGGACGAAGGACCTGGTCGTGTTCACCCGGCAGTTCGCGACGATGATCAACGCCGGTCTGCCGCTGGTGCAGTGCCTCGACATCCTGGGAACGCAGTCCGACAACGCCGCGCTCAAACGCGTCCTCCTGCAGGTGAAGTCGGACGTCGAGGGCGGCTCGACGTTCGCCGACGCCCTCAAGAAACACCCCAAGGTCTTCGACGACCTGTTCTGCAACCTCGTGGCCGCCGGCGAGGTGGGCGGCATCCTCGACACCATCATGAACAGGCTTGCGGGCTACATCGAGAAGAACCAGAAGCTGGTCAAGAAGGTCAAGAGCGCGATGACCTATCCCATCGCGGTCCTCGTGGTCGCCATTCTCGTCGTCATCGGCCTTCTCTGGAAGGTGATCCCGACTTTTGAGAAGATGTTTCGGGATTTCGGCGGCGAACTCCCGGCGCTGACGCGCATCGTCATCGACATGTCCAACGGTTTCCAGAACAACCTGTTCCTCATCATGGGGTCGATTGTCGCGTTCGCCGTCGGCTCCATCACGTTTGCGAAATCCAACGTGGGCAAGGAGATCATCGATCGGGTGCTTATTCAGGCGCCGGTTTTCGGTCCGCTCATCCGCAAGGTGGCAGTCGCCAAGTTCACGCGCACGATGAGCACCATGATTGCGTCGGGCGTCCCGATTCTCGACGGGCTCACGGTGGTGTCGCGCACCGCGGGGAACCGCGTGGTCGAACGCGCGATCGTGTACACACGCGAAAAGATCAGCGAAGGCAAGAACATCGCCGAGCCGATGATGGAGACCAAGGTGTTCCCGCCGATGGTGGTCCAGATGATCGCCGTCGGCGAAGCGACCGGCGCAATGGACACCATGATGTCGAAGATCGCGGACTTCTACGAGGAAGAGGTCGACTCGGCGGTCGAGGCGCTCACGGCTCTCATAGAGCCTTTCATCATGGTGTTTCTCGCCGTGATCGCCGGCGGGATGGTGATCGCGATGTATCTCCCGATCTTTTCGATCGCAGGCAGCATCAAGTGATTTCGGCGCCGTTGGGGGCGCGGACGTGACCCGCAACCCGGCCATCCAGTCGGACGAGATCAGACGGAAGCTCGTCTGGGTGATGCTGTTTCGGGTGGTGGCGATCTCCATCCTCCTGGGCGCGACCCTGGTGCGCAGCTTCGGGAGGGAGGCGCCGTTCTCGTCGACCGAAAGGATACTGATCGCCATCATCATCTCGACGTACGCGGCGACCGTGGCCTACGGTGCGGCCCTCCGCCTCTGGACGAACCTCTTTGCGCAGGCGGCAATCCAGCTTACCGGGGACCTGCTCGTCGCCTCGTTCATCTGCTACTACACGGGGCGCAACGAGAGCATATTCACCTTTTTGTTCCCGTTCTACGTGATCGTCACGGCCATCCTCCTCTACCGGGTGGGAGCGTTCGTCGCCGCCGCGGCAGGCACGCTCGCCCTCACCGTGCTCGCGGCGGACCAGCACCTCCGTTTCCTCCCGGCGATTCCCGGGATGGAGGCCAGCACGGCCTCTCCCGTCGTGACACAAACCATCTACACGACGTTCATCAGCGTCACCGCCATCTTTCTCGTGGCGGCGCTCTCGAGCTACCTCTCCGAACAGATCCGGATCACCGGGCGCAAGCTCGAGGAGAAGCAGGCGACCCTTCTGGACTTGACCGCGCTTCACGAGGCGATCGTCCACAGCATCCCCAGCGGGGTCATCACGTGCAGCCAGGAGGGGGGCATCAATTTCGCCAACGAGGCGGCCTGCCGGTTTCTCGGGCGCGAGGCCCGGGACCTGATCGGCCGCCGTGCCGACGAGGTCATGGGGACCGCCGGCGGAGGCGGCCTTGCGGCGGCCGAAACCGTCTATCGGGCGGACGGCGCGGGGTACCGCGTCTTCTCGGTCCACAGCGGAGACCTCCACGACTATGCCCGCCGCCTGACCGGGGGCCTGATTGTGTTCCAGGACATCACGTCGTACCGCGAGATGGAGGAGGCGGTCCGCCGATCCGAGAAACTGGCGGCGCTCGGGAAGGTCGCCGCGGGGCTCGCCCACGAGATCCGCAACCCGCTGGCCGCGATCACCGGGTCGGTGGAACTGCTCCAGAAAGGCCGGGTTCCGGCCGCCGATTCGGACACCCTGATGAACATAGTGTCCACCGAGGCCGAGCGCCTAAACGATCTCATCGAGAAGTTCCTGCAGTTCGCGCGGCCGTCGCCCCCGCGGTTCGAGGACACGGACTTGAGCAAGCTGGTCGCCGAGACGGTGAAGGTCTTTCGGTGCGACGCCGAGGCCGGGCCGGCAATCGAGATTCGGACGGAGATCGAACCGGATGTCACGGCACGCGTCGATCCGGGGCAGATCAAACAGGTCCTCTGGAACCTGTTCCGGAACGCGGCCCAGGCGGTGGAGGGGCGCGGGACCGTGGCGGTGACGCTCAAGCGCGGCGGCGCCGCCAACGGGCACATCGCGCTCCAGGTGTCGGACAACGGGATTGGGATTCCAAAGGATGACCTTGCCCGCGTTTTCGACCCGTTTTTCACGTCCAAGGAGAAGGGCACCGGGCTGGGGCTCTCGATCGCGTACTCGATCATGGCGGCCCACGGGGGGAGCATAACGGTCGAGAGCGCCCCGGGGGCCGGGAGCACGTTCACCGTCGGATTCGAACCGGCGAAGAAAGGATGAGGACCGCATGGGCCGGATCCTGATTGTGGAGGACGAGAGCGGCATGCGCGGGATGCTCTCCATCATGTTGAAAGGGGAGGGCCACAACGTTGAGACGTGCAACGACGGCGTCCAGGGGATCGAGCGGGTCAAGGACGGCGATCTCGATCTCGTCATCACCGACCTCAAAATGCCGGGGGCCGACGGGATCGAGGTCCTGAAGGTCGCGAAGAGGTTCCTTCCCGCCGCACAGGTAATCGTCGCCACCGCATTCGGGACGACGGAGAATGCGGTGGAGGCGATGAAGCTCGGCGCCTACGACTATATCCAGAAACCCTTCAAGGTCTCCGAGATCAAGGTGCGGGTGGAGAAGGCGCTGGAGAAGGGCCGGCTGCTGACCGAGAACATAGCGCTCAAGGAAAACCAGAGGAGGCAATACAGGCTCGAGAACATCATCGGAAAGAGCAGGGTAATACGCGATCTCTTCCAGCTCATCGAAAAGGTCGCCCCCACGATGGCCAATGTCCTGATTCTTGGGGAGAGCGGCACGGGCAAGGAGCTGGTTGCGCGGGCCGTGCACGGAAGGAGCAAGCGCTTCGACAACCCGTTCGTAGTCGTCAATTGCAGCGCAATCCCCGAGACGCTTTTCGAGTCCGAGTTGTTCGGCCACGTAAAAGGGGCGTTCACGGGGGCGGTGGTCGACAAGAAGGGCCTTTTCGAGGTCGCGCACGGCGGCACGATCTTTTTTGACGAGGTCGCGGACGTGCCGATCCCGATCCAGGTCAAGCTGCTTCGGGTGATACAGGACCGGACGTTCAGGAACGTGGGCGGAATAAAAGACATAACCGTGGATGTGAGAATAGTGGCCGCGACCAACAGGAACCTCGAGGACGAGGTGTCGGCGGGCCGTTTCCGCGAGGACCTCTACTACCGCGTGAAGGTCGTGACCATCGAGCTGCCTCCCCTCCGGGACCGGGCCGAGGACATACCCGTTCTCGCCACGCATTTCCTGAACAGGCTGGCGCTCGAACAGGGGAAGAAGATAACGGGTTTCACCGCCGAGGCCATGCGGGCGCTCGAGACGTTTCATTTCAAAGGCAACGTTCGTCAGCTAGAGAACATGGTGGAGAGGGCGGTGACCCTGACCGAGGGCGGCCTGATCGAACTCCAGTCCGTGAACACGTCGGTGGACGCGGAGACCCGCGAAGGAATTGACTTCGACAGGGAGGTCGCCAGGTTCGAAAGGAGGCTCATCCTGCGGGCGCTCGAACAGGCCGGCGGGGATCGGCAAAGGGCGGCGGAGCTTCTGGGCCTGACGATGCGTTCGCTCAGGTACAGGCTGGCCAAGTACAGGCTTGACGCGGACTAGACCGGTGGAGACGGGCGGACTACCATCCTGGTTCTGGGGCGGCGCGGCGTTCGTCTTCGGGGCGTTCTGGGGGTCGTTTGCCAACGTCTGCATCTTCAGGGTCCCGTGGGGGATCTCGATCGTCTGGCCGTCGTCGCGGTGCCCGACGTGCCTAAGCCCCATCCGGGCCGTTGACAACGTCCCCGTCGCGTCGTGGGTCCTGCTCGGGGCGCGCTGCCGGGACTGCGGCGACCGGATAGCCGCGCGGTACCCGCTGGTAGAGTTGCTCGTCGCCTTCCTGTCGCTCGCCCTGTTCATGCGCAGCCCGTCGCTTTCGGCGTACGCGGTCTGGTTCGCGTTCGGCGCATCGCTCGTGGTGCTGAGCTTCATCGACATCGACCACTGGCTCCTCCCCGACGCCATCACGTATCCGGGGATCGCCGCAGGCCTCTTGTTCTCGCTTTTGCAGCCCGTGACCCCGTCCGGCGTTGCATCGAGTCCCCTGGACTCGCTTCTTGGAGCGGCGCTCGGCGGCGGATTGCTCTGGGTCGTCGCGCTCGCCGCGAGGCTGGCGACGGGCAGGCTCGGGTTTGGCGGAGGGGACGTAAAACTCATGGCGATGGTCGGGGCCTTCCTGGGGTACAAGGCCATCCTGCCGGTCGTGTTCCTCTCGGCGGCGCAGGGGAGCGTGATCGGGATCGCCCTCCTGTTTGCCCGCCGGCGCGAGCCGGAGGCGGCCGGGCAGCGCGACGGACCCATCGGCAAGACGGGGCCGGGGGACGAAGACGACTTCGTCCCTACGCGGCACCACATGCCGTTCGGGCCGTTCGTAGCGCTCGGCGCGCTCGAGTACCTGTTCTTCGGCCCCGCCATCTTCGACGCCATCACCGGCCTCATTTTGAAGAGATGAACGCAATCTTGATGCCCCCGGGGAAAGGTGTTAAAAAACCAGATTGGCATGAAGAAGGAACTGATTGGACAGATCCTGGCCTCCCGTTACAGCATCGACGCCAAGGCGATTCAGAACGCGCTGGCGCGGCAGAAGGTCGAAAAGCGCAGGCTCTGCTCGCTGCTCCTGCGCGACGGTGCGGCCCCGGAGGGAGTGTTCGCGTCGGCCCTGGGCCGGCAGCACGGGGTTCCCGCGATAGTCCTTTCGAAGAGCCGCTTCCCGCTGGAAAACCTCGCGTCCATACCCGCCGACGTGGCCTCGCGCGACCTCGTTTTGCCGTTTCTGGCCGAGGGCGGCAAGCTTTTGGTGGCGGTGGCAGATCCGCACCGCAAGTCGCTGTTCTCGGAGCTCGAGTTCGTCTCGGGCAAACAGGTCATTGTGTACGTCGCCGTCGAAACCGTGCTTCTCGCCGCCATCGACGAGGCCTATCGCGCGTATTCGGTTTCGAAGGACGGCGTATTCACCGGCAAGGCGGCGCCGCGGACGGCGGGGCGCGACGCGGTCCTGGAGATCGTGGCCGAGGAGATGGCCCTCCCCGAGAGCGGTCCGGTCGCGAGCGAGTTCGTGATAGTGAGCACGGCGGACGACATCGTGAACATAGTGGCCGGAAAGGGGGTCGCGGGCGGGGCGGCGGGCGCGGCGCCGCGCATCCTGGCCGTGGATGACGAGCCCGAGATCCTCGAACTGCTCAGGCGCGCGCTTGAAACCGAGGGGTACGAAGTCCATACCGCGTCGCGGGGGGGGGAGGCGCTCGAAAAGCTGCAGGCGGTCAAGCCGGATCTCGTCGTGCTTGACGCCATGCTCCCCGAGGTCCACGGTTTCGACATCTGCATGAAGATCAAGGCGAGCGAGCTCTACCGGCACATCCCCGTGCTGATGATAAGCGCCGTCTATACCGGCTGGCGATTTCAGGAGGACATCAAGGCGTCGTACGGCGCCGACGACTTCCTCGAGAAACCCTTCCGTCTGACCGATCTCGCGCGGCGCGCCAAGGCCCTGCTCGCACGAAAGCACGGGCAGCCCGAGGCCTCGACCCATGACCTTCCGCTCACGGTGCGGGACTGCTACAACAACGGCGTGCGGCTCGTCAAGGAGGGGAAGCTCGACGAGGCCGCCGCCGAGTTCTTGAGGGGCCTCTCCATCGATCCTTTCGCGTACCGGCTTCGCTATGGACTGGCGCTGGTGTACCAGCAGCAGGGGCAGCTCTACCAGTCGATGGGCGAGTACGAGAAGACCGTCGAGCTCAAGCCCGGGTTCTTTCCGGCGCTCAAGAACCTGGCGGCCATCTACCAGCAGAAGGGTTTCAGAAACAAGGCGGTCGAGATGTGGGAACGCGCGATGAACGCGGCGCCCGACGAGCATACGAGACAGGCGATCAAAGAGCATGTCATCAAGCTCCTCTGAGGGCGCGTAGACGATGCCCGGCCAGTTGAAATTCCGCTGCGAAAGCTGCGGCACCAAGTACTCGATGCCAGAGGAAAGGGTGGCCGGGAAGATTCTCAAGATCCGCTGCATGAAGTGCAGCAATCTCATTGTGGTCAAGGGGGGCGGGGGCGTCCGCCCGCCGACCGCCGAGAGGCCGGCCGCGAAACCTCCGTCGGCTGAACGCCCTGCGCCCGAGCCGGCGCCGCCCTCCGAGGGCGCGTCCGCGGCCGAACAACCGGCGGCGCCGGCGGGGAAAGTCTTTCCGCTCAGGGAGTCCGCGCGAGAACCGGAACCCGAGGACGAGGGCGCTCCGGGAGGCGGGGGCGGCGAAGGGGACGAGTGGTTCTACTCGAAAGGCGGGAAGCAGATCGGTCCCGTGAAGCCGGACGACATGCGCGAGTTGATCGCGGGCCGCGTGATAGGGCCCAAAACCTACGCCTGGCGGGAGGGGATGGAGGACTGGTCGCGGCTCTCGACCATGGACGACTTCAAGAAGGAGCTCAAGGCGGCCGCTCCGACGTCCGATGAACGGCGTGTCAGCGGCGCCCGGCCCGCCGTGCCGCATGCCAAGAGCGGCGTGGCTGAGGCGGCGCGGAAGCGTGACGAGGAAATCGAAAGCGAGATCGCGTCTTCGGGGGTCTTCGACGACCTGCTCAGGGACATGGACCACGTCAGGAGCGGGAGCCGGCCCGCGGTCGACGACGGCGATCGATTCCGGAAGGTCGCGGGGATTCCCGTCGACGAGTCAAAGAAGCCCGGCGCGGTTTCGCGCGGGAGGAAGGCGGCGGGCGGCGCCCAAGCGGCCGCGTCCCCGGAAGAGGACCTTCCGTTCGTCACGAGTCCCCGTGCGGCGGCACCGGCCGAGGGTGCGATGTTCGAATCGGTGCTCGAGAAAGAGGCGCGCCGGCAGGCGATGGAGATCGCCGAGGCCGATGCGCGGGAGTCCGAGGAGAAGGCCCGCCAGATGGCGCTGGCCGAGCCCCAGGACGAACACGAGGAGGAACCCAAGGCGGAGCCGCGCGAGAGCACGCGCGTGATCATACTAAAGGCCGGGCTCTCGAAGAAGAGCCGGATGAAAAAGGTCGCGGTTGCCGCCGCCGCCGCGGCGGTAGTGCTGAGCGGGCTGACGTGGCTCGTTTCGACGAAGCTTTACGCGATCTACAATCTCGGGCTCACCATCGTGAAGCCGCAGTATGCCAAGCCGATCTCCACCGAGGAGATCAACATGACCCCCGACGAGCGCGAGCGATACCGCAAGCTGATGCTCGGCATGGAAGAGGAAAAGAAACAGCAGGAGCAGCAGGTGGTGAAGAAGAAGGCGATGGCCGCCAAGAAACCCGGAACGCGGTTCTCGTCGACGAACATCGATACGTCCGGCCTGGCAGATGCGTACGCCGGCCTCGGCAAGGAAGACGTCGCGATGGGGCGCATGGATTCCGACGGCAAGCCGCTCGACATCGGCGTCGGCGTGTCCGGGCTGGGCGCGGGCGGCCTGGGGGTGGGAGGGATCGATTTCGGGAAAAAGACCGATCTTCCCGATCTCAAACCGGACCTGGCGACGACTTTCAAGGAATTGACCGCCGATCAGGTGGGCAAGGTCGTTGCGACAAACCAGCGTTCGCTCTCGTACTGCTACGAGAAGCACCTAAAGGGCGACAGCGGCCTTTCGGGGAAGGTCATGATCTGGGCCGAGGTGAAAGGGACCGGAAAGGTGAGCAAGGTCAAGAGCCTCACCGACCGAATCAGGGGCTCGATGATCGAGGAGTGCCTGGTGCGCGAGATCCGCAAGTGGCAGTTCCCCAGGTTCGAGGGCGACGCGACCGCGATAGAAATCCCGCTGGTGCTGACGTCGACCTTCTGACCCGGGCCCCGGCGGGGCGGGGCTCTACTTCTGGGCGTGGCTCGTCCTCAAAGGGAAATCGGGTGAGGTGGTCTATCCGCTCCGCCCTTTGCCCTCTGCTCTCTGCCACCCCGTCCCCGGTCCCCCGTCACCGGTCGCCGGTCTCCTGACCGTGTCTCCTGACCGCTGACAACCCCAAGACGTTGTGGTAGGGTGCATTTGAAACCGACCGACCCGGAGGGACCAAGGGCAGCATGCAACCCGAGCGCACTCAGTCACCCATCAACTCCAAGCGCTCAGCCTGTTCGGCCGGTCGTGGGTCCCGGGGTGGTCGCGCCCTCGCGAGTCTCGGCGCCGCGATCGACGATGAGCTTGCCGGTTTCCCCCGGTTCCGGCCCGGCGATCGATGGCCTCGCGTGGGCACGGGCGGTCGCCGTGAGCAACGAAGAACGATCGATGGTCCCCGCAGCGCCTCGCCGGGGCGAATGATCAACGCACAACACTCGGACGTCCACCAACGTTGACTCGGTGATCGACCATGACCGCGTCGGTTTCCCCCTGTGCGAGACTGGTGATGAACGATCATATGTTGTCACATACCCTCGCCGGTACTGGTGATCGACGATCACTGCTCCCTTTCCCCCCTGCTCCGAGGTGGTGATCGACCACCACTGGCCCGTGCGGGGCCTGACGTGGAGAGGTGATGGACGATCAGTTGTCTTCGTCGACCCTCGCCGACCTTGGTGATCGACGATCACATGTTGTCACGTACCCCCACACCATTTCACTGAGGGACGTTGAGTAGTCCTGGCCGCGCCTCGGCGGGACAGGTGATGGACGATCAGTTGTCTTCGTTGACCCTCGCCGACCTTGGTGATCGACGATCACATGTTGTCACGTACCCCCACACCATTTCACTGAGGGACGTTGAGTAGTCCGGGCGGGGCCTCGCCGGGGAAGGTGATGGACGATCAGTTGTCTTCGTCGACCCTCGCCGACCTTGGTGATCGACGATCACCTGTTGTCATGTACCCTCACACCTTTTCGGTGAGGGATGTTGAGTAGTCCCGGTCGGGCCTCGGCGGGACTGGTGATCGACGATCAGTCGTCGCGGTCTACCCTCGGCCGCTCTGCTGAGGAACGATCACCGCTCCGGAATCGGCTTGGCCGGGCGGGCGGTCGGAATCCGACGGGCGGACGGACGGGTTCCGCCTGCTGTTTGGGTTTGCCGATCAGTGCTACGCGACGCCAAAACGCGCGTGATGTGTTCCTCCAAGTGCTTGTCCCATAACGATTGTCCTCTCGCCTCCTGCCTTTGGCCTCCTGCCTTTTTCTGCGTTGGCACACGGCCCTCGGTAGCTGGCACCTTTGCCCGCACCTTTGCCCGTCCGGCCGGCGGTGATCCTTATGATCGTGTCGGCCAGCGTCGCGGCGGGAACGGCGATGGTCTTTATGAGGTATCTCGGCAACGGAAACGGTCATCCGGCGTTTCTTGCCACAGAGACCACAGAGACCACAGAGGGGTCCGTCGCACACGGACAAACAAAGTTTGTCCGTGGCACCCCGTCGCTCGAAACAAGTTCTCTCTCTGCGGTCTCTGCGCCCTCTGCGGTTGCAAGCCCGGTGTCCGAAGCCGCAAACTCGGTGAACTCTGCCTGCCCTCCGAAGCCCTGCGAAGGATGGGTGTCCTCTGTGGCAGAAAATCCGGCTGCCGTGTTCTCTGCGACCTCTCTTCGTCTCCGTCGGGAGATCGCCGCGCTCTCGCGGCGCGGGAACCTCAACCTCACCATCGGTGTCATCACGACCGGGTTTGCCCTCGGCCTGCTCGCTTACATGATCTTCGACGACTCCCGGACCTCCGACACCCTCTCCGGCGCCCTTTCGCACTACGTCCCGCGCGTGACTACCGTGACTTTCATCGAGGTCTTTTCGTTCTTCTTCCTCAAGCTCTACCGGGCGAGCCTCATGGAGATCAAGTTCTACCAGAACGAGCTAACCAGCCTCGCCTCCCTCCAGATCGCCCTCGCGACCTCCCGCGACTGCCCGGACCCAGATGCAGTGCGCACCGTCCTCGACCAACTCTGCCGCCGGAACCCCAACAGCACCAGTTCCCCCGACCCTTACTCCCCGACGCCGACCCTCCCCGAAGACGATCGCCTCAAGACCCTCGCCGACATCCTCACCCGCGTAGCGGGCCTCGTGGCAGCGGGGGCGAAGGTGAAGTAGCGCTGGCTCTACCGAACCGGAGACAACAGGACAACACCACGTTCGAAGACACTCGACCGTGCCGCGCCATTTCGCGCCGGCTCCACCTTCCCAGCGCTTTCAGTGCGCGGTCAATGCCGCATCCGCGATTCATGTGTGCGACGTTGGTGTTGACGCTGCATCAGGTGTTGGGCTTGGATAGGGGGTAGACGCATCTTCCGGGACCGGCACCGTTTGACCGAGGGGACATCGGATCAACGGCTCAACACAACGCGCTTTCACCGACTCAACTTGACTAAAAACGCAAACGGAGGAAGATGTGCAAAAAAGGAGGGTCAACACCATGTCGTCGAAGATCGTCAAGGCAACGTTCGCTGCACTATCGTTGGCGTACTTGTCGAGTTGCCAAGCGACAGTGGCAAAAACACACGCGTCGAGTCGATCGGCCGTGGACGGCCGGTGTCCGGATGAGACGGTCGTCCTTGAGAGGGATTCGTTCGTGGTCGTCAAAGGCGACTGTCTTGCCAAACCCGAACCGGGTCAGCTGGTGCCAAAAGGCGGGACCGCCATTCCCCAACGCCCAATCCCGAGGCCCAGGTTTCCGGATCCGTGCGCGTTCATCAATCAATGTTCCCCAGATGGCGACCTGATTCTATGCCGCGATGGGAACACAGTCGTGGACCGGTGCGTTTGTGGATGCAGCTCGTTGAACGGCAAGTACGTCTGCCGTGGTCAGCAATGCCTGCCCAAGAGTGAGAGAGTAGTGACGTACCACATCGACAACACAACCGTCACTGAGATCTGCGAGGATGACAGGGTCACGGACAAAGTCACTGGCGGAGGGAGACGGGGATGACCCGTCGCAAGCCCGGCACGGCTGTGCTGCATGACAGACAGCGTGAGCTGGGATTCGCGGAGGGGAATTGGGAGAAAGGACTGCGGGCATCTGTCTG
>JACRCP010000270.1 GCA_016218965.1 Deltaproteobacteria bacterium | reverse complement strand
TAGAGAGGATCTGACTCATTTAGCCAGAGGTGGCGTGGCTTCTCATCGGTAGTGACTGCGTGGAAGACTGTAGATATGTACAGTCGTAAGATAACGGCATCGGGGCCGAAAAGAGCCGGCTCCCCTCATGCGTCCGAAGATATGACCTTCAGAATGTTAGGGCGCGCGCCGACGTGGGAATCGAGGCTAGTAGTTCGCGGCAGATTCTTCTTTTGGGTTCACCGTCATTTGAGCGCGACGATGCCAGCTGACGTTCTTGACGATGGAAACGTCGGCATCATTCGAAGCCGGGTCCGCACGATCGCCCTACCCGACTCGACCAGGAGGGGAACTTCAGGCTAAAAGAACGGGTTGTGCCTGCGTTCGTGGCCGATGGTGGTGGCGGGGCCGTGGCCGGGGTAGACCTTCCAGTCGTCTCCCAGCGGAAAGATCTTTTCGCGCACGCCGCCGATGAGATCGTCGTACGACCCGCCGGGAAAGTCCGTGCGGCCGATGGAGTCGGCAAAGAGCGTGTCCCCGACGATGACGGTCTTTTCGGCTTCTATCGCGAGGCAGATTCCCCCCGCCGAATGCCCCGGGGTGTGGATCACCTTCATCTCGATCGAGCCGACCTTGATCGTGTCTCCCTCTTCGACGGTGCGGTCCGGAGGAGGCGGGTCCTTCATCACGGCGCCGAAGAACATCGCCATGCGCCCCTGCATGGGCAGGGCGTCCTTTTCGAGCACGTGCGTGACGACCGGCGCTCCCGTCTTTTCCTTGATCTCCGCGCACGCGCCCACGTGGTCAAAATGTGCGTGCGTGATCACTATGGCCGTGCACTTGAGCCCGTGTTTTTTGAGGACGGCGAGGATCCGGTCGGCGTCGCCGCCCGGGTCTATGACCGCGGCCTCCTTGGACGCCTCGTCGCCCGCGATGTAGCAGTTCGTCTGGAGAGGTCCGACCTCGAGGCCGGTGAAGATCATGCGTCACGAGCTCCTTGACGTTTTTGCAGGACTCATTTCGTGCGTTTCGTGTCTTTTCGTGGCTGTCCCGGCAGTCAATATTGCCCCAATGCCGTCGGGAGCGGCGAGAAGACCTCGGCCGTGCCCTCTACGTCCTTGCCCGAAGAGGCCCCGCCGGCCACGAGTACACTCCCGTCGGGCAGAGGCGTGGCCGTGTGCCCGGCGCGGGCCTTGCCCATGACGATGAGCGGGTTCCCGGCGCCCGTGAGTCCCGCGGGGTGGAGCGTGTCGAATATCTCGCTGATGGGTATGAACACCTCGACCGTGTCGGTCGGATCGAAACAGACGGGCGCTTTGCACGAAGGCGTCCTCGCCGAAAAGCCGCCCGTGACCAGAACGCGTCCGTCCGGGAGCGGGGTTGCGGTGTGCATCGCTCGCGCGTAGCGCAGTTCGTAGGCGGCCTCTTCGGGGACCGTCACGCCGTTGGTCCCCGCAAGGTCGACCAGCCTGACTTTTCTGAGCGGCTCGGCCGGGCCGAAGAGGCTGCCGTCCTTGTCTATGTAATCCTTGACGAACATCCCCCCGGCCACGATCACGCGCTGGTCCGGAAGGAGCGCGGCCGCGTGGTGGAACAACGGCAGACCGACGACGTCGTCCTCGAGTGCGGCCGGCGTGCGCGTCGATCCGGCCCCCCCGCCCTCGGACCACACCTCGCCGAAGATTCCGGCGTTTCCTTCGCCGGCGCCCGGGACGTTTCCGCCCCAGATGAGCACCGTCGACGCGGCGTCGCCGGGCGCCGAAAAATCGGCGGCCGCCGCAAACGCGCGGGGAGTACTCATTTGCGTTTCGGCCGAGAAGCCCTTGGCGTCGCCGACCTCGATGCTGTCGGAGGGTGCAAACGCGCCTTCCTCGGTCACGCCGCCCACAAGAACGACCTTCCCTCCCCGGGTCGCCACCGCCGCGTGCATCGCCCGCTCTCCGGCGCCTGAAACGCTTTTGAACTTTTTTGACTCCGGGTCGAAGGCCTCGGCCGCCTTCGACGAGTCCACGAGCGTATCGGGGACGAACATCGGCGTGCCCCCGCCGGGGAAGCGGTACACGCGCACGGTCTCGGCCCCGCCCGCGATGACGACCGTGCCGTCGGCGAGGGTGGTGGCGGTGTGAAACGCGCGGGGGGCCGACATGGCGCCCGCCGCCTCGAACTCGCCGGTGGCCGGGTCGTAGATCTCGGCGGCGTTCTGCGCCGACACGACAGTGCACGCGTTCCCGCACGACTCGCCGGAGTCCAGCTCGCCTACCCCGCCCGTGAGAAGCACTCTGCCGTCGGGGAGCGGGGCGGCCGCGTGGAATGCCCGCTTGGTTTTCATTGCGCCGGCGGTGAATACGAAGTCGGAGCACCGGGCCACGAACATCGAAACCTGCGTGGTCTCGTCGGCCTTGACGCTCAAGCCAAGCGCGCGCCCGCACCACACCACGAGGTCCTCTCGTTCGGCGTCGTAGCCCTGGAACGAAAGAGCGTAATCGCCGGGCGGGACCTCGAGCGTCACGCCCGGCTCGCCCTCCGCGGCGCCGTAGTCGCCGTAGATTACCGCGCCCGCGGCCGCATTGGCGGCGCAGAGCCTGAACTTGGAAATCCCGCAGGGCGTCGAGCCGGCCTTGTTTGCCTGGAACTTCGCGCACGACGACGCGGCCTTTTTTGCCTGCCCGAACGAGAGCCGCACGTTGAACCCGCCGCTCGAATCGCACGCGCAAAACCCCGGCGCCGCCAGGAGCAGCGCCGTCCAGACGACAACCCCGCGCCTGTTGAGAACGCCCCCGTCTTTTCCGGTTTCCCGTTTCACGATGCCGCAACGTACCACGCCCCCCGCCGCGCAGTCAAACCCGACCTTCAACGATCTATGGCGACCACCGCCCGGCCGCACCGAAAATGACCTTGACCAATCTGCCGCCGGGTGTAAATAGTGGACACGCCGGGCGGTTGGAGGCGGGCGTTCAATATGTTCGAGCAGATCTGCAGGGGCGTGTATCTGGTGGGCGGGGGGCAGTATTCGGATGTGCGGGACTGTCTGGTCTACGCGATCGACGCCGGAGACCTCGTTCTCATCGACAGCGGGTGCGGGCCGGGCTGGTGGCGGATTCGCGACAACCTGTGCGAGGCGGGGCTCGATCCGGCCAGGCTTCATACCCTGATTCTGACGCACTGCCACGTGGACCACATAGGCGGCGCGACGAAGATCGCGGAGGAAACGCGGTGCCGGGTGATCGCGCACGAATTGGACGCCCTCGCGATCGGCGCGGGTGATCGCGTGAAGACCGCCGCCGGCTGGTACGCCATCACGCTTCCGCCCACGCGGGTAAGCCTCAAGGTCCCGGGGGTCGACGAGGTCCTCCATTTCGCCCGCGGCGACATCCGGCTCATACACACCCCCGGCCACACCCCCGGCTCGATGGTCGCGCTTTACGAGACCGACGGGAAAAAGGTCCTCTTCGGCCAGGACATCCACGGGCCGTTCGAGCCCGATTTCGGTTCGGACATCGGCGCGTGGCGCGACTCGATGCGGAGGCTTCTCGATTTAAATGCCGACATGCTCTGCGAAGGTCACTACGGCGTTTTTCGCGGCAGGGACGCGGTCCGGGAGTTCATCGAACGACACCTCGCGGCGCACGCGGGCAAGGATAGGCCATGACGCGACCGCGAGTCTTGGTCGTCTCTATTGCGGCGGGCGTTCTCCTTCTCGCGTGCGCCGAGGGGCGCAACGTGGGTGTCTCGGGCCCCGACGGATCGACCGGCGTCGTTGACGGAGGGTTGCCCGACGCATCCGGCGGATCCGATGGCGGAGGCGAGCCGGTATTCCCGGGAATCGAGGTGTCGGTTCAGGAAGACCCGCTCGCGCTCACGTTCATCTACAAGTCGGCGGCGTTGGCGAGGATTTCGGGCGGCGCCCTTTCGGGTTTCTATCTTGCCGACGGGACCAACCGAATTTCCACTTCGGGGCCGGTTTCAAGGTCGACGGAGAACGGGGCGGTAGTGCTGGCCGTCAAGACCGACGACGGACGCGACGCGACCGTGACGCTCCGGCCCGAAACGGAAGACGCGGTGTCTGTCGGTTTTTTCGTTCACGGGAAGACAGCCGGCGAGCTTTTGGGCGTTGCGTTCGCGGTCGATCCCACCGAAGGGTTCTATGGGATGATGGAGAAGACCGTTCAGGGGGTTCCCGACGATTCGTGGAGGCCCGGGATGACCGAGGGTTTCGACCTTCGCGGGCAGGAGGTGTTCCTGTGGGTCATGCCCGCTGTCTCGGTGTACAGCCCGTTTTACGTTTCGTCTGCGGGATACGGCGTCTGGGCCGAGTCGTTCTGGCCCGGGACGTACGACTTCGGGAAGGACGACGCGTCATCGGTCACTATCGAGTACGAGGGACCGGGGCTCACACTCCGCGTCTTCCCGGGCCCGACGCCGCTCAACGTCACCGAGCGTTATGCAAGGACCGTCGGGACGACCACGCTCCCGCCCAAATGGGTCTTTGGCCCGATGCGCTGGCGCGACGAGGCGTTCAACCTCCGGAACTTCTACGATGGGACGCCAAACGAGACGCCTTTTAATTCGATGGTTGCCGAGGACCTCGTGATGATTACGCATTTCGGCGTCAAGAACTCCTACTATCTGGTCGACAGGCCGTGGGCCGGGGGGGCGTTCGGGTATGACGACTTCACATGGGACGAGCTCCGGTTTCCGAACTTCAAGCGGATGATCGAGCACATCCACGAGCGGGGGATGAAGTTCATCTTGTGGATCTGCCCGTGGGCGGTCGGGGATCTCGAGGACGAAGCGACGGAGAAGGGTTACATCATCGAAAACCCGTTTGCGGGCGATCCCGGAAAACTTCTGGATCTGTCGAACCCCGAGGTCGTGGACTGGTGGCAGGCGCACCTCCTCGACGTCCTTGCCGACGGGGTCGACGGCTTCAAGCTGGACCGCGGCGACGAAAAACCGCCCGACGGCGAGTTCGTGAAAGGGAAGTACTCCGACGGCATGGACTTCCGCGAGGGGCACAACCGCTATCCGTTGCTCTACGCCAAGGCGGTGCGCGGCGCGCTCGACAGGACGGGGCGTCCCGATCTGTGGGCGTTCGAGCGTCCGGCGTGGACCGGGACGGCGCAGTATCTCACGACGTACGGGGGAGACATCGAGGGGCGCGAGTGGGCACTTCGGGCGGCCATCATAGCGCAGCAGCGGACCGCGGCGCTCAACTTCCCGATCTGGGGGTCGGACACCTGCGGTTACTTCCCCCAGTCGGACCACGAGGTCTGCATGAGGTGGCTCGCATTCTCGGCGTTCTCGCCGTTCATGGACGTGGGGCCCACGGCCAACCTCGGTTTCTGGTCCCGGATGCCCGGCGGCCAGACCGACGACGTGTTCGACGGCGAATACGACTTCGAGCCGGAGTACGACGAGGGTCTGATCGCGGCGTGGATCATGTACGCGAACCTCCACCACGACCTCATGGACTACACGTATGCCCAAGCCGAGGTGGCGCACGAGGTCGGGACCCCGATCGTCCGGCCCATGATCTTCGTGCACCCCGACCGGCCGGAGTTCCGGGACACGTTCGAGCAGTACTACTACGGCCCGGACATCCTCGTCGCGCCGACGTGGAAAAAAGGCACGACCGAACGCCAGGTGCAGATCCCGGACGGTGAGTGGATCGATGCGTGGACAGGCCATGCAGCGGCGGCCGGGTCGATCACGGTCGAAGTCCCCGAGCACAAGATCCCGATCTACTATCGGAGCGGAAGCGGTCTCGAAACGGTCTTTGGGGATCTCACCGCAAAGTGGGCCGAGGCGCAAGCGCGAGCAAAAAACAGGCCGGACTTGAAGGAACTGCAGAAAGGCGTCAAATAGGGTGCTTGAATGAAGGAGGTGACTGCATGAAGGCATTCCGCTGGTTCGAGAAGGCGCTTCTCGCGATCCTTTCACTTGGCGTGACCGCGGTGATCGCGGCGTGCTACGGCGGGTACTACGTGATGCAAAAGCTCGCCGGCGGGAAGGTGACAAGCGGCGGCCTGCCCGTAGGCGGGATCGAAGTCTGCCTGTCGTCGAAGTCCGACGCCGCTTCGGTCGAGGCGGACCTGGTCGGGTGCGCGACGACCGATGAGGTGGGCCAGTACGACATAGAAGGCCCGGACCACGAGGCGAACCAGATCCTGAACTACGGCGGCAGGGTCGAGGCGACGGACAAGGACGGCGTCACGAACGGCCAGTATGAAACCAAAGTCGTCGATTTCGGCCCGCAGGCGGCGCCGGTCACGGTCGACATCGAACTCACAAAGGTGGCGGAGGAGCCCGCGGGTGAGTGAGGGCGGCCATCTTTCTGCCACAGAGGTCACAGAGATCACAGAGAAGATCGATATTGGAACCGGTCCACGAGCCGGATTGGTATTCCCTCGGTGAACTCTGTGTGCTCTGTGGCATAGACTGCGACGGTGCGCGCCAATGAGGTCCGTCTTCAAACGCCTCCGCGACGCACGGTGGGCGGCAGTCCAGAAGCTCTCGTCGGACATCCACGAACTCAGGTATCTGTTCTGGGAGTCTACGCGGCGTTGCAACATGGAGTGCCGCCACTGCGGGTCGGACTGCGGCAAAAACGACGCCGTCCGCGGGCTCGACGCCGACACGGTCCTGCGCGTGCTCGGGCGGATCGCAAAGGCGTACGACGCCGAAAAGATCATGCTCACGGTGACGGGCGGTGAGCCGCTGGTGCGGCCGGACATGATCCCGGTGATGGCCAAGGCCCGTGCGCTGGGTTTTCGGTTTTCCCTCGTCACGAACGGCTGGGCGGTGGACGACAAGGTCGCGGAAGCACTGGCCCGCGCCGGCATCGAGTCGGTGGTCGTGTCGCTCGACGGCACCGAAGAGGACCACGACTGGCTCCGCAGGCGCGAGGGCTCGCACCTGCGCTCGTGCGAAGCCCTGGCGTGTTTTGCAGACGCCGGCGTTCCGATTGTCGAGGCGATCACGTGCGTGACGCCGCGCAGCCTTTCGTCGCTTGAGAAGGCGTACGAGCTGGTGACGTCAACGGGGGCCACGCACTGGCGGATCTTCAACATCTTCCCGATCGGCCGCGCGAAAGGCCGGGCGGAACTCCTGCTTGACGAGACCGGGATGAGGCGGCTGGTCCGAAGCGTCGCCGATCTCCGGAAACGCGGCAAGAAGGACGGGGTCGTGGTCAACCTTTCCGAAGAAGGCTGGCTGGGGTGGGATTTCGAGAAGAAGGTGCGCGACACTCCGTATTTCTGCCGCGCCGGGGTGAACATAGCGGGGATCATGGCCGACGGCTCGATAGCGGCGTGCCTGAACCTCCCGTCGTGGATGGCGCAGGGGAACATCGGGCGTGACGACTTCGTCGAGGTCTGGGAAAAAAAGTACGAGCTGTTCCGCGACCGCTCCTGGATGAAGCAGGGCGGGTGCGCGGAGTGCGCCGAGTGGAAGGTCTGCCGCGGCAACTCGCTCCACCTGTGGGACGACGAGAAGAAGGCGCCGTGCTGGTGCCATCACAAAATTCTTCATCAGGCAGCAGGCAACAAGCGGTAGGCATTTGATGGGTGCGTTTCATGGACCCGGGCTCCCATTCGAAGTTCGAGGGATGATGATGCGGGGGCCCCGCCCGTCTTGCTCCCCGGCTGCGCCTTCACGTCGTTTTCGGATGCGTCGTCGTGTGTGGGCGCCTGTGCAGGCGCCCGGCGGTCGCCCGAAAACGTCACTCCGGCGCAACCGGGTCGCGTCCGGGCGGCTCGCAACCTGGGTTTGTGCAACGCACCTAGCGGCGACGCCGCGGTTGCGCAGGCCGCCGGGCGGCGCTAGAATGCTCACATGCGACAAAGGGTTGAAACAAAAGCGCGGGAGGAACCCATGATTCGTGTGCTTCTGTGCGCGACAACGGTGATTGCGGCCGTTGCCCTCGCCATCGGTTGCGGCGTGACGGCCAAGGAACCGGCGGGCGAGGAGAGGGGCGACTGCCTTCCGGACGGCACGTGCAACGAGGGGCTCACGTGCGCCTCGGGCGTGTGCGTGCGCCTCGACGATGCGGGCGGGGCCGACGGGGGCGAGCCTCAAGACAAAGGCGTGCCCGTCAAGGACGCCGGGACGGACGCGGCCGACCGCGAAACCGGTCCGTCGGATGTGTCGGAGACGCCCGACGGCTCGACGCTCGACGCGGGCGGCGACCCGGCCATGCCTGACGGCGGTGCGACGCCGAAGATTTGCCCCGAGCCTGTTTCGGTCGATTTTGGAACCATGTTCGTCGGGCAGACCAAGACACAAACAGTCGTGTTCAGGTCATGCGGGACGGCGCCGGTGTCACTTCTGGGGGTTGAACTGGCCGCCGCCTCGGGCAACTGGTTTGCGCTTGGAGTGGTGAGCCCGTCGCTTCCCGCGACGCTCGAGCCCGGCGCCGAGGTCCGGGTCGCCGCGGCATGCACTCCTGCCGGCACAGGGTCGCAACAGGGCCAGCTCGACGTCTTCACCAACGACCCGTCGCTCCCGGACGGAAAAGGCTACATCCGGCTCCTCTGCCAGGCGAAAGAGCAGCCGGGGTGCAAGCTCAAGGCCGACCCGGCGGCCATCGACTTCGGGAAACTCGCGCCCAACGTCGTTTCATACAAAGAATTCCACCTGCTCAACGTCGGCGAAAGTGCGTGCGCTGTCAGCGCAATCATGGGGCCGGCGAGCCCGGAGTTCGAAATCGCCGGGATCGCCGATGATCAGGGAACGGCGTTGGCCGGGGCGCCCTTCACGATTGACCCGACTCGCCGCGTGAATGTATCAGTCCGCTTCACCGCGCCGTTCACCAAGACCTGTCTTGGCGACGGAATCACCTTCGACAACTCCAGCGTCAACGCGCCCAACCTGAGCGTCTCACTCGCCGGCTGCGGCGGCGAGGCGCCGAACTGCAAGTTCAATGTCCAGCCGCCGGACACGCTGGACTTCGGGAACGTCACAAAGGATTCGAACAAAACAGTCGCTGTAAACCTCGAGAACGCCGGAACGGACACGTGTCAGATCAACCAAGCCAAGCTTGGGGCGATGTCGGGTGAATGGTTCTCAATCCCCGCCGGATACGTTTTTCCAATCGCGGTTCAACCAGGGTCGTCGACCAAAATCGAGGTGATGTGCTCACCCTAAGGTACCGGCCCGGCGCCGAACGGCCTGGGCATCCCTGACATCAACGGATACAACGTCCTCCACACGTCCACGACGGATCCCGCGCAGCCCCAAAATCGCGGCTCGTCGGCGTGCACCAGCCCGGGTTGGTGCCACAAGCTCCTCTGCACGGGCGTGCTCTCGAGGCTCGACGTACTTCCCAACCCGATCGGCTTCGGCCCCACAAGCCTCGGCTGCAATTCCCGCGAGGTCGTGGTGAAGCTCCACAACAACGGGACGGCCCCGCTCAACGTGATGCAACTCGAAGTCGTGCCCGCGACGAACCCACCGGTATTCATCATTTCGTCTGCGCCGCCGACGCCGTTCATAATCGGGGCAGCCTCGTCTGTCCAAATCAAACTCAGGTATCACCCGACCATGAAAGGAGTCGAAACGGGCACGTTCCGAATCCATACGGACGCGCCGAACGCCAACAACGGTATTGTGGACGTTCCGTTGAACGGAGAAGGGACCGACCAGCCCGACGTGAAGGACACGTTCGTGCAGACCGACAAGCCGAAAGTCGACGTGCTGTGGTGTATCGACAACTCGGGTTCGATGGGCGAGGAGCAGACGGGGCTTTCCTTCAACTTCCCGCAGTTCATAAACTACGCGACCTCGCTCAACATAGACTACCAGATCGGCGTCGTGACCTCGGAAATCAATGAGGCCGAAAAGGGCCTGACCGGCGACATGATCTTCCCTGGCGTCCTCTTCCAGCGGCGAGGGTATCCGCGGATCATCACAAACTCCGAGCCGCACCCGACAACGCCGCCTTACCAACCGACGAACGCGAACGTCAACGACGCGTTCGAGGCCAACGCGATGCTCGGCGAGTGCTGCTCGGATGAGCAGGAGGCGTGCATGGAGGCGGTGCGCATGGCGCTTTCGGAGCCGCTCATAGGCGACGAGCAGGCCAACAAGGGATTCCTCCGGCGGTACGCGAAGCTCGTCGTCATCATGATGTCCGACGAAGAGGACCAGTCGCCTGGTACGGTCGACTACTACGTCGAGTTCCTAAAGAGCCTCAAAGGAGCTGCCACCAGGGAACTCCTGTCCGTGTCGATCATAGCGGGGACGGACCGGGACGGGGACGCCCAAAACCCCCCGAATGCCCAGTCGTGCTCCACGGCCGACGCGGGCGTACGGTACGTCGATCTCTTCAAAAAGATGGAACTTCTGGAATTAGTGTGGGTCCCTCTCTGAAAAAAAGGGGTTCAATGCCGATCTAATCGTCGGATTCGAGTTTGCCGCACTTGCGGAGGATTTTCAGACGGAAGTACTGCCAGTCATGGAAACCGTATGCGTCC
>JACRCP010000274.1 GCA_016218965.1 Deltaproteobacteria bacterium | reverse complement strand
TTCAAAGTCGACAACGCCACCGGCGCGTTCACCCCCACCGACGACGGCGGATACTTCGGGGTCCTCAACGAAACGAGAAATGAGGTTGTGACCGTCGACGAGATAGGACGGGAGTGGTCGGCATGGGAAACGTATCTTGTCCTTGCCAAGATCGATCGCGAAGGCGGCGTCGAATGGCAACGCGGAACTCTGTTGGGACTGGGACATGTTTCCGAAGGAACCTATCAAAGCACCGCGTTCACAGCCCGCAGAATCGTCTCTGCTTCCGAAGGGAAATATGTCGTGATTGGGGAAGAAATACGGAGCTCGGACTACTGTCACGCAACAGAATCTGACGGACGTGTCTTTCAAGTGTCGCATGACGGGGAAATTGACTGGCACGCCGGTCGACGAATCAGGTGGTGTGAGTACTGTGATGCCAGGTCTCCCGGGTGTACCGGGTATTCAGACATCAACGACTTCCTTCCATTGCCGGACGGACGCATCTTCGTCGCCGGACGCATCTTCGTCGACGGATGGCAGGGTGATTCTTATGATCGTGACAACGGCAGCGACTTGTTGTTGTTGGGCCTCAGCGATTCGGGGAAATCGCTCTGGCAATCACGGTACGGTCACTACGGCATAGAAAACGCAAACTCGATCAGGTTGTTGCCCGATGGCAACTTTTTCGTTTCGGGCACGGCATCATCGTATGGAGGCGGGGCGGGACGGGCATGGGTGATCAAGCTCCGTCCTGACGGCGCCCCGATCGGCACGTGCGTGCACGGCTTCAGAATCGAAGACGCTGTTTATGACGGAACGTCCGACTGGCCGCCGAAACCTATGAGTGACGAAACCGGCGTCCTCACGCCCTTGGCCGTCGTGTCCATGGAAAGCACGGTGTCCGTGTCCGATGTCGCGGTAGCGGTGGAACACCAGTGTGGTGATCCCAACGCCACTTTCACGTGGCATTACTCGATTGACGACGAGCTGTCAGCCTCGCATTTCGTCGCCACGGAGCAGGGGTATTCGTTTTCCGGTGCGTGGTATTCCTCAGGATCGTACGACGTTTTCGTGAGCACCGTCGATTCGGGAGGGACACCCGTGTGGGGGAAGACGATGAGGAGCGGGATTCACGACCCGAAGTATGACGCCTATTTGGCCTATTTGATCGCGTCCGGATCCGAGGGCGGCATCGTCGTTGCGTTTCCGACGCCCCGCGATGGAAACAACGAACCTGATGGATCCACGACAGTCGCCCGCCTGTCGCCCGCCGGGGACGTGCTGTCTTCGTGGCGGTTGGTTTCCGAAAAACCCTTTGGCATCAGGTCGCTCGTGGGAATCGGCAATGACCAATTCGTTTTGTGGGGCGACGGCGGCAGGATCGTCGCGTTAAATCCCTTCGGGGAGATGCAGTGGGCGAAGTCTTGGCACTATGATTCCGTGCCCCTTCCTTTTTACGCGCCTTCGTCATGTGCCGGCGGGGACGAGATCGCGTGCGTCGGAAACGGCACCGTCTCTGTCTTTGGCCCGGACGGGAACCTCAAGTGGGCCAGAAAATACCAAACGGATTTCGAGTTTTTCGGTTTGTATTCGGCCACAAAAGCGGCCGACGGGGGATACGTGGCGGTTGGTTTTGTCGGAGAGACTGGGTTTTATATGGCACCCGTTTTTGGCGTAGCATGGGTCTTGAAACTCGATTCATCCGGCAACGTGGAATGGTCAAAATCGATGGACACCAATCAAACATCTCACTACAATAAATATATTCGGTGTGACATAGTAGACGCTCGGGCAAAAAAAGTCGTCCGCCTCCCGGACGAAGGCTTCGCCATCCACATCTCGACTGACCTCTTTGGGGTGTTCAGCACCGGGTCGGGAGGGGGCATGACGGGGTGCCCCATAGACCGGGAGGTAGTCATCAAGCTTGACTCAGGCGGTTCGCTTGAATGGGCAAGAAGCTACGGCACTGGTTGGGATTTTAGGGTCCGTGAGCTGCTTCTGTCTCCACGCGGCGGTTTGACATTGTGCGGTGCGGGCGATGGCGACGTGAAGATTCTGGACCTCGAACCCGACGGTTCGGTCGCGGGGAGTTGTCCGAACCACTTGGGCAGGCCCGAAGAGGTGACGATCTCGGACGTCGAGGTCACGGTCACGCCGATCGAGATCGTGGAGGAGCCGTTCAACGTCACGATGGAACCGATCACGATCGAAGCGACCGACGTCGAGGTGAAGCGCGAGCCGCTCTGCGTGGCGCCGTAAACCGCCCCAATCTGCCATCCGTTCGCAATCTCACGGGAGCACTTGCCCTTCGACCCCGCTCAGGGCTGCGTTGCTCCCCTACCCGGCGCTCGCTCGACTCAAGAGCGCTCTATCGACGACCATCTTCGCCATCTCCCGTATCGGAATCCCGTTCGGGCAGGCCTCTTCGCATTTTTTGCATTCGCCGCACGCAAGGTAGAACGCAGCCAGCTCGGCCGAGGCGCGAAAAAGCGGCTGGGCGCGGGAGGCCATCACGGGAATCAAGCTGGGTTGGAGAGGCGGTAGGCGGTGGGCGGTAGGCGGTGGACGGGCGACGGACGCGCACGCGGCGTCGCACAGGCCGCAGTTGAGACACGTCTCGTAAAGCGGCAGGCGGGCGGCGTGCTCCGCGGTGTACGGCAGGAGGCCGTCGGCCCGGAAGTTCTCGTCGAAACGCCGGCGGCCGGTTTCCTCGGGGTTGACAAAAGGCTTCTTGAGGAAGTGCGCCCAGAACCGCACGCCCAGGTTCGCGATCGATAGCGCTGTCTTGCCGAAACCCATCCGCAACCCACAACTTGCAACTTACAACCTACAACCTACAACCTACAGCCTTTCCTCACCCGTGCTTCCGGACGAACTCCTCCATAAAAGACACCAGCGTCCGGACGTCCTCGACCCGGACTGCATTGTACATCGAAACGCGGATACCGCCCACGTCGCGGTAGCCCTTGAGGCCCACCATCCCGTTTTTCCTCGTCTCGGCGACGAACGCGGCGTCCAGCTCGGGCGTGGGCAGGTGAAACGTCGCGTTCATCACGGACCTGTCGGCCTTCTCGGTCACGTACCCGCGGTAGAACCCGGCGTGGGCGTCGATGCAGCCGTACAGGAGGCGGCCCTTCTCTTCGTTCTGGACCTGCATCGCCGCAAGCCCGCCCATGGCCTTGTAGTGCGCGAGCACGTTTCTGAGGATGTAGATCGAAAACGTGGGCGGCGTGTTGTGAAGGCTGTTCTTGGAGGCGTGCACCTTGTACCTGAGCATCGACGGAAGGTCGTCGCGCGCCGTCGCCAGGAAGTCCTCGCGGACGATCGCGACGACCAGGCCCGACGGGCCGAGGTTCTTCTGCGCGCCGGCGTAGATCATCCCGAACGGGCGCACGTCGATCGGCCGCCACATGATGTCCGACGACATGTCGGCAACCAGCGGCACCCCGGCCGTGCCGGGAAAGGTCCGCCACTGCGTGCCGAATACCGTGTTGTTCGACGTGACGTGGGCGTACGCCGCGCCTTCAGTGTGTCTGATCTCGTCCACCCGCGGCAGTCGGCGAAAGCCCTCGGACTCGGTGCTGGCCGCGACCTTTGCGGCAGCCCCCACCGCGAGATTGGCCTCCTTGTACGCCCCTTGCGACCACTTGCCCGAAACCACGTAGTCGGCCGTCTTCCCGCCGTGCACGAAGTTCAAGGGGACCATCGCGAACTGGAGGCTCGCCCCGCCTTGCAGGAGGAGAACCTTGAAGCCTTCGGGGACGGCCAGCAGCTCGCGCACGAGCGCAATCGCCTCTTCGTGAACCGCCTCGTACTCCTTTGCGCGGTGCGAAATCTCCATCACCGACATCCCCGAACCCGAGAAATCGAGGATCTCGTCCCTCGCGCGCTCGAGGGCCGGAAGCGGCAACCCCGCCGGCCCGGCAAAAAAGTTCAGGACCCTTTTCCCCATGTCTCCCTCCGTGATGTACGTGTCCCCTCCGGCCGAAAAAGTGTCTTTTCTCCGCGCTCTCTGCGCCCTCTGCGGTTGAATCCCTGATGTTTCCGCACTGTCCTTGTCAGCCCGCCCGTCCCCAATTCGAAAGGATCTCGACGACGATGTCGCCAATCCTCGTCATGTTCTCGGCGGTCGAAGCGCCGACGTGCGGCGTGAACACCGTGTTCGGGGCGGACAGGAGCGGGCTCCCCGACGGCGGTTCCGAATGGAACACGTCCGCCGCGTAGGCGCGCACCTTGCCCGAAACCAGGGCCTCGGCCATCGCCTGCTCGTCCACAAGTTCGCCGCGGGCGGTGTTGACGACTATCACCCCGTCTTTCATCGAGACGATGGCGGCGCGCCCGAGCATCCCCCGCGTCTCGTCGTTGAGCGGCGCGTGGAGGCTCAACACGGCGGCGGCACGATAGAGATCGGCGGCGCTGCCGACCAGGCTTGCGGCTTCACAGCGCTTGACGAACGGGTCATACGCGATGACCTTCATCCCGAAAGCGGCCGCCCGCGCGGCCACCGCCTGCCCGATGAGCCCCGCCCCAATCAGGCCGAGCGTTTTGCCGCCAAGCTCGACTCGTTTGACGTCCTTCTTGGGGAACCTCCCGGACGCGATCTCGTTGTGCGCGAAGACGACTCGATTGGCGGCCGCAAGCATGAGAGTCATGGCAAGCTCGGCGACGGCGACCGACGAGGCGGCGGGCGTGTTCCGGACCTGTATCCCCCTCTCCCGGCACGCCGCGGCGTCCACGTTGTCAAGGCCCACGCCTCCGCGGATGACGAGGCCGAGCCTCCGCGCGCGGGCGATCAGGTCCTTCGTCACTTTCGTCTTCGAGCGGACGACGAGGACATCGACATCGGCGATCTCTTCAAGGCTGGTCGACACCTCGCCCAGCTCCCGAAGCCTCGCCTCGAACGCATCGTTGAACTTGTCCGCCAGCAGGATCTTCATTTCAGTTCCCCTTCACTCGTCGAGCGTCTTGACGAACAGCCCCGACCGCGGCTTTGGGTCGAACCACGTCGATTTCGGCGGCATGATCCCGCCGGCATCGCTCACCGCCATGACCTGCGCCGCCGTCACCGGAGCGACAAAAAACCCGACTTTTGCGTCTTCGCGGCAGCGGCGCTCGATCTCGCGCGGTCCCCGCGCGCCGCTCACGAAGTCTATGCGCGGGTCGGTCCGCAGATCTTCGATACCGAGCAGCGGCGCCAGAAGGTTCTGCTGAAGGATCGAGATGTCGACCGACGCCAGCGGGTCCGCCGCGTCAAACGTCCCGGCGGCAGGGCGAAGAAGGTGCCAGCACCCGTCGACGAACATCCCGATGACGCCGCGGGCGGCCTGTTCCGGGACGCCCGGCGTGACCACGTCGAATCTTCCGCGAATCTCATCAAGAAGCGCACGCGGCGTGTGACCGTTGAGGTCCATCACGACGCGATGATAGCCCAGCACCCTAAGCTCGTTTTCCGGAAAAATCACCGCCGGAAAGAACTCGCGGCCGCCCCGCCATTCGCCCGTCCGCCCCGCGCGCCCCGCTTCCGCGTGCCGGACCGCCGCCGCGGTTCGATGGTGGCCGTCGGCCACATACAGCGCCGGAAGCGCGGCGAACGCGGCGACAAAACGATCGAGCTTTTCCTTCCCCGCAATCCCCCAAAGCGTGTGCCTGACGCCGTTGTCCGCGCCGAAATCGAACAGAGGGGCTTCGTTCGTCACCTCGGCGACGGTCGAACTTACCGCCGGCGCGGGCCGGTGCATGAGGTACACGGGCTCGGCATAGGCGCGGCACGTCTCGATGTGGCGCAGGCGATCGTCCTCCTTGTCCTTTCGCGTAAGCTCGTGCTCCCGAATCGCGCCGCACTCCCGATCCTCGACCGAAACTGCGCCCACGACGCCGGTCTGCACGTGCCCGCCGGTCTCGAGTCTGTAGACATACATCACGGGCTCCGGCTCGCGCACCAGCACGCCAGCGGCTTCGAACCGGGCAAGGTTCGCGAAAGCCTTCCCATAGACGCGCGGGTCATCTGCCGGCACCGACGGCGGCAGGTCGATCTCGGATCGCACCACGTGCAGGAACGACAGATCGTTACCCGACGCCAGCGCCCGCGCCTCGGCGGTGCTGACCACGTCGTACGGAACCGACGCAACCCGCGCCGCGTGCTCCGGCAGCGGCCTGAGCGCCCTGAAAGGTTCGACCCGCGGCATGAAAACCCGCCTCGCCCCCGTCCCCCCCGGAAACCGAATGCGCCTTCTACACGATCGCGGCGGCAAATGGAAGTTACATTTGCTAAATCTTGGCGCTGTCGAACAGTTCTTTCCGAATCCGTCTACGTCCCCACCAGAACGCACGAACAGCCGCCCTCGCCCGACGTCTCGCCGGGGGCTTCCGACGCTGGATCGTCTCGCGGTTCACCGCGATCGGTTTTTCGACCCGCATCCTCCAGCTGCCTCCCGACGTCATCGCCGGTATTGGGCCCGTCCGACACTGCGTCGCCACTCGTGCCGCCGATGTCTACCGAAGCAACGTCTGGCACACCCGGATCCGTGCCGGCATCCAAGAATGCGGAATCGGGCTGACCCCCATCCTCGGCGCCGCCGTCATCTTCCGTGTCGGCATCTTGCCCCGCCGCGTCGTCTGTTCCGCCATCGGCTTCATCTGCGTCCAGCATCCCCCCATCCAGCCCTGAGTCGATCGTGGAAGCGTCGAATCCGGAGTCCGGCGACCCGGCGTCCTGGCCGGCGTCCGGCATTCCCGCGTCGGGCTCAATGAAGCACGGGTCGGGCGAAACGGTCTTCTGGATCTCCAACTCGTCAATGACACCTGTCCCGCCTTGGAACCCACCGAGGACGCGGACCGCCTTGATGTTCATGACGGTCCCGTTCACCGAGAAGACGACGTAGTGGTTCTTGTTGTCGGTGACGGCGCTTGTGGGGAGCTTCGGCTTTGAGGGGAAGAGCGGATCGACAGGAGCGCCGCCTCCGCCAGTTACGACGTGCAGGGTCGCGCTGTCGTAGGATGCGACTTCTTGGCCGCTCTTGAGTGGTTTGAACCGCTCGTAGTCGTGGTCATGGCCGCCAATGACGACGTCCACGCCGTACTTGTCGAAGACGTCCGTGAGGTACGGGATGATCTTGCCGTCGTCACTCCCGTGCGTTCCGCTCGAATAGGGCGGTCTGTGAAGAACGACAACCTTCCAGATTCGGTCAGTCCAGCAAAGGTCTTCGTCGAGCCAGGCAGACTCGTCCGCGTAGTTGTCGTCCTTGAACGACTCGGTCGAAAGAACCGACACGTGGACCGAGCCATAGTCAAAGGAGTAGAAGTCCTCGGTGTCGGTGTAGTCGTTGCGAGGGAAGGCGAAGAACTGGTTGAACAACGCGTCGTCCCCGGTTGCCAACCCGACGTCATCGTTCCCAATCGCCGACATGATGGGAATGAACGGGATGACCGCCGCCGAGTTGTCGAAGAAGTCCGACCACTGAGGAAGAAGGCTGCCGTTGACGACGTGATCGCCGGTGTGAAGAATGAAACCGGGGTTTTCGCCTGCGGCCTGAGAGAAGACATTGGACCAGTCGGACGACACACCCGAGAACGTCCCGCGGCTCTCGCCGAGCGCGACGAAGCTGAAGGCCTCGCATTGTGTGTCCGGCGCCGTGGTGAAGGTGTAGTCGGGCGAAAATCCGTGCGTGGCGTTCCCGACGCGGTAGTGGTACGTCGTCGCGGGGTCGAGTCCCTGGGCCACGGCCGAATGGGTCCAGCCCGTGGGGCCGGGGAGGGCAGGGAACGCCTTGTCGACCATCCCGTACGTGGTTGTCATGCCGTACTGGATCTCACCGGGGACGTTACCGTTGGTTTCCCACGAGACCGTCGCCGTCCAGTTCGGGTCGATCATGATCGACTGGCGGACGAACCGGGGTGCGTCGGCCGCAAAGGCGTGGTCGGCGAAGACAAGCACGGCTCCGACCGTTGCGAATACCGCCGCTATCAACACATGCGGCCGGGGCGACATCAGAACCTCCTCAACCTGCGACCACTGAATCCGGTCAACAACCGCAATAGTGGCTGTAGTAACAGACCGGGAAAAACGGCGAAGTGCACTCTTACGCCACGTCGCAGTACTTCCGGCAACGGCGGTTGAACCCCGTCGTGTCGTCTTTGCACAGGTAGCCAGCCTGGCACTGGTCATTCGAAGTGCAGTATTCACATGGTCCGAGTTTGGGGTTGTCCCGGCAAAGGTGCTCCTGGCAGATCTGCGGCTGGCTGCAGTGCGCGTTGTCGAGGCACTGAACGCACTGGCCCTCCGGCGTACAGCGGTTCTTCCCGGGTGCCGTGCAGTCGGCGTCTTTTGTGCACTGGATGCACTTGTCCGTGTTCGCCGAACAAAACGGCCTGTCCGTGTAGGCCGCCTTGCACTGGGCGTCGTTGGCGCACGAGGCGCACATGTTGAACAGGCATGGCTCGCCATTGAGGCAGTCGGTCGCCTGGCTGCACTCGAAACAGCGGCCAGACAAAGAGCCTTTCGCGCTGTTGAAAACTGGTAATAGGTGGAGGAGTTGGACGCCTGTGGGGAAAAGATTACCCCAAGGCGCCGGGTCGGCGTCTCTCTGAAGGAACGCTCCGGCCACCGTTCACCCGGCCGTTGAGCCTGATTT
>JACRCP010000273.1 GCA_016218965.1 Deltaproteobacteria bacterium | reverse complement strand
GGCTCGGCCGCCCTCGGCGGCGGTGTCACGCCGTCCCTTCGGCGTGGCCTGGCCGCCCCCGTGGGGTGAAGGGACTGTTTGAGGACGAAGCCTTTTCTTGACTGTACCAACAGAGTACCTTCCTTCTGTTGGATGCGGCATGGGGTGTCAGAAAAGGAGGCCGTTCAAGGGGGCACCATCACGGTCCACGCACGCAGCGGACCCAGAGGGTGGGGGGCTTGACGAAGTAGTCCACGTTACCGTAAAAAAAGAACACGTACCATGCGAGCGAAGTGGCACCGGCATAAGACGACGACGACCAATAGAAATAGCATGGTCCACGCAGGGCGGCGTCCCAATAACAACCGCCTTCACCAGGGCCACCGAGTAAAAGACAACCGCTACACCCTTGCCACCGACAACTGTCCTCCAAGCAGGAGTCTGTCACGCCGCAGGCCCCGCCCGTCTGCGTATCTGGGCATCCTCGGATCAGAGAGCGTAGTTCGCTGATGGTCGGGACCCGCCAGTCGTCGTGGCCGTCCAAATAAAGATCGCCGCAATACACGATGGCTTCATCATAGGTGAAGGTTCTATCCGACGCGGGGTTCTGCCACATAAGGCCGGTCGTACTGTCAATCCAGACGCCCTCGATCACGCCGCCGTCCGGCCCTGCATCCTGTCCGGCATCGAGGCCACCGTCGGGACCGGCGTCCACGCCACCGTCGAGGTCGGCAAGGACGGAGTAGGCGCAACGGAAGCCGAGGCTGTGAAGCCTACGCGACGGACCGGTGTCGTTCCGTGCCGATGCACGCAGAGAGTCCGCGAGCGCATCGTCCCACGACCCGCCACGAATCACCCGATCTGAGCCAGTCGGAGCCACCCACGCGCTCCCGTCCGAAGGGGCACCTGTGTAGGTGTTATGATACCAGTCCTCAACCCACTCCCATACGTTTCCAACGATGTCCAGCGCACCGTCGTAGGGGCTGCCCCCCAGCGGCTTACTCCCCACCGGCAACGTCCCAACACTGCCACAACCGCAACTGCTGGGATAGTTCGACCCGTCCTCGCACCACAACGCGTGGTCGCAGTCCAGCCCCGTATTCCCCCACGGGTACTTCCGTCCGTCCGTCCCCCCCGCCGCCTTTTCCCACTCGGCTTCTGTTGGAAGTCTCTTGCCTGCCCACACGCAATACGCGGTGGCCTGATTCCAATCCACGCAGTTGATCGGGTGGTTCTCCTTGCCCGCCACGCTGTAGTTGCAGTAGGTACCCGTGTCCGCCACCGTGCACACACCCGAGTCCACGCACGCCTTGTACTCGCCGGTCGTCACCTCGAACTTGTCTATCTTATACGATGGCACAGTCACTTCGTGGTACGGCTTCTCGTCGTCAGAACACTTGTCATCCACCACCTCGTTGCACCCCATCATGAACGGCCCCGCTGGAACGTCACACATCAGGCCACCCTTGCCAGTGGGCGACGGACCACACTGGACGACGATGCCGGTGTCAGCGCCACCATCACCACCGTCGAGTTCTGCATCGGGGCCTCCATCCAACTCAACGTCTGTGTCGTTGGCGTCGGTCGTAGCGTCTAACGAAGCGTCGATCCCTGTGTCGTGGCCCGCATCAAGTATCGCGCCGTCGATCGACGCATCGTGCGCGGCGTCAGCCACTACATCGTGCCCGCCGCCCCAATGTCTAGGTTGTGCAGGAGCCTGCCGACACACCCTTCCAAGGCACCACAGCCCCTCGGCACAGTCGCTCGCTTGCTCGCACGTGCTACCCTCGATGGCGGCAGAGAGGCCACACCCGTTGCAGCCCGAAGCGGCGGCGCAGAGGAGGATGGGGAGCAGCAGTTGAATGTTCTGTTTCATCAACTCACGGCCCACGAACGGACCGGCCAAGGTGCCACCCATGGAACGAAATCCGCCCTCGCCTTTCCCCGCCCGGCGCCGTTTTTGCCGTTTTTGCCCTTGTCTCACCGTCGGGCCGATAGTAGCATGGTCGCGCGCACCGTGTCACGGGGCGTGTTGGCGGGCGTGTTGGCGGATTTTGGGCAGGGTGCGGCTGGCGGCGTCAGATCATGCCGGAGGTCAGCTTGGGAAGGGGTGGGAGGGTGAGCAGGTCAACGGAGAATCATGGCGGGCCGCGGGCATCAGGGGGGCCGGCGTCCAGTTCATCCCAGGCGTAGGCGGGCGGGGTTCATGAGAAGCAGGAAGGTCATTGCGCAGTTCGCGATCGTGTTCGCGCTCGCGACGTCTTCGGTGCTTCGCGGCTGTGACTGCACCGTGCGCGTTTTTGTCGAGAGCGATGCGACGTTCCATCACCCCGACGGAAGCGGCGCCGGTGCAGACGGGGAACACGGGACCGGGGACGAGGGACCGGACGTCGCAGACGTCTCATCGGACCTGCCGGGGATGGGAGACGGGGAAGAGCCGGACGGTGGCGGCGATGGGGGACCCGGCGACGTCTCGGGTCCGTGCTTTGCAAACTTCCCATGCCCGTTTTCCGCCTCGGGCGGACCGACGAGCGGGACGCTGTGCCGCGGAAACGACCTCTACCAGTGCGAGACGTACACGATCCCGGAGTGTGAGGGGTTGGCAAGCACCGAGGTGCTTCTGACAACCTGCCCGGCCGGGTGCCTCGACGCCAATGACGGGAAAGCCGTGTGCAAGGAGAACACACAGTGCGCCGGCGGGGAAGACGGCGACATCGTTTTCACGTTCCAGGCTGACGCGAAGATCACCTCCACGCCGGCGATTGGCGCCGACGGGACCATCTACTTCGGGACCGTCAACGCAACGTTCTACGCGGTCGGTTGTGACGGCAAAAAGAAGTGGGACTGGAAGTGCCCGTGCGAGGTGTGGGCGTTCGAGGGCTCGCCGGCGATCGGCGCCGACGGCACGATCTACGTAGGCGAAGACTTCGAGGCCCCCAACTACCTGTTCGCCCTCAACCCCGACGGGACCGAGAAGTGGCGCCACGAGGTGCAAGGCCTGAACGAGGTCCAGGGCCTGTACGCACAAATAGCCGCGAGCCCCGCGCTCGGGAGCGACGGGACGATCTACATCGGGCAGGGTGGGTGGATGGAGGTGGTAATGCGCGGAGCTCTGCTCGGGGTTGGCCCGGACGGTAAAGTCAGGGCCGGATTTCCGGTCGCCTGCGGGGCGGTCTTCGCCTCATCAGCGGTCTCGGGTGGCGTCGTCTATGCCACCGACCTGACGGCAACGTTGTGGGTCCCTTACGGCGGGACGGCGTTCGCCGTCGCGGCCGACGGCACAATAGCGTGGCGTACCGATCTCCCGGCGGGCTATGAAGGATCCTCGATCGCCGTCGGGGGGCAGGGGTACATCTACTTCGGGATGCACTACGCGAAGTTCGACCCCATCGCGCCGCCACCCGAGATAGCCGTCGTGGACGCCGCCACAGGACAGATTGCCCGCAGAGTTCCGGTGGGTGCGCACGGCCGCGTCGTAGGGTCGCCTGTCGTGCTCATGCCGAACGTGGAGACCGTGGAGTTCAACGAGGCGGCGTTCGTCATGACGGAAGACGGATACCTGGTCACCAGACATCTCGTCGGGAATTCGGAGCTTTCGAACGAGGCGAAGATCGGCGACCGGGCCTATGGCGCCCCGATCATCGGGGATGATTTCTATGTCTATGTCGCTGCCGTCAAGGACGACTTCACGTTCTCGACTGTTCTGGCCAGGGTCTGGCCGGGCGGGGCCGACACGGCGGAGGAGTTTGCCGCGATCACCGGCGAGGAGGTCTCGACATCGCTTGCCATGGGCAACGGCGGCGTCCTGTACTTCGGGACCGAAAGCGGAAAGCTCATCGCGGTCAAGACGGGCGCGACGGGGATCGACCGGAAAGCCCCCTGGCCGACGTTCCGCCACGATGACAGGAACACGGGCAATGCCGACTACGTCCCGAAGTGACCGTGTGCAACGGGAGAACCCTTGTCGGCCAGCCTCTCGCCGCTCTATCCGGCCGGGGAGATCACCTACTCCGAAACGGTACAGGTGACCTACAAGGGGATACGTCTCCCAGGCGGCACCTGCAACCTGATGTACTTCGGGGGAGGCTTCTGGGGTCAGACACCGTCATTTGAGTGCAGCGATGCTAGCTGACGTTCTTGCGGGTGAAAGTCCCGCCGGTGCAACTTGCCCAGTTGGCACCGTAGTGTTATCCGGCGGCAGGAAGGGCGACCGACCTGCCGGAAGCCCGGGTGTAACAGTCTCCGTTGGCCGGGATTG
>JACRCP010000006.1 GCA_016218965.1 Deltaproteobacteria bacterium | reverse complement strand
TCCGCTCGAGTTCCCCGCGAGGTCGTAAAACTCGATCGTGATCGCCTGCTCCCCTTCGGGGTCGCCCTCCTCGACCGCGGCGCCAAAGACGTACTCGAGCCCCGGTTCCTTCTTTCCCGGAATCCCCCGCCCGCCGACCTTCACGACGGGCATCGCCGAGAGTTCCTCGGTCACCCGGAACGTCGCGGTCACGAACGTCCCGGCCTTCGCCGCAGGTGGATCGACCACCGGGGCGCCGTCGAGCGCGGGTTTCTTGAAATCGAAACGCACAGTCCCGAGATCAAAGCTGTCGAGCGTGTTCCCCGCGGTGTCCGACGCGTCCACCAGCACATCGAAATCCGCCTCGGTCCCATCGGCCGTCTCGGTCCCCGTCGCCGTGCCCGTGTACACGTAGTTCAGCCCTTCGGTGGCACTGTCCTTGACGAGCAGGTTTCCATCCTCGAAACGCACTTCCGGGTCATTCACGGGCCCTTCACTGAGCGCGAACCGCACGGCCACCCCGCCGCCGATCATGACCGGCGACCCTTCTATCGATACGTTCTGTGCCGACGGCGCAATGAAGTCGAATCTCAACGACCTGCCCGAGAGCTTCCCGGACTGGTTCCCCGACTTGTCCGCGAGCACGATCGAGATCGGAGACTCGACGCCCGGCGGCTCGTCGCCGGCGGGGGTGTAGGAGAAGACGTAGGCGGGAGGCGCGACGGGGGAGGCGGGAGTCAGGAGGCGGTCCGTTCCGGCGGAAAGCGTCACGGCCGGAGGACTGGAAAGTTCCTCGTCAACCGTGAAGGTCACCTTTGCCGTGCGGTCCTTCCGAAGAACCGGCGGATCGACGATTACGTCGCCGACAAGCTGCGGCGCGACCGTGTCCATGTTCTCGGTCTTGACGCACCGCCCGACTTTCTCGTTGCACGCCCACCCCGACGGGCAATCGGCCGCGGACGCACATCCGAGCTGGGCCTCGACGGGAACCGAAAAGTCGGTGGAGCACCCGAACGCCACGGACACACAGAGGAAAAACGCGACTGACGCTTTCACGGTCTCCTCCTTGATATTTGTCCAACTGCGGGCAAAATCATACCACACATCGCGATCGCGGCGATACTGTCCGATTTGACATGTGGAAACAATCAGCCTGTCCGCCCTGGTCCTTTCAATTCGTCCCTCCGCAGTTGGGGCAGCGGCGGCGGGCGTCAAGGGGGACAAGCTGGTCGCAGAACTTGCAGGTCACCAGCGCCCCCGAACTGCCGATCGCTGCGGGTTTGCCGTCGATGTACACCTTGGGCTTTTCGGCGACCTGCGACGAGCCGGACTCGAACACGCCGGCGAGCCACCCCATGGTCGCCAGGGCCGCCTTCGACGCCTGGACCATGTCGCGGGCGACAAGGTCGTCGGCGAAGTGGACCACCAACACATCCGAATCGACGCGCAGGCGGTCAATCCGCTGCGCCGGCATGACCTCTTTGATGTGGTCGGCCACGGCGGGCTGCTGCTCGAGCAGGGCCTTCATGGGCGCAAGCTCGTCGGGCATCTCCTCAAGAAACACCTTCGGGGCCAGGAAGTGCTTCGCCTCACGGCCGTCGCTATCGTCCCACTCGTCGCGGTCGCCTTCGTCGCCGGAGTCGGATTCCTCCTCGCCGGCCTGATACTGCACGACGACCACCCCGAGGCGGTTTTCGATCTTCATCTCCAGCTCGATGTAGCCCATGTCGACATCGGTCTTGACGCGGTAGGGCCGCCCGTCGTGTTTGCCGGTGACCCAGATCTCGTCGTCGTCGAGCCGCTCCTTGACCTGCGCGCCAAGCTCTTTGGCTGTCCTGCCGAACTGCGTGCGGCAGTAGGCCAGTTTCTCCTCGTCCTCCTCGATCTCCCAGTAGTGCTCGTAGGCCATGCGTCACCTCTTTCCTGAAGTCGTGCGTGCCTTTTAGCACGAATTGCGGTCAAAAGGCAGGGGTGCGTCCCCGATTTTGGGGAAAACAGAGACTCAGGAGCCTCTTGCAAAACCCATTGACCGCAGAGAGCGCGGAGACCGCAGAGAGGAATTCATCAGCGTTTTTGAACATCTCTGCGCCCTCTGCGTCCTCTGCGGTTTCTGCCCGGGTGTTTTTGCAATTTTCTCTCAGGTCCCCGGTCGGCCGGATCGCCGCCTTCCCGGCGCCCGTTCTGAACCGCGCGGGAGGCAACTCGGCCCGCTCCCGGTGGCAGGCGCCGGACAGACAAAACGTGCGCCGGGCAGGCGTCGCCCCGGCCCTGGGCGCCCACACCCCGGTTTCGGAGACGCACCCGAAAGGCAACGCACAGAAAGGCAACGCACCCGTTGCACTCCGGAGGCTTTGGAGTCATAAGCCCGGCCCGCGGGGGGAGGAGCTGCACCTGATGGAAAGCACGGGACGGGTGTTCCTGGTCGGCGTGCTGGTCTTCGCCCTGGCCGGCGCCGCGTTTGCGGCCGTGTCGTCTTCCGACTTCGTAGCGCATCTGGACCGGCAGGTGCACGCCATCAGCTGCTCGTATGCGCCCGGCGCCGGCGGGCTCGACGAAACGGGATCGAGCGGCTGCTACACTGCGTTGATGAGCCCTTTTTCGTCTGTTCTCCGGGCCCAGACGTGGGGAGGCATTCCAATTGCGCTCCCGGGCCTCGCTTTGTTCGCCTACCTTTTCTTCATCGCCTTGTACTTTTCCGCCGCCCCCCAAGCATTCGATCGGCATTCCTCGAGATTCCTTGTGCTGGCGACGCTCCTGCCGGTCGGCGCCTCGGCCTACTACCTTTATGTCTCGGTTTCGATCATCGGGGCCGTGTGCAAGCTGTGCGTCGGCATGTACGTGGCATCGGGCGGCGTGTTCTTGTTCTCGGTTTTCGCGCACCTTGGTGCCCGCCGGGCAAGGTTCTTCGTTCAGGAAGTGCCATGGGGTCGGTATGCGGGCCTGTTTGCCGAGGGGGTGCTGTTCGTCGCCGTCCCTGTGGCGCTCTACCTTGCCCTCAAGCCCTTGCCGGCCGCGGCCGACACGCAGTGCGGATCGCTCATGTACCCCGAGGACAAGTACGGAGTCATGGTGCGGGTGAATCGGGCCCCGGGAGGACGGGCCGCCATCGAGGTCATAGATCCGCTCTGCCCCGCCTGCGCGGCGTTCGCCGGACGGCTCGGCGGCACCGAGTACCTTTCGTCGCTCGACATCCGCGGCGTGATGTTCCCGCTCGACAAGGAATGCAACTGGATGGTCCCGCAGACCGTGCACCCGGGCGCGTGCGCCGTTTCCGAGGCGGTGCTCTGCGCCGGAAACGCAAAGGCAAAAGACGTCCTCGCGTGGGCTTTTGCCGAAAACGAGAAGGTAAGGACGGCGGCCAAAAACGACCCGCAGGCGGGGTATGCCGCCGTCAAAAAGGCATTCCCGGACCTTTCGGACTGCTTGGGCGGGGCCGAGGTCAAATCACGGCTCAACAAGTCGCTTAGGTGGGCCGTCTCGAACGCGCTGCCGGTGAGCACGCCGCAACTCTTCGTGGACGGCCGGAGGCTTTGCGAGGAGGACACCGACCTGGGCCTGGAATACGCCTTGCGCACGCTGATGGAACTGCCGGCCGCCCTCGGGCGGGATGCGCCGGCCGCGAGCTCACCCGCCGCCCAAGCGCCCAAGCCGGCGGACGGGAAACGGCCGAAGGCGAAGTAGGGAGGCGACGACATGAACCGGATCGCTTTGAATCTCGCCATCGGCGCCGCGGCGCTCGTGACGGTTTCGGCAATGACGGGGGCGTGGGTCAAATCGGCGGGCGCGCGCTATGACGCGGCCGCGGCCGCCAAGGCCGGAAAAGAGGCGGCGGCGGTCGCGAGCGCTAGCGACGAGAAGTACTGCTCGCCGGCGCTCGAGACCATCCTGAGGCGCGTCCTTACGTCGTGCGGGCTGGTCAAACAAGGCGAAGGCGCAAAGTCGTCTTCGCGCGGCTGCCAGCCCGTCGAGGCGAAGAGCGTCGCGGCGATGTCGGCGGGCGATTTCAACGCGCTGTTCCTCCCCATGGCGCAGCGGGCCGCGATCATCCAGTTCGACAAGGACAAGGCCGACCTCGACGCCGCGGCGCGGGCTCTGCTCGACAAATCGTTTGCCGATCAGCGTGGGGCGTCGTTCTTTTTGGTCGTCTCCCGCGCCTCCCCCGAAGGGTCGGTCGCGCACAACCGCGAGCTCTCGGAAAAACGGGCCAACACGGTCCTTGAGCACCTCCGCGCCAGGTTCTCGGATCCGGACCTCGAAAAAGAGGTCGGTCTCCTTTGGCTTGGAGAGGAGTTCGCCCAGCTCGACAAGACGTTTTGCACGTGGGCCCGCTCGCGCGAGGGCGAGTGCGACGCCCGTGCGCTAAACCGGTCGGCGTTCATCGCGTGGATCGACTGCCACCTGTGATGTCTTTGCGGCGTCGTGGAGTGCGGTGGCTTGACACCGCCTTGTCTTCGCGGCGGCTTGACGCCGCGGGCGCGGGCGGACGCGACAAGCGGCAGAGGCAATCGCCACGAAAGGACACGAAAGGCACGAACGTTGGAACGCGAGAACCAGGGACGAGGGACGAAAGACGACGGACGACCGGTGAGCAGCATCCGGCATCCAGCATTCAGCATCCGGAGGCGACGGAAACGTCGCCGGAACCCCGCGCCTTCGAGCGCGCTTGTGTTTGTGGCGCTCCTGTCGGCCTGCACGCAGGACGGCGGCAAGCCCTCGGCGAAGATGGAACGCGCGCAGGCGGTCAAAGCGTCGGCCGGCGCCCGCACGCCCGAGAGTTTCTGCGACAAGTTCCACGCGGCGGGGGCCGGGCCGCTGCTCGATCTGCCCGCCGCGACCGATCTTTCGACGGGACGAACCGGACGTATCACCTCCTCGGGCCGATGGACCTGGATAAACGTCTGGGCCACGTTCTGCGTCCCCTGCATCCGCGAGATGCCGGCACTGGTCAAATGGCGCGAGCAGATCGAGGCGTCCGGGCCGCCGCTCAATCTGAAGTTCCTCTCAGTGGACGAAGAAGACGCCCCGGTGAAAGCATTTCTCAAAAAGGCCCCGGCCGTCGCCGCGCACCCGTCATTCCGCGCCGGCGAGCACGCCCCGCTCGAGGCGGCAATCAGGCCGCTGGGTCTGGGCTCGCTTGACACCATCCCCATGCACATCCTGGTCGCCCCCGACGGCCGCGTCCGCTGCGCCCGCGCCGGGGCCCTAAACGACGACGACTTTTCGCTTGTGAAAAAGCTGATCCGCTGACGAGCCCGCGCGCGCCGGGGTTGATTTTCTTGCCCCGACGGGGCGATAATGGGGTTGGAGGTCTGCCATGAGACAAGTCATCCTGGTTCTTGCGGCGGGATTGCTCGCATCGTCGCTTTGCGCGTGCTCGGAGCCTCTGACGGGGGCGTTGGGAGGCG
>JACRCP010000266.1 GCA_016218965.1 Deltaproteobacteria bacterium | reverse complement strand
CGCATACGGTTTCCATGACTGGCAGTACTTCCGTCTGAAAATCCTCCGCAAGTGCGGCAAACTCGAATCCGACGATTAGATCGGCATTGAACCCCTTTTTTTCAGAGAGGGACCCACACTAATTCCAGAAGTTCCAAAAGAAGCGATCCCGGAGGCGCTGAGGACTGACATCACCGACGAACTCGGCAGCGAGCAAGTCCGTGTGGCCGGTGCGATCGATCATGCCCCACAACCCGCAGATGCCGGATTAGACGAAGCGATCTACTTCAACAATGTCGTGAAGCGATTCTGCGAGTCCAAGGGGAACCGCACATGGCAACGGGCTCTGCTCGACCAGGCGCTCTGCTGGCCGACGGACATGCTGGTCGATGCGCTCCCGGTCTTTTGCAACGACGCGTGGTCGCGAGAGCGTGCGATGGCCTTGCTGGTGCTGCGCTTCGGCCGGACGTGGGCGGACGATTGGATCGCGTGGGAGGGATGGTTCAGGAGACAGTCCGATGCGAGAAAACAGCGGATTGCCGAGCTGCGGGCGCTGGTGGAGAAGTACCCCGCCGAACTGCTGATACTCTGGTGTGAGGAGCACCACCGGGAACAGGACCCTGATGTCGCGGCTGAGTTGAATCGGCGTGGGCGTCAGGGAGTGGAAGGTCTTGATCGCGCGCAATTCGTCGCGGACTGGCAGGCGTGGCTCACGCCGCAGGAGGCCCAGCTGCTCTGTGAGAGCGCGATGTCGCCTGCCCCGCTTGCGGAACCGGTTGAGCCCGCGACGCCCCAAGCACCCGCGGCGTCTGTGTCCGAGCCGGAACCGGCCGCGCCCCCATCACCGCCCCCGATCATCCGTCCGGCGCCGCGCAGGCCCCCTCCGGTCGTTTCGGTCGCGGCGAAGCCGCCTCCCGAACGTCCGGCATGGCGGGAGGAGTTCCAAACTTTCCTTGCCAAGAACTGGTACATCGCGGCCGGTCTTGCGATGGTCGTCGTCGGTGCGTCCCTGCTCACCTATTTCACGTGGGACAAGCACTGGCTCCTCCGATACACCGTCGCGCCATCGCTCCTCGCCCTGTTCACGTTGGCACTGCCGTACCTCGCTGGCCGAATCGAAGCCAGGTTCGAGGCGTTGCGATCTACCACAATCCTCCTGAGGGGGGCAGCAGTAGGTCTTTTGCCATTAAACTTCATGGCGATAGGGCTGCTGACCCGCGATGGCGAGGTGACGCACAAGGCGGTAAGCGTGCCGATCATCGCGGCGGTTTACCTCTTGGTGTTCGGCGTGGCGTTGTCACGCTGGTGCCGTGCCGTACACAAGGAGATCGCCGCGGTCGGCACGGTGTCTCTCCTCGGCCTCAACAGCCTCGTCTGGCTGCTCCCCGCTCTCTCGTTGGCCCCATGGTTTGACCAGGTGGGCGCCGGTGTGGTTCTTGCCGCGGGCCATTACACCGGCTTCATCCTTGCAGCCGCCGGCATCACGTGGTTCTCGCGGCGCGTCCTTACGCGCGAGATGAGCGACACTCGGGCGGTCCCATGGTTTTTCAACCTCGCGGTGGCGGGGACCTTCATCGAGGTGTTCGCGTGGGGGCACTGGTCGTTCCGCGAGGTGCCGCAGCCGGAAGTATACGCAATGCTCGCCATCCTCGCCGGGGGGCTGGCCGTGTTCACAGAGCGCAGGTATTTCAAGCTGGGGAGTGCGGCCCCGGGGTACGGGAACGCGAGTTTTTTAGGGTACGCTCTCGTCCTGCTCGGTGTGGTGATGGGGATGGGCAACCCCGTGATTCGTATCGCGACCCTCGCCGCGGCGGGAGTGGTCTGGCTGATGCAGGCGTCGATGCGCACAGGCGGACTGCACTACACCATCGGACTGACCATGCTGATGCTCGGGGCCGCATCCGCTGCGCTGCTCGATCAGTTCCCGAAAGGTGCGGACGTCAACCTGTTGCCGGCGCTCGGCCTTGCCGTCGCGCTGGCCTTCCGCGCTGTTCACGCAACCGCGGGTCGCCTCGGGCGCAGCCGCCTGGTCGATGCGCTCGAATCGTTTTCACCGGGAATCCTCGTGCTCACTGCGGTCACGGCGGTTCTTTCACAGTGGTACTACCACTCCGAACCCCGGCAGATCGGCGTGGCGCTGGTGGTAGTCGGCGGCCTCTTCGCGTGGCGGGCCGAGCGCACGGGTTCATCCCATTGGGTCTATACCGCCATGGCGATATTCGCGATGGGCCCGGCGTACTTCGGGTGCGTGGATATGCGGGCACATGCGCTGTACGGCAACAATCTCGTCTTCGGTCTCGCCGTGCTTCTCGCCATCTGGCTCGCGGTTCTCGCCGTCCGGCCCACGGCGCCATGGATGCAGGCCCGATCGACCGTCGCGTTGAGCATCGGAGGATTCGCGCTCGCCGCGATGATCCTCAGGGTGATAATCGAGCAGGGGCACGCCGGCGAGGGGCTCGGCATCCGGGCCGCCCTCGACATCGCCGGGCCTTTCCTCATGGCGCTCGCCCTGGTGTTCGTCACCTACTATTCCCGCTCACTCATCGCGGCCGGGCTGGCCCTCGTCATAGTCGTTGTCCTTCTGCCCGAACTGAAAGAGAGCCTGAAGCGGCTGTTCCCGCTCATGACCTGGGGCAGCGGTCTGGGGAGTGCATCGTGGGGCCTCGCGCTCGTGCTGCTTGTCTTCCCCCTGCAGCGATGGAAGCGGCTCGCGGACCTCGGGCCCGGAGACCGATCGTTTGACGGCGGTGCATTCCCGTTCGTGCGCCCCGACCACACCCTGTTCACCTGGCCGCTCCTTACCGCGGCGCTCTTCCTCACAGCCAAGGTCGACACGTGGAACCTCGCCCGCAATTACCTCGGTACGGGCGTAGGTATCAAGACCGCGATCGCGCTCGGGATCACCGCATGCGCATGGCAACTCCTCGCCGCGGGGATCCGTTCACAGGTGTTCGGTTGGATTGCGGCGTTTCTGACCGCAGGAACGCTTCTCCTCTGCTTCCACTTCCTCAACCCCCTGCTGTTCATCGAACCGCAGCACCAGCTGGTGTTTCTTTTCACCGGTGTCATCCTCACCATCCTTGCCGCGCTCTATCACCTGATTTCGACGCGCTCACCCGTGGCCGGAGATGTGCTGCAACGCCCCGGGGCCGCCATTGTACGTGAGGGTTGCTGGATCGGCGCGGGGTTTGTCTCGGTCCTTTTTCTCGGCGGCGTGGCTTTCGACGAACTCCATCTGCTCGGTGCGTTCCTGCTGTTCCTGCTTGTATGGCACGGCCTTCGCGGCGGGGGGTACCACTTCGGCAGTATCGCTTTCCTTCTTGGTGCGATGGGGATCCTCGCACACGTGTCGCCTGGCGAGGGCATGCTCGTTGACCGGCTCACGTTCGAGAAGAGCCTTGGCCCAATGCTGTACTACGCCCTTGCGATACAGCTCGTGCACCTCGCCCTGGAACTGCGTCAAACGCTGCACGCGCGTCTGAAGTGTCTCCTGATGCCGGTGCTGGTCGGCAGCACGACGGTGGTTGCCGGCGCGGCGGCCCTCACTTTCTGGCATCTGCTCGATGCACCGACATTCGAGATCACGATGCCGGAGCAGGTGATGGCGGTGATCCTGATACTGCTCACGGCACGCATCTTTGTGTCAGCCGAGATCACCCTGGTCGCCGCGGCTCTCGTGTACGTCGTCGTTCAGACCGGCGAGCTGGCAGGACTGGCCCCCGGCCTGCCTCGCGTTGAACTGTTGCTCATGCCATGGCGGCTCGCCGCGTTCGGCATGGCGCTGGCGATCATTCCACATGCGGGCAGGTTCGTGCGCAGGTTCCTGCCTACTCTGGCGCACAGCAGGCAGCCTCTCCTTACGTCGGGCCTGCAGGCCGAGAGCGCGGTGTTCCCCGCGGCGATCATCGCGTCGATCGTGTCGTTGATCCACTTTGTATCCGACCCCGTGCTTCGGCACGAGCCGCTTCAGCTTTGGGCCCCGTATCTCGCCACGGCTGCACTGCTCGCGGTAGCGTTTACGTGGCGCCACCTCGTCATGTTCGCTGCGGCAAGCGTGGCCCTCTCGATCGGCAACGTGCAGGCAGTGGACACCACGCTCGGTGAGAGGCTTATCGCGTGGGACCTCTCACATTTCCACACCGTCTGTCTGGGACTCATCGCCACGCTTTTCCAAGGCACGCTCGCGCGGCTTATCCTGCCTTGGGAGGAGGCGAGACGCCGGATAACCGAGGGGTGTCTTGTCGTTGCCGGGCTGGTCCTCCTTCTGCTTTCGCTGAACTACTTCGCCCACCCCAACCTTGAGGCGATGAGCCTCCAACGGTTCGCGATTTCGGGGATGATGGCGCTCGTGGCGGGGCTGTACTACCGCCGAGCGGCGCGAAGACCGCCAGCCGTCATGGCCGGCAATGCCTGGCTGCTCGAAGGGGTATACCACTTCGGGCTCGCCGTCATGATGTGGTGCTTTGCTCTGATGATCCCCGCGCTCCGGAGCCCGCACACGGCACTCGTGGCGATCGGGCTTCCCCCGCTGTACTTCTACCTCCGGGCAGAGATCGGCGCCCACGTTGAGCATGGAGAACGATATCGCGACTCGTCCGTGATTCTCTGCTTCCTCGTGCTTGCGCTCTTCACGTTCAAGGGAATCTTCCATCTGATCCTCTTTCCCGAGACACCTGTCGACACGCACCACTACCATCTCAACGCGCCGGTGGTGTTTGCCGCCGGGTTGGTACTCCTCCGTCTGCACGGCCTCGGGGCGACCTTCTGGAGCGCGGCATATGGGGGGCTTGCGCTCGCAGCCGGCGTTTATTTCAGTGTGACAGGCTTTCCCGGGCTCTCCCCGTTTGAACATCCCGTACCGGCCGCCTGGGCGGCAATAGTCCTTGCGCACCTTTTCATCATGGCGGGCGCCGGTCAGTCTCCTTTCCGACGTCTCGTGCAGGCAACCGGTCGCATTGAAGAAAAGGTGTGGCATAACCTCCGGTCAATATGGGGGAACGTGCTCCTCGCAGGCGCAGCGATCGTTGTCGCCTTCGGGCTCCATGATGCATGGCATGACGAGACTTACATGGTCGCGCCGATTCTGCTCGGCGCGGCAACGTTGTTCGTCCACCAGGGAGTGGCCGGGCACATGTGGCCGTATCATGTCACGGCGGGGGTCCTCGCCGCGCTGGCGCTCCATGCCGATTTCCTCGTACCGAGCTATCTCGATCGTGAATACGTTGCCGCGGTGCTGATCGGGCTGTGGGCGACATTCACCGCGGGCGACCGGCTCTGGGCGCGCGTCATCGGCCGTCCGGTATTGTTTGGGATTTCAGCGCTGTTTCTCGCCGGCGCCATCGCCCATGTGCTCTATCACCGGCCATGGTCCATCGGTGGACTGGCGGCGCTCTCGCTCGCCGGTCTCCTCTGGGCGCTTGCGGTCAGGGATGAGCACGAACCTTCGAACGACTTGGATCCCCTCGCGGCGGGGAGCCTGCTCCTCTGGCCGCCAGCGCTCCTCTACTTCAGCCAGGTTTATGGGCTCGGACGCGGCGCCCAAGGGCTTTTGAAGACATGGCCAATCCTCACGGGCATCGCTGCCGTGCTGGGGATCGCATGGCTCGCGCGGCTCAGCCAGGAATATTGGGCGGCCGAGTTTGCGCGTGTGCGCGGTCGGACGCCGCGGCTCATCAACCAAACCCTGACGGTCCTCGGCCGTCACGGGCTGACGATACAGGCCGTCCTGACGTGGTGTGTGTGTATAGTCTCGGCCGTGATCCTCGTGGCACACTACGAAAGGGCGTACTCGCACAGAGAGATCGCCCTCTTCTCGCTCGTCTGGATCGGCCTCGCGGCGGCATGGATCGCCGAGGGGAGCGAGCGGCCCTCGATGGTTGCCACGGTGGCGGTTGAAGCCTGCCTGCTCGGCCTTTTCATCCTCGCGCGGCGGCAGATGGTGCTCACGGTCGGCTGGTGGATGCCGCAGTATGACGTCTGGGCTGCCCTGGCCGTGTCGGCTGGGCTGACCGGTGTGAAGGGCTGGCTGGATGATCGGGACGAGTCCGTGAAGCTTCCGCTGAAGTGGACGATGCACGCGCTCCCTGCGCTTGCGATCGGATGGACCCTATTCCATGAGCTGGGATCGAACGTGGCGCTGGTGGTCATAGGGCTGCAAAGCGTCCTGTATGCGTTCCTCGGCAGGAAAGGACGGGATTCCAAGTACAACATCGTCGCCATCGGCGGCTTCACGGCGTTCATCGTGATCCTGTTCTGGTCGAAGCTCGAGTTGCGTGTCGTGCAGGCGTACGTCCTCCCTGTCGGGGTCGGGGTGTTGACCCTCGTACAGCTCTTCAGCAGCGAAATCCCGCCCGCAACGCGCATGTTTGTAAGAGCCAGCACCCTGCTGGCCATGATCGGTTCGGCGGGGTACTACGCGCTGCTCGACGGTGCGTACCCGGTCGCGTTCAATGCCGTCCTCATCGGGGTGGGACTCGCCGCGATGCTCGTCGGCACCGTGCTCAAGGTTAGGCTCTACATTGCGCTCGGATTCCTCGGGATACTCGTTGACCTCTGCTCGATCCTGTACAAGACCATCGTGCTGATGGAGAGCGCCTACCGCATGACGGTCATAGGCGTCTTGCTGCTGCTTGTCGGGATCGTTGTGGTGGGCGGGTCTATCTACTACAAGGCGCGCGCAGGGGCTGCGGAGGAGTGGCTGAACCGCCTCCGTGCAAAGATGGAGGTATGGGAGTGAGGTGGACCATCATGAGCCGAATCTGCGTTTTCGCTGCTGTCCTGGTCCTGTCCTCGTCGTTCGAGTGGAAGGCCGCCGCAGCCACGTACTACATCAGGGCGGACGGCGGCACGGCGGCGCAATGTACAGGGACCGCCGACGCGGCGTATCCGGGCTCGGGGAACGGCAAGCCCTGCGCGTGGGCGCACCCGTTCTGGGCGCTCGATTCGTCGGGGAGCTGGAAGATCTCCGCGGGCGACACGCTCGTCATCGGCCCCGGCAGCTACATGATGGGCTTCGGCGCGCCGAATGCCGGCTGGTGCAACGCCCCCGGGGCGTTCGACTGCTGCCTGCCTCCCCTCCCCTCCGGCCCCGCGCCGAAAACCCCGACACGAATCGTCGGCGCGGGGTGGGACTCGGGGTGCACGCAGAAACCCGAGCTATGGGGTACACAGCGCGCGTGGCAGATCATCGATCTGAACGGAACATCGAACGCCGCCGTCGAATGCCTCGAAATCAACGACCGTTCGGGCTGTGTCGAGTTCCACTCGAACGCGGCGGTGCGGTGCGAGCGCGACGACTACCCGTTTGGCGACTGGGCATCGCGCGGAATCGTCGCTTCGGACTCGGCGAGTGTGACCCTGAGGAACCTCGACATCCACGGTCTGGCAAGCGG
>JACRCP010000263.1 GCA_016218965.1 Deltaproteobacteria bacterium | reverse complement strand
CCGCTACCGTCTCACCACCCGCGGTCAATTGCTTGCCGCGGCGCTCTTCGCAACTCGTACCGCCTGCATCAAACAACTCCTGGACAAAGCCGCATGAGTTCTCTGCGCGGCACGACGATTTTTCGGAGTAGTAGATCAGGAAGTCCTCGGCACATTCCACCGTATCTGGGCCACGACACCAATAGAGTGCACCAAACGATCGGTTCGCCATGAACATCGGGCCAATCCTGTCGTTGGCCATCACTCGCATCGTCATGCCATTGACGTTTTCGAATTCGGCCAAAGTGTTCTCGCTGCACGCCCCGTTGTTGTCGACGACGCCGTCGCAGTCGTCGTCGAGGCCGTTGCAGATCTCTTGGGAGGGGACAACCTGGTTCCGGCACGCGCGGTAGACTCTGGGTTGGCCATCGGGCTGCGTCTCTTCCCAACAGTAGTACTGGCCGGACTTGCAGACGCCCAACCCACGTCCTGTTTTCAGATCAAAGGAGCCTTCAGGCCCTTCGTAGCAAATGTCGGAGTACCCCGCCTGGCACCAGCCGGCGCCAGTCCTGTCCACCTCCCTCGGAAAGCACGTCAGTTGCAGAGGCAGAGCGGCGAAAAAAAGGACGAACATCACCTTTTGGGTCACAGCCGTTTTCATTCTCCCACCTCCTATCTGATGTCACATCTCAGCATCAGCAGCCCGCCGCCGGAGAACTCCTGGATGTCGCGGGTCTCCTCGCGGGCTCCCTTGATGAAAGCCTCGGTTCTCTCGAACACGCCCAGGTTCACTCCGAGGTCCGCCACCAGTCTATAGTGTTCGCCTTCGTCGATGACGTAGTCCACGCCGGTCTTGCCGAGGTACTCGCGCCAGGGTTTCACAAGCTCGCCTTCATAGAACGTGTTGAGCGTGATTGCGCTGCCGCCGACGTACCACTCCAAGGGCACCCATTTCTTAAGCAGGCTCGGGAAGATGAATCTTGACTGGATCTCCATGCCAAGCGCCTTCTTGTTGAGGCTCTGCACAAGCCCCGCGGTGAGGTCAAACGAGACGTTCTGGTTGTAAAGCGAGAATCCACCTTCCAGGAGCGCCAGGGCCTCGGGGTCGGCGTAGCTGGTGCCGGTGGCGATCTGGAGCCCGGGAATCACCGCGCGCCTCTTGCCGCCGGTCTTTTCGGCCGACGCGGCGGCTTCCGGTTTCGGAGCGGCGATCTCCTCCAGTGCGTCGGTGTAGACCGCCGGTTTTCCGCCCCAGAAGAAGCTCAGGTCCAGACCGAAGACCGGTCTGTTGCGGAAATGCCTCTCTTCTTCCTTTTCGCTTTTTGCCCCGTCCGCCATCCTGTTGAAGGTCACGTTCTCCGAAAAAAAGTAGTCACCGAGGTGCCAGCCCAGAGCGAAGTTGCTGCCCAGGACGAACTGTTGACCCACTCCGACTACGCCACCCGGCGAGAACATCGACTTGTCTGGCCCCTCGGGATACCGGTGGCTCGAGATCACGAAAGCCGGGCCCGCAAAGAACCTGATGTAGTAACGGGGAACCACACGGCCCAGCGAGAACTTCCCGTAGATCGGCGACCACTCCAGAATCAGGTCCGTGGTGGCCACCGGTTTGCTCACCGTCTCCCACCTGCGAGTTCGCCAATCGGCGAAGGCTCTCTCCCGGACTGCGTCCCAGTTCTGCGTGTCCCAGTCGTAGCTTGCGCCAAGGCCCACGCCAAGCTCGCCCGTGAAGTGGTACTTGAATGCGAGCCCCGTGGGCGTCAGGAGGTTGGAGAAGTCGCTCAAAGCCGTGGACTGACTGAGCTCGATCTCAAACGCGCCGTCTTTGCTGAGGCGCTTGCTCAACACCGAAACCTGACGGCCGCCGGCGTCAGACGATGGAGGCTCATTGGGTTTTGGGGACGGCTCCGCGGCCAGCACGTCGAACGCCAGTCCGAGCGCAATCGCCAGACACGACGCAACCCCCACGCGCGTCCCGCGCCGCACAACCGAATCTGTCCTGTACGGCCCTGTGGCCACGACACATCACCTCGCGCACCACGGGCAGGCGACGGTTTCTCGTTGGACAGGAACATACCACCGTGGCAACCCAAAATCCACGGCTTTGCCGCGACGTCAGGAGATCCCGCCGGCGGGCGCGGGCGGCGAGTTGCGCCGGGGTGCGTTGCACAGGCTCGGGGAGATGTGGACCGCTTGCTGACGCGCGCGGCTCGTTTCGTCCCGAGCCGCGACCGTAAGGGAGCGGTGCAGGTCGGATTGTCGAATACTCGGGTTTGTGCAACGCACCCGCTGCGCGGGAGGCTCTGGCACCCGCACCGCCCATGTGTTATTGTCACGACGCAACGGAAAGGCGGAGGCTCTGGTGGAGAAGGGGCGGGGAGGGCGGCGGATGAGGGGAACACGGGTCTTTGTGGGCGTCGTTTTCGCGTTCGTCGTCGTCATGGCCGCGGCGTGTTCGGGCGACGGTGGAGACACGGCTCCGGCCGCGCCCGCGACAGACGGCGGAATCGGGTCGCTGTGCACTCCGGGGGAAGCGTCGTGCAGGCAGGAGTCCTCGACCGAGATGCTCGTGTGCAACTCCGGCGGATCGGGGTACGGCGTGGTTCCCTGTCCGAACGGCGAGTTCTGCATCGCCGAAAAGGGTGCCTGCGGCGGGGTGATATGCGAGCCCGGCGCCCAGCGATGCAGAACGGATGGGATGCGCGAGGTATGTGGGCCGGGCGGCGGATCGTGGAACCCGGACCCGTGTCCGGCGTCCATGATCTGTTCGATCGCCGCCAACGCGTGCGCGACGGTCATCTGCAACCCCGGCGAAAAGACGTGCTCCGCCGATTTTGCGAGCGTCTCGGTGTGTTCGGAGAACGGAACGTACTACAAAAAACAGCCTTGCCCGACGGACAAGGTCTGCCTGAACACCGCCTGCACAAATGACGCCCTGCGCCTGGGGGAGATTGAACGGGTCAAGGCCGGCGCCACGCTCGATCTCCCGCCGGGCCGTTACGCGGCCGCGCTTGTCGACGCCGAAGTGGGATGGGGAAATATTTTTTCGGCGCTTTCGTTGGAACGCGGCGCCCTTCTCGCCCCGCCGCCGGCGCCGCCGCCTCGTCCCCAAAACGCCCTTTCGCACCCGGCGTGCGGGACGCCCGGACATCGTCTGCCCAATCATTCGGAAAAGCGGACGGGCGGGCCGCGTCCGCCGACCGTGCCTGCCGCGGCGCCGGGTGACAAAAGGACGTTCAACGTCCCGCAACACTCCGGCGAGAGGCTTTCGAGGAACGCCGTCCTCTCGGTTTCGCGAGACAAGGTGAACGTCTGGGTCGACGAAAACGACGCCGCCCGGATCGAAACCGCGGTCCTTCGCGACCTTGCCGACTCGGTCGACAAAAACGTCGTTGGGAGGATCACCGCGCTGTACGGGAAAACCACCGACGTCGACGGGTCGGGGAAGATCGACATGCTGATCACTTCCGCCAACGACGACCCCGGCACCGCCGCATTCGTCACGCCGGCAACGCTCTTTCCCCCGGGCACGTTCGGCGACTACGATTTCGGCGAGATTATCTACGTGGTGACGCTCGCCGTCACGATGCTGGACTACCAGCTTTTCCTCCCGGCCCTGATCGCGCACGAACTCCAGCACCTGATCTATGACGGCAGTCGCTACTCGCCCTATTTCGACAACCCCGACAACATACCCCCCGGCCTGAGCGGAGACAGATACGCGGTTGAAGGAATCGCCGAAACAGCATTCTCGTGGAGCGGGGAGGCGACGTACTCTTACCTTCACATCTTGGCACTCCAGAACCCCGGCGAGTTCTCGCTCGCTTCGCTTTTCGAGAACGAGTATCTTGAAGACCCCAAGAGCAACGCGATTGCCTACGGGTTCGGCGCCGTGGCGATCGAATATCTCATCGAACAGGCCGGAGGTTTCACCGTCGAGGGTCTTGGGGCGCAGGTCACCGATACGGGCGGCCGATCGTTCATCGACAGCTTCACCGAATCGCCCTGCGGCGAGTCGCGGCTCCCGCCGCTGACCGATTGGTGGCCCGACCTGTCCGTTGCGCTCCTGGCGTCGTCGCTTCCGAAAAGCATGGCGGATTTCATCCCGGCCGATCCCCGCTATCATTTCATGCCCGTCACTGCGGACCCGGCCGGCGGGAACCGCGGACTCTCGATGACGTTCCTTGAAATCAACGGTTCGTCCGACCCTGTCCTGGCGCGCACGCCCTGGGATGGCGCTCCGGTGGACATGCTTCAAGGCGGCATGGCGTTTTACGATTTTGCCGTGGGCGAGAAAGGTGCGACCATCAAGGTGGGCGAAGGCACCGTGTCGGCCGCGATCATCAGGTACGGCGACTTCGCGCCGGGCGACAGGTAAAGCCTCGCGGCTATCGCGCCGGCGCGCTGATGGCCAGTTTCAAAACGGCTCTTCGCGGACCGACTTGATGATCTTGGGGATGAAACTCTCCGACAGCTCCGCGCCGGGGGTCACGGGGGTTGCGCGGGGGAGGAGGTAGACGGCCTGGGGGGCGTGGGGTTTGCCGCAGATTCTCGTCGTGTCGCACTTGACGACATCCTTGCCGTTTTCGACGACCTTCCAGCACTTCGGCACCGCGTCGCAACCCGCCTGCGCGGCGGCCTTGTCCGAGGGCTGATCCGCGGCCCTGGCGGCCGAAGCCGCCAGAATCAGCATCGAGAACGCAAGAACCGCAACGAACATCATCGACCTGGTCTTCATGGCATGCCCTCCCGCGTTCGTCCGCACTTCGGACGTCCCGGTACCATTGTACGCCCTGCGGGGCAACATTGGAAGGGGCTGTCGTTTCGGGGCTGTCTCACGCAAAGCCGCAAAGAGGCCATCTGGACCACACGTTTCCGTCTTGGCGTCTTGGCGTCTTTGCGTGAAAAATACCTTTTGTTCGCATCGAACAAACTTGCGTTGCATTTTTTCTGCTGGTAGTTCTCGACGCAGATCTCGGAGCACACGACCATGACCGGAGACGTTCGCAAAATACTCATTCCGCTCGCCGTCGTGCTCCCCCTGCTTCTTGCCGCCTGCGGGGAAGGCTCGGAAAAAACGCCGGCCGACGGCCCGGCCGACGCGCGATCGATCCCTGACGCCGGACCCGTGGCCGACGGCGGTTCGCCCGACGCGGCGGCGGAGCCCGTGTACGGGTTCTGCGAGCCGAACGCGCAGGCGTTTCCGGTGCGCACCCCGCCCACCGAGCCGACTACGCTTCCGTTTCTGCACGTGTCGGGCACCGACATCGTGGACGAGGGCGGGAACCGGGTGGCGCTCCGGGGCGTCAACTTCGGGTCGTGGCTCATGATGGAGAACTGGATTCCGGGGATCGGCGTGCTCTTCGAGGACGACCTGCTCGACATGATCCCCGGAAAAGCTGCGGAGTTCGGCGTGGCGGAGCTTGTAGAAGAGGCCCGAAGCCAGAACATCCTCGACTGGATCTCCGAGAAGAAACCGCATTGGGTGCTGGTGCGGGAATGGCGCGAATACACGAAGAGGCATGCGACGGCGGAAGAGGAAGCCGGGGTCGAGGCGTTCTGGGCGTGGTTCGACTCCGAGCCGTGGGTCTTCGAGGAGCGGAGCCTTTGGCGCTGGCTTTGGGGCCGGTTCGGGTTCGAAAAGTCCGAAGAGCTTCGCGCCGCATTTCAGGATCACTACGTCACCGAACTTGACGTTGGGCGCGTGGCGGAGTTGGGGCTAAACCTCATTCGCGTCCCCATCTGGTACGACGCCCTCGAAACCGACTGGAAGGGCCAAAACGGGTTCAAGCCCCAAGGCTGGCGGAGGCTTGACGACATCGCCGTGTGGGCGCGCAGGCACGGTGTCTATCTCATGCTCGACCTCCATGGGGCGCCCGGCGGGCAGAGCACGGCCTGGCACACAGGGATCGAGGACGGCGGCCACCTGTGGACCGAACAGGCGTGCATCGACAAGACCGCACGGCTCTGGAAGGCCATCGCCGCCTACTTCGAAGACGACCCGCACGTGGCCGTCTACGATCTATTGAACGAGCCGATGAACTTCCCCGACCGCGACGCGTATGTCGCCGTGCACGACGCGCTCTACAGCGCCATTCGGGAAGTCGACGCAAAACACATCGTGATGGCCGAGGACGGCTACAAGCCCGCCGATATGCTCGCCTCGCCCTCGGAGATGGGTTGGGAGAACGCCATGTTCTCGGTCCACATGTACCCCGGCGGCGTCTCAGCCGACGACTACCTTTCGAAGATCGAAACCGAGCTTTCGAAGATCGGCAGGTACTACGATCGTTTCAACTGTCCGCTCTTTTTGGGCGAGTTCAACGCCGCAGACGGGACAGACAGCGGGACATGGGCCGCGGAGGCGATGGACGAGGTCCTTTCGATGCTCAACCAACGCGGCGTCCACTGGGCGCCGTGGACGTGGAAGTTCTTCACCGGACAGGTGGACTGGGGCCTCTACCACCCGAAGGAAAACGACGGTTACCGGATAGACGTCAAAGACGCGGCGTTCGAAAAGATCAAGGCCGACTTCGATGCCCTAAACTCCCAGAACTTCGAACCCGACCCCGCGCTCGAAACCGCCTTCACGAACAACAGCGAGGCCGAGCCGCAACCACTGAACCTGGGCAACTGATCTCTCGAATTCGGAACAACTCTCGAATACGTGGGTGGGCCGGCGGCGGGTGCGCACGGGAACCGGGTGACGTTTTGCCAGGGGCCGCCATGCGGACTTCTCCCCCGGTCCCCCTGCTCGCTCTGGCGGAGTGAATCCGCCGGCGCTCGCTGACTTATGGCGCGACGGCGGCACTTCAGGACGTAGTCCGAAATCGGAGATAGAGATCGGTATTCTTGACCATCCCGCGTCCCGGTGATAAAAGCCCCCGTGTTGAAGTGACTCCCAGATACTAAGGAGGGACGATGAACGGACACCGCTTTTCGATTGTGCTTTGCCTTTCCGCAGTGCTGTGCATGTGTCTCCCCGCGCCAAACCTCGCCGCCGCCGAGAAGGAAGAGGGCGAGGAGGAGGCCGCGCCACAGCTCAAATTCCTGGAACTCCACGGGTACTACCGCTTAAGAAGCGACCTCTTTTACGGTCTGGACCTGGGCACCTTCAACTTCATCACCGGGCAGTACAGCTCCCGGGTGCTTCCGCCGATCACGGCGCGCGTCGGCGGAACGCCGACCCAGATGCCCAAGTCCGAGCCGATGAGCGGGAACACGCTTGCCGGCGCCAACATGCGGTTCCGTATTGAGCCGACGCTCAACATCAGCGACGAGATCAGGATCATCGCGCAGATCGACATGCTTGACAACCTTGTCCTCGGGTCCACCCCCGAGGCGTACACCGGCGTGAGCTTGAATCCGTACTACCCGCTGCCGGCGTTTTCGCAGACGCAGGTCGCGCCGAACCGGGGGAACAACTCGTACACGGATTCGATCACGCTCAAAAGGGCGTGGGGCGAGGTGGACACGCCGTTCGGCCAGCTCAGGTTCGGCCGCATGCCCTCTCACTGGGGCCTGGGCATCCTGGTCAACGACGGGAACTGTTTCGACTGCGACGGCGGGGCCAACGCCGACAGGGTCATGTTCATCACGCGCGTCTTGAACCACTACATCATCCCGGCCATCGACTTCCAGTCCGAGGGCGTCACCACCAAGGGGACCGGCTATCCGCAGGAGTTCTACTACCAGCCCATCGACGCCGAACAGCGCGACGACGTCCAGCAGTATGTCCTGGCGGTGGCCCGCCGCGACAAGCCCGGGGAGATCAAGGAGGCGCTCGAAAACAACAAGACCGTGCTCAACTACGGCGTGTACAACGTCCTGCGCCTTCAGTCGTACGATTTCCCCGACTACTACCAGACGGGCAACGCCCCCGACCGCGCCCAGAACCTCGTGCGGCGCGACGTCAAGCTGTACATCGGGAGCCCGTGGTTCAAACTCATGTGGAGAAAGCTCCACATCGAGTTCGAGGTGGACTTCATCGTGGGCGAGATTGGCGACGCCACCAACAAGAACGCCGACGTCTATCCGGGCGACGCGCCGGGCGCCGCGGCCGAGGCCGACGCGCTGGACCTCTCGATCTTCCAGTGGGGCGGCGTCCTTCAGGCCGACTACAAGTTCCTCCGCGACAAGCTCAAGGTGGGCCTCGAAGCCGGCATGGCCTCGGGCGACGACGCCCCCGGCTGGGGGCTCAACCCCATAGCCAAACCCGTCTATGACATCGAGAACGGCACCAAGACCCGCGGCTACGCGCTCGACCCGTTCGGGCCGCGCCAGTTCGGCGACTACTATCTCGCGAACGGATCGCTCGTGAAGGACCGCAACATCACGAACTTTCGCTTCAACCCCGACTATCGCATAGACATGGTCCTGTGGCGCGAGGTCATAGGCCAATTCACCGACGCCTGGTACGTCAAACCCTCGATCTCGTATCTCATAGCCGAGGGCTTCGGCGTCGGCATGGACCTCGTCTATTCGCAGGCGATGTTCGCCGAATCGGCACCCGGGCAGGAGGCGCCGCTCGGCCTCGAGTTCGACTTCCACATCTTCTACCTTTCGGAGGACGGTTTCACCGCCGGGCTCGACTACGGCGTTCTGGTCCCGTTCTCGGGGATGGACAACCTCGGGATGAACCACGTCCGGAGCGACGCCGACCTCGACGTGAACATGGACCTCGGCGCCGAGACAGCCCAGCGCCTGAGGGGATACCTGGGCGTCAGGTTCTGACGCCGATTCGATCCGCCCAAACCCCCGCCTGCCCCCAGGCGGGGGTTTTTCGTTTTTCCGGCCCTGCAAAAATGCTAGGATCGGGCACGTGACGGCCGACAAGAACGCAACGAAGATCCGGTGGGCGAAGCTCTCGATAGCCTCGAACGCGGCGCTTGTCACGTTCAAGCTCGCCGTAGGTATTCTCGCGGGTTCGATGGCCATCGTTGCCGAGGCGGTGCACTCCGCGAACGATTTCCTGGCGGCGGTCATCGCGTACGGGGCCGTGCGCAAGGCCGCTCAACCCCCGGACAAAGACCACGCGTTCGGCCACGGGAAATACGAAAACCTGTCGGGACTGCTCGAGGCGGCGCTAATCGTCGCCGCCGGGGGCGTGATAATCTACCAGTCGGCGGGGAAGATCGCGAACCCGGGTGAAGTTCGGTTTCTGGATCTCGGGATCGCCGTGATGATCCTGTCGGCGGTGGTCAATTTCTTCGTGGCGCGGAAGCTCTCAGAAGTGGCACGCGACACCGATTCAATAGCAATCGAAACCGACGCGGCGCACCTCATGGTGGACGTCTACACCTCCCTCGGAGTCGGCGCCGGACTGATTGCGATACGCCTGACCGGCCTGCACGTGCTCGATCCGGCAATCTCGGTCCTCGTCGCGTTTTACATCATCTGGCTGGGCGTCCGGCTCTCCTGGAAGGCCGGAAGCGACCTCCTGGACCAGCAGCTCCCGCAGGCCGAAGTGGAGGAGATCGAAAAGACAATCGCCGACCGGTCGCACTCGATAGCGTCGTTTCACAAGCTCGCCACGCGAAAAGCGGGCGGCACGCGGATGATCGACGTCCATATCCAGGTGCACGCGGCCGAGTCCGTGCGAAACGCGCACGATCTCGCCAGCCACATCGAGCGGGACATCCGCGCCAGATTCCCCGGCGCGCGCGTCCTGACCCACATCGAGCCTTGCGACGACCGCTGCGAGGCGTGCAGAGTCCCCGGCTGCCCGGGCGACCGGAAGAAAGTTTAGGAACTGCCGGACCGCCAAAACGTAATCTTCCGGTCAGACGACGGACAACTGTCTGGCGTATCGTTTCAACCCAAAGGATCGGTTACGGGCGCACGATGAGAGGCCTGGGCATAATCGTGGTCTTCCTTTCCGCAGTCGCGCTGGCGGCCCAGCCGGCGTCCGCGGCAGGCGACGCGGGGAGTTCCGCTGACGGCGGTCCCCCGACAAGCGTCATCTACCACCTTTCAGAAACGTACGAACCCGTCACGTTCTCGCACAAACGCCATCAGGCGGGGACGGAGTGCGGGGCCTGCCACCACCATCAGAGCGAGGTCGAACGCACGCCCCCGTGCCGCGAGTGCCACGGCCTCCCGTTCGAGAGCAAGGTCAAACCCGGGCTGAAGGCCGCGTACCACTGGCACTGCATGAACTGCCACCGCGTGGGCGGCAAAGGACCGCTGGGCTGCGACGGCTGTCACGCGAAAAAGAAATCGCCCGGGAAGAAAGATGAGCCACCGCGTGCGTTCGCTCCCCACGTGGTGACTCTCGGCCACCTCAGCCGGAAATACCAGCCTGTGACGTTTGACCATCTTGTTCACACCGAGACGGCGGACCGCTGCGACGAGTGCCACCACCACCACGGACCGGTCGAAAAGACACCCCCCTGCCGCGAGTGCCACAACACGCGGCAGACCGCCCCCGGATCAAAAAAACCGGGTCTCGAGGAAGCCTACCACCGCCAATGCAAGTCGTGCCACCGCCCCGAGACCGGCGGCCCGACGACATGCGAGAGCTGTCATCCCGCCAAGCCACAATGACATCCTGGTGACGGGGACGTGTCACGCCGCCGGTCGAGTTTTCACCCTATCATAAAAAATATCTATCTACCTCCGGTTTGCACCCCGGCCCCATCATCGCTAGACTGGTGTCAGAAGGAGGGGCGAAACGAGGGCGCCCGTGAACATCTCTCGACGGAGGTTTCTGACTGTCGCCGCGGCGGCGGGCGGGTCGATCGTGGCTGCACCGTCGCGCGCCTTGTCCGGGGCGCGGCCTCCCGCCCGCGAATACGGTTGCCTCGTCGACCTCGCGTTGTGCGACGGCTGCCGGAAATGCGAACTGGCGTGCAACCAGGCCAACGCCCTGCCGCCGCCCGACCGTCCTTTTGACGATCTGAGCGTCGTCGAAAGGCCCCGCCGCCCCACGGACCGCGCATTGACGATAGTCAACAAGGTCGCTGTCGCCGGGCGTGAGAAGCCGGTCTACGTCAAGGTTCAGTGCATGCACTGCAACGACCCGGCGTGCGTATCGGCGTGCATCGTGGGCGCGCTCACAAAGGAGCCCAACGGCGCCGTGGTGTACGACAAGTCAAGATGCCTCGGGTGCCGGTACTGCATGGTGGCGTGCCCCTTTCAGGTCCCCGCGTACGAATACCGCGATCCGCTCACCCCGCGTGTGACGAAGTGCAACTTCTGCTTCGAGCGGGTCTCGAAGGAAGGCGGCGTGCCCGCCTGCGCGAAGATGTGCCCCAAGGAGGCCATCGAGTTCGGCCCGCGCGCCGACGTTCTTTCGCTCGCGCGGGAACGCATCTCGAACCCCGGCACCCGGCACCGCAAGCACGGCCCCCACGTCCCCGCCATATACGGCGAGCACGAGGTGGGCGGCACCGCGTGGATGTACATATCGCCGGTTCCGTTTGCGCAACTCGGCTTCCTGGCACTGCCGGCGGAGGCGCCCCCGAGATTGACCGAGGCGATCCAACACGGCATCTTCAACGGGTTCATATTCCCCGCCGCGGCATACTCGCTTCTGGGGCTTGTGATGTACATGTTCCGCGACCGCTCGGACAGGAAAGAAAACGGAGGGGGAAAAGGATCGGGATCGCGATGAGCGCAGAGATCGCCCCAAGACCCGTTCGCACCGTTCCTTGTTTCACGTCCGGGGTTTTCGCGCTGCTTGCGGTTGTCGCGGTCGGAGGCATCTTCGCCGCATGGCGCCTCATCTCCGGGCTCTCCGCCGTGACCAATCTGAGCGACCAGTATCCGTGGGGTTTGTGGATCGCGGTGGACGTCGCAACCGGCGTGGCGCTGGCGGCCGGAGGGTTCACCACCGGCGCCCTCGCATACGTCTTCGGCGGCGAACGCTACCGCGCGGTCGTCCGGTCCGCGCTGCTCACCGCCATGCTCGGGTACACGTTCGTCGCCGTCGGGCTGCTGGTCGATCTGGGGCGTCCCTACGCCATCTGGCACCCGATGATCTACTGGCAGGGCAATTCGGTGCTGTTCGAGGTCGGCATCTGCGTGATGAGCTACCTTGCGGTGCTCTACCTCGAATTCCTCCCGATCGTGGTCGAACGGTACAAGGACGGCGTGGCCCTTCCCCGACCGTTCACGGCCCTCGGCCGGCCGATCCACTCGGCACTCACACTCACGGGCCGCGTCATGGATCGCGCACTTCCTTTCCTGATACTTGCCGGGGTCGTCCTGTCGTGCCTGCACCAGTCCTCGCTGGGAACACTCATGCTCATCGCCCCGACAAAGATGCACGCGCTCTGGTTCACCCCCATCTCGCCGCTTCTGTTCCTGATGTCGGCGATTGCAGTGGGCTACCCGATGGTGATTGTGGAATCCATGATCGCCTCCCGATCGCTCAAACTGGAACCCGAAATGGACGTTCTCGGCCCGCTCGCCCGGTTCATACCCGTTTTCCTCGGCCTGTACCTCGCAATGAAGGTCGGCGACATGTCGATTCGTGGAACGTGGCGCCATCTTGTCGGAGGCTCACCCGTGGCCCCGTGGTTCGCAGCCGAGATGATCGGAGGCGTGGCGACCCCCCTCTTCATGCTCCTTTTCCGGCGCGTCCGGCGTTCGCCCCCGCTTCTGTTCGCGGCGGCTCTCATGGTGGTGCTGGGGGTCGCGCTCAACAGGCTAAACGTGTTCCTGGTCGCGTACTCTCCGCCCTTTGCGGCGAAGGCCTACTTCCCGTCGCCGGGCGAGATCGCCGTCACGGCGGCGCTCATCTCGACGCTCGTACTGGCATACCGATTCACGGTCATGAACTTCCCGGTAATCGCCGGAAGGAGCCGCGCATCATGAACGCGACCGGAGCACGAAAGAAAGGGAGCTTTTCGTCGTCGGCGGCGATCGCGCTCTTCGGCCTTGCGGCCGCCGGCTGCCAGAAGGACACCGCCCTGCCAGCCCCGGCGCAGGCCCAAAAGAGATGTCCGCCCTGCCCCGTCTGCCCGTCCGTCGAACCGAAAGAGACGGGGAACGTCCTGAAGGCCTCCGACGGCCCGGAGACGAGCGTCCTGTACCACCTCACGGACCTCTACGTTCCGGTGAAGTTCTCGCACAGGGCGCACGTCTCCTACGCCGAGAGCTGCGACGTCTGCCATCACCACCACAGCGAGGTCGAGCGCACGCCCCCGTGCCGCGAGTGCCACGGCCAACCGTTCAAGACGCTTTCGAAACCGGGCCTCAAGGGCGCGTATCACCGGCAGTGCATGAACTGCCACCGCGAGTCGGGGAGCGGTCCGCTGGGATGCGAGGAGTGCCACGAGAAACGGAAGGGCGGCCCCGCCCCCAAGGAAACCCAGCCGCAGGGCGTGGCGGCAAAGATCTCCCTGGGCCACATCGCGCGGGACTACAGCCCGGTGAGGTTCGACCACAAACTCCACCTGGACATGGCGGACGCGTGCGCCGAGTGCCATCACCACCAGGGCGAGGTCGAGAAAACCCCGCCGTGCCGCGAATGCCACAACACCCGCGCAAGCGTCAAAGGGGAGAAGAAACTCGGCCTGATGGACGCCTACCACAAGCAGTGCCTCGGCTGCCACAAGGGCAAGGGCGGCGGCCCCCAGGCCTGCGCCGGCTGCCACCCGAAGGCGGGAGACAAACGGTAGACGGCGCAGAAACGCACCGTAACCGCAGAGTGCGCAGAGAACGCAGAGAAGATCACTCATGCAGGAGCGCGAGGACCGGGGAGTTCTCCGTGATCTCTGTGCTCTCTGTGGTTGAAAAGCACTTGTTATTTCTCTGCGCTCTCTGCGCCCTCTGCGGTCAAATGCCCGGGTGCGGCCCTCGCACTCACGACACCGGCTTGAATCCCGGGTCGAGCGGGTCGAGCTGGTCGTGATACGGGTCGGCGCGGCGCAGGTAGATGCGGTCGATCCAGCGTTTCATGCTCCTCACCGTACCCATGTCGTTGGCCTGCGAGCGGTGGCACTTCGAGATCTCGCCCATCACGTCGCGGCAGGTCTTGCCCCCCACGCACGGGAGCGTCGCGTCGAACTCGTCGGTCACGGGGCCGGGGTCGGCGGCGCCGAGGAGCACAAACGGCCAGTAGCGGTTTAGGCCGTAGAACACGTGCGTGATCTTGTGCGCCTGCGGGCCGCCTTTCTCCACGGGGCCTTCGAACGCGAGGCGCGCGCCCGTCGAAACGAAACGCGAGGCGAGCTGGTGTTCGGGATGGCCCGTGAATCCGTTGTCGGGGTCGAACGTGAACAGGATGTCGGGCCTGAACTTCCGGATGGCCGCCGCCACAATCGATGTCGGGTCTTGCTTCGCAATCCAGCGTTTGGCGATCTCGTGCCTTGGAGGAAAACTCTCGACGGGGAGCGGCGCGTTGAAGAACCGCTCGTGCTGAAGCTCGGCCCGGTACAGCCGGGCCACCTTTTTCATCTCGGCCGCGCGGACCGTCGCGAGGTCGGGCTTGCACCCCTCGGGGCGACAGCATTCGCCTCCCTCCCCGTGCGTGAGGATCAGCATGTACAAGGGGTTCCCGAGCACAATGCTCGACCGCGCGAGTATGGCGCCCACCAGCGCCTCGTCATCCGGGTGCGCGGCGACCCACATGACGCGCGGGCCAAGATGCAGGAGGTCGTCAATCGTCTGCGCCCCCTTGGACACGGGGACGGACGCGCAGCCCGTGACGAGCGCGGGCGATGCGGCCAAGCCGGCGCCGGCCGCAAGCGTGAGCCTTACGAAATCGCGTCTTTCCATGATACTGTGAATACTACTTCGACCGCGGAGCGTCAACAGTGACGTCGATAGTCGGAAGGTTGTGCTCGCTTCGTCCGTACCGGCCCGAGGACGTCGACGCCCTCGTACGGAACGCCAACGACCCCGAGGTCGCGAGGGGTCTCACCGACCGCTTCCCGGTCCCGTACACCGAGGCCGACGCGCGCGAGTGGATCTCGGCGTGCGAAAACCGGTCCCCCGGGCAGGAGTTCCTTGCCGTCGAGGTCCAGGGCGAGGCCGCGGGCGGCGTCGGGTTCGGGATCATTGACGAGGTCCACCCGCGCACCGCGATGATCGGCTATTGGCTGGGGCGCCGGTACTGGAACCGCGGCATCATGACCGAGGCGGTCACGCTCGCCACGGCGCACGCCTTCGAAAACCGCGGCGTCATCCGGATGGAGGCCGGCGTCTATCCCTGGAACAAGGCCTCGACGCGCGTCCTCGAAAAGGCCGGCTACCAATTCGAAACCATCCTCCGCGCCCGCCTCTTCAAAGCTGGCCAGCCGTACGACGAGCACTTCTACGCAAAGATCGCCGGAGGGTGAACGCGGAACGATTGGACACAGCCATCCGACAACCGGGCGCCTTTTGGCGGGCAGTGGTGTGGGCCTCCGAGTGGGCACGGCGGATCTCCCGCACTTCTTCGACAATTTCATCTTTGTGCATGGGCGTGCTCCTCCATCAACTCTTCGTGCGCTCGCGGCGGTGCGGCAGAACGGAAGCGAAAAAAAAGCGCCTGCCGTACCGCTCCCTCGCGGTTGCGGCTCGGGCCGGCAATCGGATCGACTACGGGGTTTGTTCGCCGTATCTACGCGCACTCCTTCGCCCGCTTCCGGTCCCGCTCTTCCTTGAAGGCATGGATCGTGAGGTCGAGAATAGAGGTGGCCACTTGCGAGGGACTCACGAGCGTGCCGCCCCGACTCCAGATCCGGGCGATCTCGTTGAGCTCGCGCCAGCTTTGTTTCGAGAAGCGGACCTTCCTCTTGACCGCCAGTCGGGCAGAACTTGGGTTGTTGCCGAAAGCTGAAAACTGATCGCAACCGGCGACTTTGTCCGAGGTGCCCGGGGCGATCGGATCGAGTTTGACAGCGGAATGCCGGGCGGGTAGGCTCGAAATCGTTGTGTGCACAGTTCTGCACATCGTCGAACGACGCCCGGCATCTGCCGGGGCAAACGCCGGCACACGGTACTCGCGGGGGTTCGAGGTTTGATCACGAGATGAACTTCATCGTTTCCATGACCCGTCTTCTCGCGCTGTTTTTCGTCGTCCTCGCCGCCTGTGGCGGGGGTTCGCGTACCGGCGCAGATGAGATTCCCGACGGGTGCGTGCCCGTGTGCGACGGCAGGCAGTGCGGAGCGGACGGGTGCGGCGGGGTGTGCGGGACGTGCGCGGCGGACGACGTCTGCACTGACGACGGCCGGTGCGGGGCGGCGTGCGGGCAGGCATGCGACGGGCGGGATTGCGGGCCCGACGGCTGCGGCGGCGACTGCGGCACATGCGGCGAAGGCCTGACCTGCGACGCGGCCGGGGCGGGCGTGTGCGTCCCCGCGTGCGACGACCGGGAGTGCGGACCCGACGGCTGTGGCGGCGGTTGCGGAGCCTGCCCGACGAATCACGAGTGTGACGCGGCGGGCGTGTGCGTCGGCGTGCAGGTTTCCATCAACTGCCCCCCGGGCCAGGTCTGCATGATCTACGAATACTCGGCGTACCAGTACGCCTGCACCGCGGCGCCGGGAGGCGGAATGGACTGCACGGTCACCGGCGTGATCGCCACGTTCCCCAACGCGTGGTCGTGCCGGAACGCCTGCCGCGGCGGCGCGCTGAAATGTGCGGCCGACGAGTCGAAGCCCAGTTCCGACCCGCTGATCGCGGCGTGTCTCGCCTGCCTCGACTCGTGCAAACAGGGCGCCCCGCTCCAGTGCTCCGAAGAAGTCGAAGGCGGCTGCCTCTGGAACGGCCAGCTCGTCTACGACGGCGAGACCGTCGTCTGTGACTGCCGGTAGGATCGAGGCGGACCTCCGCGTCACACGCGTCACACAAATGATCGCCGTATGTCAGGGCGGTGTGGTATGTTTGCGGGCCTCGCCGACCGGTACCGCAACCCGGTGATGGTCCTCGCCGACGGAATGATGGGCCAGCTCATGGAACCGGTGGAGTTCAGAAAGCCCGGGGCGCGCGTCTACCCCGACGAGTTCGTGCTCGACGGGGCCGGAGCGGGAAGAGGCCGGGCCATCAAGAGCCTGTACCTCCACGCCACGATCAACCGCCTCGGCCCCGAGACGATCGTCATACTTGGCGTGGACAAGATCGACGAGACCGCGCGGATCCTCGAACAGAACTGGATTTCGCTTCTGGGTGACGAGGTGTATTCGTTGTAGGCCCCGAAGGGCACGCCGCCTCGGGCCCCTCCAGGTCAAACCCTTCACCGGACGCGCATGGTCGCGCAGGAGCACCCACCTTCGCCGCCTTCGCCAGCTTCGGAGGGCGGGACCTCCTTCGCGTCAGCGGCGGAACCGGCACCCGCGTCGGTCTCCGGAACCGTGCACTCGGGGTCGCAGGGGCAGCCGGAGTCACAATGGTACGTGACGTCGCACTCACACGCCGCCGCGCACTCGGGGTCGCAGGGACAGTCGGGGTCGCAATCGTACGTGACGTCGCATTCGCACGCGGCGCCGCCGTCAGCAAGTCCGGTGTCGGCGGCGGAACCGGAATCGCCCGAACCGTCGGACGGATCGGGCACATCGGACGGATAGGCCGCATCCATCGTCCCGTCGTCCGTCGTCCCTCGATCCGCCGGCGCCCCGTCAGCCGCGCCGCCGTCCGTGGACCCATCGGAGGGATAGGACGTGTCGGGCACGGTCGCGTCAAAACCGCCGTCCAGCCTCGGCACTTCGACCACGGTGAACATCCCCGTCCCCGTCGCGCTCTGGCCCGAGGGCGTCGAAACCGACACGTCCCGCTTCCCCGGGACCGCCGCCGGGTGGACGGACACGTTCGTCGCTTTGAGCGTGGACTGGTCCACAAATGCCGTGCCGCCAACCGTGATGCCGTGGCCCATCTCCAACGCGGCGCCGGAGACGAAATCCGAACCTCTCACGGTGATCTCGGGGACGGTCTCGCCCTGTCTTGCGCTTGCCGGGCCAAGCGAGGCGATCGACGGCGCATCCGCGGACGAGTACGTGAGCTTAAACTCCCACGACCAGACGAACGTGCTGTTCTCGCCCGCGGCGAGCACATAGTACTTGCCGGGCACGGGGTTGTTGATGGTCCTCTCAGGATCGCCGATGAGCGTATATGTGGCCACGGTGTTGTCGGGGACGAACTTCACGTAGTCGCCGTGGTTGACGTAGAAGGTCACGTTGGAAAGCGCGTCGTTTCCCGAATCCTGATACCAGGCCTTTATCGCCATCTCCATCGACGCCGCCCCGGAGGGCACCGTGTAGACGTATTGGGCGAGAAACGGCTGCAGCGCCCCGTCGGCCCGCGAATATATCCGCCCGGTCGCGTTGTAACCGTTTGGGACCTCAATCAATTTGCCGCAGTCGAGGAGCCCGTAGGTCTCGTAGGCAAAACGAAAGGCGTCGGCCAGCGGGTTTCCGCTCACCTGCAGCGCATACGACACGACGGCTTCGGCGGCGTCCTTGAGCGGCGGCGTTTTTGGGAGCGACGCGACGGCCAGCGCCACTGCCTTCCCGGCGGCGGGGTCGTGGCCCGAGAGCCTTTTGCCCTCCCACGTCGCCGTGGAGAATATCCGCCCGTCCTCGTGCGCCTCGCCCACGAGGTTCTCGGGACATGCGCGGAAGTCGGACATGTTCCGCACGGTCTCCGGCCCCCACGCGAGCGACGCGTGCCGCCCCAGGACGTCATCGTCGGTGATGAACCCCGAGACGAAGTCGGCCGCGCCCTCGTTGATCCCGTCAGACATCCCGGTCCAACCGAAAGCGTCTAGCGTCGCGATGATCGCGCTCGTCTTTTCGACAAAGCCGTGCGTGTATTCGTGCATGATGACGTCGGCGTCGTATGCGAAGTTGATGGTTCTGTGCGCCTTGTTGAGCGGGTCGGCGCCGAGGCAGATGCCGATCATCATGGCCCCCGCCGACCAGCCGGCGTTGCACGGGACGCCGACGAGATACGACGAGCAGTTCGCGGCCGCCTGGACCTTGACGTCCATGGCGCTTACGCCGATTGACCTAAACCAGTCGCGCGCCCTGTTCATGTGGTAGAAGGTCATGACTTCGGCGAACGGATCGGTTAGGTCCGGCTCGGCGGGGTCGTAGAGGAAATCACCGTTTCCGTCGGCTTTGGATTGCCGGTTTGCGTCCTTGCACGTGAGCGGCGGCCGGCAGTTGCTGTAGACGTCGGCATAGGGGCCGCGCAGAAAGCCCGAGGTGTCGAGGTTCGGAATCGTGACGCCCATGGTCGCCCCGTCGCGCTCGGGCGAATCCATGTACACCCTGCCGGCGGCGTACCTGACGAGATCGATTCTCTGAATGACACGCCCGTCGCGCGCATCAACATAGAAGAGATCGTGGCGGGCGGGCGCGGACGCGACGACCTCGACGACCCAGACGGGGATCAAGACTTCCGAGAACGGCATGAGCACGCGCCGCGCCGAAAAAGACGGCTCGTCGATCTCGATGTCCCGAATCCGCGCCCGTACCAGCCGTTTCGCTTCGGTGTCGTCGAGCAGAAAGTCCACGGGGCCGCCGGAGATCCGCCGCGCCCCGTTCGCGATGTGGACAAGCCTCGATCCGACGACCCCGGCGACCACCTCGCCGCCGTCGACGTTCATCCCCCGGTATGTCTGCCTGTACCGGTAGACGGTGGCGCCGTCGAACTCGATGACCCTGTCGAGGACAATGCCGCCGTCCGGGCGCTCGATGCCAAAAATTCCAAGCCGCGGGAGCAGGAACGCCCGCACGTCCTCCTCGCGCCCCGGCCGGACGGGGACCGAGAGGTTCTTCACCACGGACAAAGACGACCGCGTGTCTCCTGGAATGACGACCGCACCGGGGAATCCGTCACGCGGCTGGGCCGTCGAGGCCCCGGACACGACCGCCACGGCGGCAAACGCCAGGACGCAGATCGCCTGTTTCATCGAAACCGCCCCGCTCCCTACGGGCAGTGGACGGTGATCGTGCACCCGAGGTAAGACCCCGAAAACCCGTTTTGGAATTCCGTGTTGGGCCATTCGGACTCGCACGCCATCCAACACTCGGAGTTGTCGCCGCACTTCCCGCCGCAGTACGCCGAGCCGAATCCCGAGCACTGGTTGGCGTCAGGCCAGCCGTCACACCCTTCGCTGGTGAGCGTGACCCCCGGGTCGCCGCACTTGCACGTCCCCCCTCCCCCGGCGTCCTGCGTCCCCGAGTCGTACGTGACGACGCCGCCGTCGTCAGTCCCTCCGTCGAGGACCACGCCCTTCTGGCATTCGCCCGCGTTGCAGTGGTAGCCGCCATTCGTATCGCACGGGACGCACGCGGCGCCGCCTTTGCCGCAGGTCGAGTCGGTGGTCAGGGGCAGGGGCACGCACGTCTCGCCGTTGCAGCAGCCGTCGCAACGGGTGCTGCAGGGTTTTGCCTGGCATTTCCTGTCGCGGCACTCCAGGTCGAAACTGGCATTGCAGTACACGCATTCCTCCGCGCCCTGCCCGCAGGCGTCATTGCTCGTCCCGGGCTGACAATCACCGTTGGTCTGGCAGCACCCGCTGCCGCAGTTGGCCGCGTTGCATCCGCCGACGCAGACGGCGTTCTCGCACCGCGCGCCCAGCCCGTTTTGCGCGACGCAGTCCACCGCCTGCATCCACTTCAGACAACCCGGATGCTCGGGGACCTCGCGGCACTCGAAAATGAGCGAGCCGCCCCGGCATTCCTTGTTCCCGACGGTCGTGCAGTCGCCCACGCAGACGCAGGCGCCGTTCTGGCACGTCTCGTACCTGGTCGTGTCGCATTTCGCGCACGCCGCGGCGCCGGTCCCGCACTTCTCGACCGTCTGCTGCGCGTGCAGGACGCACTTGCCGGAATCGCAGCAGCCGCCGGCACAGTTGTTCTGGTCGCACCCGATGCAGGTGACCGCTCCCTCGCCCTCCTTTTCCTCGCCGCAGATTGTCGGTTTGGCCATAATCGTCTGCGCGCCGACGCAGGCCTCGACGCAGGTGAACGTCCCGCCCTTCACGTCCTGACACCCGCACGAGAGCACGTCGGGCTTGAGCGGCACGGTCGGTTCCTTGAGCAGGCTGCAGACCGCCTCGGCGAGCTTCGTCATCAGGTCCTTGATGCCCGTCGCGTCGAGGATCGCCCCGGCAATCCCCGAGATGGCGTCGTAGATGAGTTTTCCGACCTTTCCCATGTTGTCGCGCTCGTACTGCGCCGAGGCGAACATCGAGTCCACGCCGGGAATGCAGTTCGCCATGCGCTTGAGCAGCATGTCCTGCATCTTGTCCATTATGGCGTCCACCACGGCCCCGGCCGCCTGCCCGCAGAGCTTCCCGGCGATGACAAGCGTCACGTACGGGGAGAGGGCCGACGTCGACCCGATCTCGACGGACGCGGGCGAGACGCCGACGCCGACGGGACCGATATCGGGGACGAACGACGAGGCGAGCCCGATGATATCGGTGATCGCACCGATCATGTTGCTTATCCCCTTGAGGAACGTGATGACCTGCCCGACGTAAGGGAGCTTGTTCACCGGCCAGAAGTCGAACCACGAAAGGTACGACGCGGCGGTCTCGTTGATCTCGGCCACCTTGGCCGCAATGTCGGCGATGTCCTTGGCCGTGCAGATGACCCCCAGAATCTTGGCCCCGGCCGCGGCGCTAAGGGCATTCCCCTCGACGTAGGTCGCCTTGAACACTTCGAGTTGGGAACGGGCCGCCGAAAGGGCCGAGATCTGGCCGTCGAGCCCGTTGGCGAGCGCAACCTGCTCAAACGCCGCCCGGCCCTCGGGCTCCATGTCGGCAAACGCCTTGAGGAATGCGTCCTTGTTCGGGCCTATGGAGTCCTCGGCCACCCTGATCAACCCCATGACGACCGCGACCTGCTGCGGGTCGCTGACCTCGGCGGCCTCGAGATAGACGCGGAAGACCGGAGAGAGCTCGGCGATGGCCGCCGCCAGCTCGTCCATCATCTTGACGACCTTCTCACCGGGCACCGCTGAGGCGGCAGGCTGGGCGAGGATCTCGAAATCGAATGTGTCCTCGACGGCCCCATCCACGAACAGCGCGACCTTCGCGGCCCCCGGGGTCGTCATGTCCGGCGGGACGGCAAACGTCGCGTGCCCCGCGAAAAGGCGCACAGGGGTCATCAGCGACTTGGACCCCTCAAACTGGACCTGGGCCTTTTTTGACGGATCGAGGAGTGCGGGGTGGATCATCTTGACGACCCGGCCGAGCGCGCCCGAGGCGGGCGTGATGAGGCTCGGGGCCTTCCCTCCGTTGTCCCGCGCGGCCTCGGCAAGCGCCGTGTCGGCGGAGTCGACCGTCCCGTCGAGGTTGAGGTCGGCCTTGTCGTAGACCGAAACGGAAAGGGGCGCCGTCCCGTCAACGTGGGCGCGTATCGCCGCGACGTCGGCGTCATCTACAACGCCGTCGCCGGTCACGTCACCCACCGTGTTGACCTGTCCCAACGGCTCGACTGTGAGCCACAGGCCCGCGGTGCTCTTGTTGCCGCCTCCGTCGGTCGCCGTCACGGTGACGATGTACCGCCCGGCCTGGGAAAACGTCACGCCCTGTGTGCCGGCGGTTTCCGCGTTGGCGGACGAGCGCGTCCCGCCGCCAAAGTCCCATGCGTACGTGAGGGCGCCCTGGGCGTCGCCGCGCCCCTGCCGGGCCGCGATGGAAATCTCCTGCCCGGTCAACGCAAAGGTCGTCGAGGGCTCGGCAATCACCTGGAAAGGCTGTTTCTCATACGCCGGCGGCTCGATGACGTATTTCTTCCCCGCGTCTGCAGCGCCCGCATCGCCCCCGGCGGCGCCGGTATCCTTGAGGGCCGCGCCCCCGTCGCCCCCGCCGCCCGGCTGGCCCGTCGAATCCTCTTCGTCGCACGAGCACCCCGGACCCCAAACCACGAACATCAACCCAAGAGCGGCAAGGACAACAATCAGCGGCTTTCCCATGGCGTTCCTCCTCTGTAAGGCGGGTCTTTGCAATCTCCCGCGGGCTTCGACAATGTGTGCTGCGCCAGAGTACAACCCTTCCACCGTTCCCGTCAACAGCAGCCGCAAAAACGACTTTGCGGCATCGCCCGGTTTCTGGTACCTGTTCCGCGGAGGCAGCGGTGGCCGGGATCAGCGACAATTCGGCGGGCGCGCGGCCCGAGTTCGGGCGGGGGCTGCTCGGGACCTTGCCGCGCGCGTTGTTCGAGCGGCCGGTCGTCGTGACACAGCCCGAACCGTGGGCGCTTGTGCACGGCGAGTTCGACGCGGACTCGACCCGGGTCCAGATGGCGTCCACGGCTGAAGTCGCCTCGTTGCAGTCATTGGCCGGCTCGTGCGGTCCGGGCTCGGCGGTCTTCGGGATAGGCGGGGGTATGGCGTGCGACATCGCCAAGTTCATCGCCTGGATGAATGATCTCCCTCTCGTGCTCGTGCCCACCATCCTCTCGGCGGACGCCGCGTTCTGCAAGGCCGTCGCGATTCGCGAGTCCGGACTCGTCCGCTACGTCGGCGCCGCGGTCCCGGACCGCCTGCTCATCGACTTCGAGCTGATCAATGCCGCGCCAAAAGCGTTTAACCGCTCCGGCGTCGGGGACATCCTGTCCATCTTCACGGCGCTGTGGGACTGGCGCGAGGCGAACGCCCGGCTGGGCGAGCGTTTTGACGCGGCAGCCGCCGGCGAGGCGCAGGCGCTTCTTGACCTGTTGTTCGCAGGCGTACGCGACCTCCGCGACGTGACCGATGACGGGATACGCCTTCTGGTCGATCTGTATCTTTGCGAGGTGAGGCTTTGCGAGGCGTTCGGGAACTCGCGGCCCGAGGAAGGGAGCGAGCACCACCTGGCCTATTGTCTCGAATCGCTCACAAGGCGGCCGTATCTTCACGGCAGACTCGTCGCGCTTTGCGCCCTTCTCGTCGGCAGACATCAGGGACAGGACGTCGGGCCCGTGCGGGAGTTCCTGCGCGATCTCGAGCTGGGCCTGGCTTTCACGGATGTCGGCGCAACGCGCGAGGAACTCCGCCGCGCGCTTCTGCACATGAAAGACTTTCTCGCCGTCGAGCGCCAGCTCCCGCCCGGGGTGTTCCATTTTGGAGAAACGTTGTCAGAGGAAACAGCGGACGACCTTCTGAACGATTCGCAGGACCTGCCGGGCGTTTGAGCCGGCCTGAGGCGAACCCCGTAAGAGTTCAGTCTGCGCCCTGCGCCCCCGGCGGAACGTCAAGCCGCTCCGAAAAAGGCGACGGCGGGCCGGTGGGCGAAACGGTGAGCAGGGAAGTGCCGGGACCCCGAGCGCGTCCCCCTCTTGGTGCAAGAGGGGGCAGGCGGAGTTACAACGGCGTTCGCGGTGGATCGTTTTGCAGAAAGGCGACCGGGACGAGGGCGACTCGTGGGACCGCGCAAAGACCATCTACGAGACGCCGTTTTTCGTGGTCGGCCCGCGCGTGGGGTTCTCCAAGGAGGTCGTCCCGTGGCTCCGCATCGAGGGGTTTGCCACCTTCTTGGCCCTGTTCCGCGACGACGGGACGTCGTACTCTTTCATGATGACGCTGGAGCCGACGTTCGACGAATTCGACTTCGACCGCCCGGCGCCTTCGTGCGATGAATACTACCCGAGCTGCGGCGCCCCGCCCGACTACCCGGGGCCGCTCCCCGTGCGTGAGCCGGCTGAAGAAGATTGACTGCATCGCAAAAACCGCGGCACTGTCTCGCGCAGTGGAGACATCCAATCCGCCCGACCATCTACCGTCTCGCGAACGCCCGGTCAAATCCGGACGGTCCATGTTCAGGAGCCGCTCTGCAACTCACCCCGAAAGGTTTTTGTGAGCGGTCGCGCCGGGGCGCTGAAAGCGCGATACTCTTTAGCCTGGGGCAACGCCCTGAACGTTATACACATCTACCCAACCGCAGCTGGCTGAAGATTTTTCTGGACACAGGGTCGTGACTGTGGCATACAGTCGTCCATGGACGACCGACTCGGGACCGTTCTCGACGGTCCCCGGACACTCCTTGGCAAGCCCTTTGGGACCCAGGCCTTGGACGCGGTGAGAACGGAAGTCCTCGCCGCGAAGCAGTGCAATCGTGCTGAGATAGCGCGCCGAGTGTGCAAGAGCCTCGGGTGGAAGTCGGCCGGTG
>JACRCP010000261.1 GCA_016218965.1 Deltaproteobacteria bacterium | reverse complement strand
TGCTGGAAGAGTATTCATCCCACGTAGATTTGTCGATCCCCCTGCGTGATAAATCGCATAAGGCAACGTATGATCACATATGATCACGACCATACATTCTCGGAGGGGTTTTTACGGACGAATCAAGCTTGCTTGCGCTTTGACTTCGCGGCAGCTCGCTGCCGCGTGTCGCGAGCAAGCTCGCTCAAAAGCAAAGCGGCAGCAAGCTATCGCACTCCGAAGTCAATCACCGTACACGAGCACCCGCCCGGCTCGCCGGCATCGCCTTCCGAGGCATCGTCCGGCCGGAGAATGGGTCCGGTGTCGCTTTTTTTGCCCGCGTGCCCGTCCGTCGAGTCGCCGTCTTCGGGTTCGCCGGCGTCGGTTTTGGCGGCGTCCGTGCCCCCGCCGGTGTCGTCAGCCGCCGGCACGTCGTCTCCGGTCTGGCCTCCGCTGTCCTCGGCGGAGGCGTCCGTCTCCGCCGGGACGTCGGAGGGGCCGGTGTCGGTTTGGCTGGCCGCATCCGGGGTCCCCGCGTCGGGCAATCCGGTGTCCGTCGTCCCGGAATCCTGCCCTCCCGCATCAAGACCCGTATCGGGAGTTCCTGCGTCGGCCGCGGCCTGGCCCCATCCGAAACACTCGATGGTCGAACCGTCGGGGCGCTTCGCGCAACCCTCCACCCTCCCGCCGTTGACGTTGAACACGACGTAGTGAAGGGTTTTCTCCGACGTGATGGTGCCCGGTCCCTTGTCAACCCCGTAAAGCGGCGCGCCTCCTCCGCCGCTGACGATGTAGCGAAGGCCGTCCACCTCGCCGCGCTCGTAACTGTGATCGTGCCCCGCGAAGGTCATGTCGACTCCGAACTGCTTGAGGACGGGGACGATTGCCGTCTTGGCCGAGTAGTTGTCGCCGTGGTTTCCGGCCGAGTACGGCCCGTGGTGCATCATGGTGAAGATGTGCTCGATGTCCGGGTCGCCCGACGCGGCGATCAGGTCCTGTTTGAGCCAGTCCTTCTGGGTGGTGGTGAGGGCGAGGTCGTTGGTGTTGAGCACGGCGAAGTGGGTGTTGCCGTAGTCGAACGAGTAGTACTTCTCGCCCCCGGCCGGGCTCTGGGGAAGGTAGAACCACTTCAGGTACTGCTGAATCGTGGGATCGTAAAGGAGTTCATGGTTGCCGACGGCGGGGAACAGGCATGCACCGCGCAGAAGCTCCTTTTCGACGTCGAAGAACGTTTGCCACTGGCCCGAATCGGACCCCGTGTCTACGAGGTCGCCGGAGTTGAGAAGGAGCGGGGGCGCCTCCGTGATGATGGCGTCCACGACCGACTGGTGGTCGCCCTGGTTGCTCCGGTTGTCGCCGTACACGACAAACGAGAAAGGCTGCGACGGCAGTGGCGCCGTCACGAACGAGCCGCCCTTGGAGTCGCCCTCGGCCATGTAGTAGTACGTGGTCCCGGGGTTGAGGCTCGTCAACTCGACCGCGTGCATCGCGTTGCTGCCCGACTGGGTCGCGACGTTGCCGTACTGCGGCGTCTCGCCCCAGTTGACCTTGCCGCCCGAGGCGCTGTCGGTTTCCCAGACGACCGTCACCGACCCCTGCGTCACGTTCTGAAGGTACGGGCCCTTCTTGATGGCCGCGAGCGCGGCCGACGCCCAGAGCATGTTGAGGGCGACGAACAGGGCGAATGTGCGGTCTTTCATTCCAGACTCCTTCATTTCCGAGAGACATTGTAGCACAAAGCCGGCGTGCATTTGCAACCGCCGGTCCTGAACGTATAATCGGCGTCGTCGGGAGTTCGCGGGGCGGAGCGGGAGCAAAAAGTGAAACAATCGGTTGCCTCGTCGGTCGTCGCCCTGCTTCTGTGCGGGGTGGTCACGTGGATCTTCTGGGATGACGTCGAGTATTTCTTTCAGAGGTCCGTGCCGGTTGAACTTGGGCCGGCGGCCGAGATCGAGCCGGGCGCGCTGGCGCACAACCGATTCGTGAGCGTCAAGGGGATAGCCGACTACCGCGTGCAGTTCGCCGAGGCGGGAGGAAAGACGTACCGGTACTTCATCCTCCTCGGGTCAAAGATCCTGGTCCAGCAACTGACGACCACCACGGTCTCCAGGGGCGAACCGTGGAACTACGCGGGGACCGGGAGGCTTCTTTCTCTTTCGAAAACGCTCAAGTACGACCAGTTCCTGAAGCACCTCCGGGACAACCCGCCGCGGATCGATCTGAGCTCGGGCGGCTACATCCTTCTGGACGGCGAGCGGCCGCGGGACGTCTGGCTCTATTTTGCGATCGTCTGCGTGGCAATCGGTATCGCGGTGTTCTCGGTCATCCGGAACTTCGTTCTCTCCAAAGGGGGCGGTCCTGTGGTATCATCGAACGCAGAGAGGTGATTCCATGGAAAAGAAGACGATGTTCGTCGCCTTGCTCGCGGCCGGCGGTCTATGGATCGCGCTCGCGCTCCACTGCACGGACATCGCCGACCAGTCGCAGGATGTCTCGACCTGTCCGCCCGGCGAAAAGCTCTACGGAAAAAGGTGTGTGAAACCCGACGCGGGTCCGGGAAACTGCTTAAGCGGCCCGTGCCCGGCCGGGTACGCCTGCAACAAGGTCACCGGCGAGTGCACGCCGGAAACCGACGCCGGCGAAGATGATGCAGGTGAGCCGGACGCGGTGACGGCGGACACAGGCGCAGACGCGGAGACCACGGACGACGCGGGCGACGTGGAGACACCGGACACCGGCACGGACGCGGGGTATGTGGACGTCGGCCACATAGTCTGCACACCCGGAGAGTTGAAGTGCGACGGCGACCACGCCGTGGAGTGCAACGGGAACGGGAGAGATTGGGTCCTCAAGGAGGACTGCACGCCGAGCTGCGACCCCAACAAGTGCATCACAGGCTGCTGGGACGGGGTGTGCACGTCCAAGCCCAAGATCTGCGAGCCGCTCGAAACGCATTGCTGCGACTACATCAGCCACACGCACCCGCCGTGCAACCCGTGCGTCGAGGACGACCTGTGCCAGTGCGACGTGCTGGGGATCGAATGGAATGTCAAGGAGAACTGCCAGACGACGTTCTCCCGGCCCTGCTACCAGACGTACTGCCGCGACAACCAGGGGAAGGTCTGCACGCCCGCGGATCTTCGGTGCTCGGCAAACACCCTCATGGAATGCAAACCCGACGGGACGGGCTGGGCCGAAAAAGAAAAGTGCGCGGGCTGCTGCCAGCAGACGGCTCAGAGCACGGCGTGCATAGAAGGTGCCGGGACCGACAACTCTGCCTGCCAATCCGACTGCGAGTGCAAGGGCGGGTTCATCTGCGTCGGCTGGGGGATCTCCGGCAACAAGGTCTGCCGTACAAAGTGCGGTCCGGTAACCAACTGCCCCGACGGGCAAAGCTGCTCGTCAGGCTACTACTGCACGCCGGAATGACAGGAAGTCGCCAGTCGCCAGTTGCCAGTCGCCGGTGGCGAGTGTATGGCGCCTCGCGGCGGGCAACGGGCGGTAGGCCCCCCTTCACCGGTCATTTGATCTCGATCTTGCCCGCGTACGCCTCTTTGCCGTCCACGTCGGTGTAGATGAGCGCATACCCGCCGGTTTCCAGCCCGCCGACGACCGACACGACGTCTATCGTGTCGAAATGGACGTCGATGTCGTCCTTCTGGCTCTTGACGAACTCCGAAAGGCGGATCTCGCGGTCGTGGATGTCCATCGTCACGCCGAGGTCGATCGTCCTGTTCACGAGGATACTCAACCTCGACACCTTGACTTTGTTCCCCGTGACGTCGATCGTCACCCGGGGTTTTGGCGGCTCCGGTGTCGCCGTCACCAGCCGGTCGGTCTCGACCGCCTGCCCGTCGCCCTCGGTCTTGGCCTTCGGGTCCGGTGTCTTTGCTGCCTTGCCCTTCTTCGCCGGTTTCGCCTCTTTGGCCACGCCGTGCGTCCTCACCGAGTACGTGAACGTGAACTCGACCTTCTTTTCGACCTTCGAGGTGGCTTCGATCCGGTCTTCGTCGTCGGGCGCGGCTGTTTGCTCCTCGGCCGCTGCGTCAGAGACGCCCGGTGCAGCGACCGCCGCCGACAATCCATACAAGATGGCCATGTAACCCCTTCGCATGTGTCCTTCGCCTCCCTCAAAGCAAAGTCTACCCGATTCGTCGTGCCCGTTGCAAACGCCCCGCGCCGGGTGTACATTCCGCGCGACGTTTTGGCCAGGGGTCGCTACGCGAACGTCCCCCCCGGGCCCCCCGCTCGCTCGGGCGGGAAACCCGCCTGCGCTCGCGTCGAACGCGTCTGGTTGGAGGTCGCCGCGCGCGGCCCGTCAATGAAGTACATTGCTCCGTCATTGATTGTCCTGTTGTCGTCCGGCACCGCCTGGGCCGCGCAGTTCTCCGATCCCGGGCCTGTCGAGCAGGAGATCACTGCCCAAGCCAAGTCCTTCAACGGTGTTGCGTTTCCCGACGAGCCCGACGGCCAGGCCGCATTCGTGCGGTTCGTGCAGACGGCGAGGACGCTCGCACTGACCGCGCCCGGGCATGCGGCCCTGCGCGCCAAGCTCGCGGGTTTCGAGGCAAACCCCAACATCGGGCCCCATTCCGCCGGGATCACACGCGAAGAGCTTGCCCCGCTCCTGCGCGCCTACATCCGGTTGCGGTACCACGACGACGCCGCGTGGAGCTTGTCGCGGCTCGTCAAGTTCCGCACGTACAAGGGCGAGGTGCCAAACCGCGAGAACCCGGAATTTGCCGAGGCTTCCAAGTTTCTCTCCGAGCTTTCGGCGAGGCTCAAGCTCAAGTTCAAGGACCTCGAGGGCAACTTCTTTGAGATATCGCTTGCGGGCGGAGAGCCGCCGCTGGGCATCGTCGGCCACGTGGACGTGGTGCCGGCCGAGGCCGAAGGGTGGAAGTACCCACCCTTTGACGGGACGATCGCCGAAGGCTTCGTGTGGGGGCGCGGGTCGGCCGACGACAAGGGTGCGGTGATATCGGCCATATACGGGCTCGCCGCTCTGCGCGAGGCCCGGGTCAGGCTCAGGAACCGAATCGTCATCCTGATCGGCACGGCCGAGGAGTCCACGTGGGAGGACGTGGACTACCTGTTCAGGAGGTACAGCCCGCCGCCGCTCAACGTGATCGTCGACGCCGAGTTCCCCGTCGTGTACGGCGAGAAGGGCGTCATGGGCGTGAGGGTTTCCACCGCGGTCAAGGAAGCCGAACGGGTAGGCGCCGCATGGGAAGTCGCAGGCGTTTCGGGCGGGGTGCAGGCGACAATCGTTCCGGACCGCGCCGAGGTGCGGCTGAAATCGGTGCAGAAGGGCCGGGAGGCGGCACTCAAAGAGGTCGCCGAGCTCGCGAGGCGGTTCGGCGAAACTCACAAGAAATCAAGGGTGTCCATCTCGGTCGGCGCCGAGAACATCGAGGTGCGTTTCGGCGGCGTAGCGGCGCATTCGATGGACCCGGGGCTCGGGCACAACGCCATTGCCGACATGGTGGAGTTCGTCACGGGTTTGCTGGGCGTGCCGGCAGGAGGGCGGGGGTGCATGATGCGGTTTCTGCGCGAACACATCGGTTTCAAGACCGACGGTGCCGGACTGGGTGTCAACAGACGGCATCCTCTGCTCGGTGCGACGACGGTCAACCTCGGCACGTGGTCCGAGACCAACGGCTCGGCGACTGCCGCCATCAACATTCGGTTCCCGGTGGGACTCGGCCTCGACGACATCAAGAGCGCGGTCGAGCGCCGCATCAAGAAGTTCAACGAACGCACCGGCTGTGCGCTCTCGTCCACCGCCCGGGGGATGCCGCCGATCCTGGCGGACGTCAACTCGGATCTGGTGCGCACGCTGGTGTACTCCTTCAATTCGTCCACCGGGATCGCGGCCGAGCCGGTGACGACCGGCGGCACATCGTACGCGAAGGTGTTCCCGAACGCCGTCGCGTTCGGGCCGCTCATGCCCGGGCAGGAAAAGCTCGACCACGCGGCAAACGAGCGGTTTCCGACCGACCAGCTCACGCGAAACGCCGGGATATTCGCCACGGCGATGCTGCTTTTGGCGGGGCAACCGTGAAGAAAGGCTGAATGCTGAAGGGTGAAGGATGAACGCGACGCGGCGGCAAGCGGATATCCAACCGCGGAGAGCGCAGAGAACGCAGAGAGGGAAACGCAGATATTTCGAGAAGAGAAATCGAAGAGAACGCGAAAACGGCTGGAAGATGGCGGGATTTGAGCTTCTGATACTTCGGCTGGAATGCGTATTCGAGGCGCCGCTGCGCATTGCGCGGACGGCGCAGGTCAAACTGCTCGCCGATGCGTTTCCGCACTTCCTCCGCCGTGCCTCGTGCGACACGCCGTCTTTGGACTGCCGGTCGTGCCGGCGCCGTCCCGGCTGCGCCTACTCCACTGTGTTTGAACCGATGGCGCGCGATGCCGCGGCGGGGATCGAGTTCATCGAGGACGCAGGGCTTCCGTTTGCGATCCGGCCGCCCGGTGCGGGCGGCAGTGAGGCCCGGTTCGATCTGGTGCTCGCCGGGGACGCGATCCTTCATACGCCGGCGATGATCGAGGCGTTTGCGCTTCTGGGAAGGGCCGGCTACGGGCGCGAGAGACTCAGATTCCGCGTCGCGTCGGTCCGTGCACTCGATGCGTCGTTTTCGCCGCGGTCCGCGCCGGTTGATCCGTCGGACCTCCGGCCGCTTGCTTCGACGCAGCCGTTGAGAACGGCCGACGTGATTGGAACGGTTTCGGCGGCCGCCATGAAAACTGCGTCCATCCGGTTCGTCACCCCGCCGCTTCTCCGGCCGGGCAAGCCGATCGAAAGGGTCCCCTTCGGCCTCATGGCGCGGCGCGTGCGGGACCGGATCCGGATCGTCGGTCTTGTCCACTGCGGCGGGGAGCCGGAGATCGATCTCCGCGGCGTTGCCGTGCGGGCCGACGCCGTCACGCTCGCACCGCGGCCCAGGGGATCGGGCAGCGACGTGATCGAGTACTTCGGCCCGCTGCACGACCTCGTCCCCATGCTCAGGCTCGGCGCCGTCCTCAACATCGGAGAGTGGTGCGCGTACGGGCAGGGGTGGTACGACGTCGCAAGGCAGTAGGCGGTAGGCAGTAGGGCGTAGGGCGTGCGAGTGCAGGCGGATTCACTCCGCCGGAACGAGCGGGGGGTCCGGGGGGGAAGTCCCCGGTTGTTAGCCCGACTTCCAACCTTCGCCCCTGCGAGTCCCGTAATATCGCGGGGTTAGCTCGTCATTCAGTAACTTCTCAAAAAGTGGTGGCCGAGGCGTCGGAGCGGAGTCGGACGGTTGCGCCGATCGTCGTCGGTCCGGGGATGCTCCAGCGTTCAGCTTGGCACCGGGGGAGTCTACGGCGCCTGTGCGCGAGCTTCGATGAG
>JACRCP010000027.1 GCA_016218965.1 Deltaproteobacteria bacterium | reverse complement strand
GTTCACCTTCTACCTCAACGCCGACCAGGCCAACAACCTGCAGGTGCGAGCGATGGACCGCGCCGGAAACTACAGCAGCGCGGACTTCGTCTTCATCACCGAGGACTCGACCGTCCCCGCCGCGCCGACGAACATCAACGTGATCGAGGGGAACGGCAGGACGCTCATCTCGTGGACCGCGAGCACGAGCAACGACGTCGCCGGGTACAAGCTGTACTACGGCCCGTCGCAAAACCCGCCGTACAACGGGACGTTCGCCACTGAGGGCGTGTCGCCGATTAACGTCGGCCGCGTCACGTCGTTCGGACTGTCGTCGCTGGTGAACGACTCGACGTTCTACGTGACGGTCACTGCCTACGACGGAACGCAGGTCCCGGTTCCCCACGAGTCGTCCGTGCCTCCCGCCAAGAGCGTCCTGCCCAACGAGGTCACACCTGAGCCGACGGCCAGCTACACGGCGGCCGCCACGGCCGGCCAAGTGTTCATCTCAGGGTCACTCGCGTATATCGCCGACGGGGCCGCGGGTTTGAAGATAGTCGATGTCTCCAAACCCACGGACCCGGCCCCGGTCGGGGTGTTCGTTCCGGCCCCCCCAGATCCGATACACGACGTGTTCGTAACCGGCAACATCGCCTACCTTGGGTCGGAGACCCGCCTCATCATCGTCGATGTGTCAGACCCCGGCCTGCCGACCATGAAAAGCTTCGTCGATGCTTCGGGCAAGGTGTACCGTCTTCACGTGGACGGGACACTGGTATACGCGGCCAATATCCAAAAAGGGCTTCAGGTCATCGACGCGTTCGACCCCGCCAATCCTGTCATCCGGGGTTCGTACGCCGTGAACAACGGCGCATCCGGAGTGCATTCGAGCGGCACGAGGGCATATGTGACGGGGGGCGGCGGAACGGGAACGTTGTGGGTGATCGACGTGCCCGTGGGAAGGGCGACAGGTGGGAGCGCCGGCACCATCACGGACTCGAAGATGCAATGGTCCACCAACAGATTCGCGGGAAGGACCGTCGGGATCACCGGCGGATCGGGCGCCGGCCAGAGCAGGACGGTCTTGTCAAATGACGCCGACACGATGACCGTCTCACCGGACTGGACAACCGTCCCCGATGCCACCAGCAGCTACGAAGTGGATTTCACGAATCAAGACTGCTCGACGTCGACAGACTGCCTGGGCGACTACTATGTGGGATGGTATGCCCTTGGTGTACAGGTGTTCAATTCCCTGGCCTACGTGGTCGGAGGGGACGGCTTGCAGATAATCGACGTGTCGGATCCGAAGCCTGCCCAGTCGTGCCGGGTGCTTCCGCCCTCTCCAGACTGCAAGGGTGCACAGACACTCAAGGACTATTCTCGGGACGTGTTCATCTCCGGCAAGTATGCCTATGTCGCGGCGAGCAGGTACGAGGGACTTGCGATATTGGACATCTCCGACCCCGACAAGCCAGTTGTGAAAGGGAGGTACGACACCGACGGCTACTCGATCGGGGTATTTGTCTCGGGAAACCATGCTTACCTGGCCGAAAGCAACGACGAGGGCCAGCAGGGTGGTTGTAAGATCTTGCGGATTTCCGACCCGATCTCGCCAAACCTGGGAGGAACGTACAATTCAGCGGACCACGCCTTCAACGTCGTCGTGTCCGGCACGCTTGCGTACGTCGCGGACAGGAACACGGGCCTTCTGGTCGTCGACGTGTCAAACCCCGTTGCGCCGGTGTTGCAGGGGTCGTATGACCTGCCGGGCGGCGATGCCGGCCACGTGTACGTCAGCGGCACGAAGGCGTACGTTTCGGACTGGAATACCGGTGTGCATATCGTCGACGTCTCCAGACCGAAGCTCTATCAGACGTGTCCGGGCGCTCCGGATTGCAGGGGTTCGTACGCGATGCCGGGAAATACTGCGGAGGCGTTCGTGAACGGCACTCTGATGTATGTGGCTGGGATGGGCTCCGGTTTGCACATCGTGGATGTATCCGATCCCACTGCCCCTTCTTTCAAGAGCAGCTTCGATCCTGCGGGCAACGTCAGCGGGGTTTTTGTGAACGGGGAGCAGGGTTACCTGGCGGCGGGAACACAGGGGCTGTTGATCCTGGACATCTCCCAGGATCCGCCCCAGCTGATTGGTTCCTACGACACCCCCGACAGTCCGGAGGGGGCGGTCAAGGTGCGCGTCTCGGGCCAATTCGCTTACGTCGGTCAAAACGAGGGAGGTCTTCAAATCATCGACGTATCGAACCCCGGGATCGGCAAATCATGCCCGGGCGACATGGCGTGCCGTGGTGTGTACGTTCCATCGACCGTGCTGTGCTCGCCCGACGCGCCGAAGGTCGGGAATGTCTTCGTCTCGTGGCCATACGCGTATTTCGGCGACTACAGATGCGGTTTCAGAGTGGCCGACATCTCGGACCCGGACAACCCCGTTCATAAAAGCGGGTATGACACTCTCGGCTACAACTACCAGGTCTTCGTCGAGGGGACGCACGCCTACGTCGCCAACGGTTTCGTCGGCCTGCGCATCGTCGATCTGGAGCCGTGAGTACCGGTGCTCGAAACGATTTATTAGCACCCTCCGAGGGTACCCGGCTTGAGAAATGCGGCGAATGGGAGTATCCTGTCTTGCAAGTGAAAGCGTGATCGCTTCGCAGCAGGGAGGTGGAAAATGAAGGTCCGGGTCATCTGCGGGTTTGCGGCGGTGCTACTTTCGGCCGCGCTTCTTTGGCAGTGCGGCGACGGGGTCACCGACCTGGGCGAGGGCGGGGGCGGTGACGGGCAGACCGGGGGGGACGGCGGCATTCCCGGGGAGTCGGACGGCGGCGGCGGGAAAGACGCCGGAAGGCCGGACGCGGGTGGCGACGCCGGGAAGGACGCGGGTCCCCAAGACGACGCTGGCGGTGGCGACGGGTCTGTGGATGACGCCTCGGTCGAAGACGCAGGTCCGTCCGACGGGTCGGTCGACGACGGCTCGACGGACGACGGCGGCGAGGTCGACGGCGGGTGCGCGGGCTTCATCGAATGTCTCGAAGACCTCGGCGGCGGCTGTTGCGGCGACGTTGCCGTCCAACCGGTCTGCAACAACGGTCAGTTCGAATGTTCCCAGGGATCGATTCCGTCGAGCCAGTGCCAGGGGATCGGTCCGGGTTGTTTCATCCCGGACGGCGGGACGACGGACGGCGGTGACGACGCGGGGTCGCTCTGCGAGCTGGGCGGCGGCTACTGCGTCTTTTTCCAGGACAACTGCAAGAGCGGCTTCCATGACGGGCCCGGCCTCGGCTGCCCGGGCGGGAAAAGCGGGAAGTGCTGCCTGCCGGGCGAGCCCGACGCCGGCCCCGGTGACGACGGCGGGGTCACGGGCGACGGCGCGATCGACGGGAGCGTCACGGACGGCGGCGAAACCGACGGTGGGGTTTCGGACGGAGGAACGGCGGACGGAGGAACGGTGCTCTGCAAGCCCGGGGACACGCGCGACTACGAGTGCCCCGATCATCATTTCGTCCCGTGGTGCGTGTGCACCCCCGGCGCGTGCCAGCCCGAGTGCCAGGCGGTCGGCTCGTTCTCCGAAGGCTGGTACGACCCGTGCAGCGGCCAGCTAATTAGATATGCGCTTTGCAGCCAATGCGCCTCGGAATGCCGCGAGATCGGCTCCAAGTCCGAAGGCTGGTACGATACGTGCGGAAGCCTGCTCATCATCTACGCCGCGTGTGCGCCGAGCTGGACTTGCAAGGACCACCCCGAGACCCAGTGCGTGGCCCAGATCCCGTGCGTGGGCAATTGCGACTGCCCGCCCGACCGGCCGCTTTGCCGAAACAGCTTCTGCGGCGACGCGAGCATACTCGAGTGCATGGGCGACGACACCCTTTGCCCTTGCGGGCAGTATTGCGACGGGGTCGGTTGCGTTGCCGGCACCAAGAAGTGCTCCAACGCATGCGATTGCGCGCAGGGTGAAATATGCGTAAACGAGGTATGCAGGGCGAAGCTCGATCCGAGTTGCGTCGACGAGCCTTGCCCGTGCGGCCAGATCTGCCGCGACATCGGCCCGCTCAACCAGTGCGTCGCGGGCTGCACGAACAACTGCGACTGCCCCGACGCGACGCCGATCTGCATCGGCGGGGCGTGCGGAAAACTCCCGGGGTCCGGGTGCGGGAACGACAGCCGCAACTGCCCGTGCGGCCAGGTTTGCGTCAACAACCTGTGCGAGGACGCAGCGTCGGCGTGCAGCACCAACTGCGACTGCAAGGATCCCAAGTCCCCGATTTGCCGGAACGGCGCGTGCGCGGCGCAGGCGGCGAGGTGCACATTGGACGCCGACTGCCCGTGCGGGCAGGAGTGCGGTTCCAACGGCTGCGCGGACATCCCGCCGCCGTGCCAGACCTCGTGTGACTGCGGCCTGACCGAGATCTGCGAAGCCGGCGTCTGCACGCCGCAGTTGCCCGGCCGCTGCCAGGACGACAACGACTGCCTCTGCGGTCAGACGTGCGGGAGCCTCGGCCGTTGCGAAGCCGGTGGCCAGCCGTGCCAGCGATCATGCGACTGCCCGCAGGGCCTCGTGTGCACGAACAACAAATGTGTGAACCCCCTGCCGGGATCATGGTGTCAGACCGACGCCGAATGCCCGTGCCAAACCTACTGCGCCGGCGGGTTCTGCGCCCAGGGCTGCAACGACGGTTGCGACTGCCCCGACACGAGCCCGTTCTGCGTCAACAGGAAATGCACCGGCGTGGTCGTGGGCCTCTGCAAGGCCGACGCCGACTGCCGATGCGCCGAGGTGTGCAACAACGGCGCGTGCGAACCGTCCACGGGCGCGTGCAACACCTCGTGCGACTGCCCGCAGGGCCTGCCGATAGACTACGTGTGCAAAAACGGGATGTGCGTGCAGTACACGACGGACTTCTGCCTGTACAAGAACGACTGCCCGTGCAGCTTCAATTGCACGAACAACAAGTGCACGCCGATATGATCGTGAATGGGGTTCGAGAGAGGATGACGTTTTTCGACAACGCGAAGTTCTCACCGGACTAGCGTTCGATCTATGCGACGGCTGCCAGCGTTCCCATTCCTGCCGGCGTTGATCGGAGTCGCCGCCTGTTCGTCCGAAACGGCACTTCGACTCACGATTGACACCGATCTTCGCGTTCCGGAGGAACTCGACGGACTTCGGATCACGATCGACACCGACAACAAGTCGTTGCTCGACCGAACGTACCCGATCCCGACACAGGATGAGATCCCGGCCACGCTCAAGGTGGTCAACGAAACGGAAAAAGAGGTTGAGGTCCTCATCACAGTTTTGGGGCTCAAAGGTACCGCGGAAGTGGGCGAGGGTTCCGCCCGAGCGACTTTCGTCAGGGGTGAGACGCTTGGGGTAGACGTGTATGTCTCGGGCCACCACGACGGAAATGGTGACGGTGGCGTTGGCGGCGGCCGTGACGCCGCGGTCGTGGGGGATGCGTCGCGCGACACAGGTCATGACGCCGGCGTTGAAACCCCATCTGACGCAGGTGGAGATGCGGTTTCCGACGCCGAAATGGATGCGTACGTCGGAGGGGATGTTGGTGGAACGGATTCAGATGATGCCGGTCCTTTGGATTTCGGTCCGGTTGACGTTGGACAAGTGGACGCGGATCTTGACGACAGCGCGGATACCGGTATTGATCCCACCGATTCGGCGGTAGACTCGGGATCGGAAGACATCGCCTCTGAGGATTCCGGGCCTGACACCATCTTTGACACAGGTTGTCTGGACGCCGGAGGCGATTTGGATGCCCAAGAAAATGACGTCGGCGTCGACGTGGATCCCGCCGATGCCGGAGCGGAACCATCATCAGGAGACGCGGGTTGCGTGCCCGACTGCACGGGGCGTTGTGCCGGTCCGGATCACTGTGGAGGCACTTGCCCTGACGATTGTGTTTTGCCCGACACGTGCGGCGGCAGCGGGGTCCAAAACGCGTGCGGGTGCAGCGTCGTACCGCAACCGACGGCATGCCTCAACAAGTGTGGGCAGGTCTCCGACGGGTGCGGCGGGACCTACCAATGCGGCGACTGTCCAAACGGCTATTCGTGTTCGGTCAACCAGTGTATTTGTATCAGCGAAAAGCTCTGCCTTGGATCGTGTTGCTCGGACGCATCCAACGTGTGCCACAACAGTTCATGTTGTGCGCCTGATTGTGTCGGGAGGTGCGGCGGGGCCTCGGACGGGTGTGGCGGGACGTGTTCCAACTGCGGGCAGGGCTTCATTTGTCAGGGAACGGTTTGCGTCCACTGCGGAGACGTCGACGAGCCGTGCTGTCCGGGGGAAACCTGCAACGGGACAAATGTCTGCAAGTTCAACTCCTGCGCACCCGACAATTGCGCCGGCCGGGCGGACTTCGCGGCGTGCAACATTGGGACCACTCCCGACCGGGCCTATGACATCTGCGTCGGCGGAGCCTGCGTCTCGCCCGGCTGCGGCGACGCCACGTGCAACCCGCCGGGGCCGCATTTCCCGCTTCCGGACAGCGGGCAGCGGAGTTGCTTCAACAACGCGACGTCGATCGCGTGTCCCACGGGCGCCGGTTCACCGTGCAGCGTCGATGGCAGTCCTCAGTTCTGCGGCCAGGACGCGCAGTACGGTTGGGACCTGCTGCATCAGCAGAACGAACGATTCGCGGTGAGCGATCTGGTGCCGAATCATCCGGTCGTGGGCGACAACGTGACGGGTCTCGAGTGGCAGGGTTGCGCTGCTGGTTCGACCGGAGGCGAATGCACCGGTGGGGCCATCATTTCCAAGACGTGGGCCGATGCAGTTGCCTACTGCGACGGGTTGACGTGGGCATCATCGAGTGACTGGCGGCTGCCCGACCGATATGAGCTGCAGATGATCGTAGACATGCTGTACTGGAGCCCCGCGATCGATGTGATGGCTTTTCCCGTGAGTCCCTCGTTTTTCCACTGGGCGTCATCGTCGCTTGCCAACGATCCCACAAAGGCCTGGGCGGTGTCATTTGATGACGGCACCGTGGGGAACGGGAACAAAGATGTCGCGGCCAATGTCCGATGCGTGAGGGGGGGCGGCCTGCGCGCCAAAAGGTTTGACGTGGAGGAACCGAAGGCCGGTCAACCCGTCGTCGGCGATACCGTCACGGGTCTCTCTTGGCAGGGCTGCGCCGCCGGCTTGACCGGCGGCTCGTGCGCGAGTGGCGCTCTGGCCAGCAAGTACTGGGTCGACGCTCTTGCGTACTGCGAGTCGTTGGACTGGGGAAATCTTGCCGATTGGCGTTTGCCCAACGTCAACGAGTTGTCTTCGATCATCGAGGACAGGATGGTCAGTCCATCCGTCGATGCGATCACGTTCCCCGGGACGCCGGCAAACTGGGTCTGGACGTCATCGACGAACTCCGCCGACCCGACTTCGGCGTGGTCGGTGGATTTTTCGGACGGGTACGTGACATGGCTCAAAAAGACGGCGGCCGCTCATGTGCGATGCGTGCGAAACCGACCTTGAACACCCGACGCAACGCTCAGAGGGATTCTGCGAATGTACGGACCAGACTTGTGAACAAGATCACTCGGGTTGACCCCGTGAAGGATGTGCGGTGACGACTTGCCGACCAGCAGGAATCAAGATAGGGTAACGCTGAAAATCGAGGAACCAATGGTCTACAGGTTGGGTGAACTTTTTTGCGGTGCGGGAGGGCTGGGTCTGGGAGCGCAAATGGCGAGCTTCTCGCACGATGGAGAAGTATGCCGAATCGCCCACGCGTGGTCTTCTGATGTCGATCGCGACGCTTGTGAAACCTACAAGCGCAATCTGGCGAACGGCAACGATGCCACGGTGGTTTGCGAAGATGTGAGGCAATTGGATTTTGCGAAACTGGAGAGTATTTCATCCATTGACGGCCTAGCTTTTGGTTTCCCTTGTAACGATTTCAGCGTGGTGGGGGAAAGAAAAGGGTTTGGCGGAGCATTTGGTCCGTTGTACCTGTTCGGTGTTGCCGCTCTCAGGCGGTTTGACCCAATTTGGTTCGTGGCGGAAAACGTAGGCGGTTTGAAAAACAGCAACGAAGGCAGTGCGTTTGAGGCAGTCACCGAAGACCTTTTCCGGGCCGGATACGACGTGTTCCCTCACCTGTACAAGTTTGAGAAATACGGCGTGCCCCAGGCAAGACACAGAATAATTATTGTGGGCTTGAGGCGAGACTTGCGGCTCAAGTTCAGAGTGCCTTCTCCAAGTCCTTTTGCGGAAGCCAATGTTTCTTGCAGGAACGCGATCGAGAATCCTCCGATTCCTTCCGACGCCACAAACCACGAACGAACCAAGCAGTCCACGCGTGTGGTGGCGCGGCTACGACACATCAAGCCTGGGCAAAACGCATTCAACGCAGATTTGCCGAAGGAACACCAACTTAATGTGAGGGGAGCTCGTATCAGCCAGATTTACAGGAGACTAGATCCGAGCAAACCCGCATACACGGTGACCGGTAGCGGGGGCGGCGGAACTCATGTCTACCATTGGATGGAACCGAGGGCGCTAACCAATAGGGAGAGAGCGCGTCTTCAGACCTTCCCGGACGACTACGCGTTTTTGGGCGCAAAGGAAAGCGTTCGCAGGCAGATCGGAATGGCAGTGCCGCCACGCGGGGCTCAAGTGATTTTCCAGGCGTTGTTGATGACTCTCGTTGCTTGCGATTACCCGAGCGTCCAACCCAACTTGCGCCCCCGGCTTTGGGGTGAACAAAAAGTTGCCGTCTGCGGCCAAGGAGTTTTCGAACAACTACGATTGCTGGAGAGACAACCTGTGTACGGCGGAGTCGCCGCGCACGATGGGAGGAGGGCGAAACGACGATGTTTACCAAAGACCTTTTCGAAACTGTACTGATCGATCCTGTGAAAGACGGCTCGGATCGCCTTTTCGTAGTGTCGGGATACGGCACGGTTGCGATGGCATTCCATCATCTTCAAGAGGTCCTGAAGGTTTCGAAGAAGATCGCGGTGGAGTTGATAGTGGGTATGTGTCCGCAAGATGGGATTTCTTCCGTGAACCACGAGGCATTTCGAAAGCTGGTCGGATTCGACTATCCGACGCGGTTTGACTGCCGTTATCTTGTCAGTGCGCCGCCTGTCCATTCGAAAGTCTATTCGTGGCAACGCGGCGGAAGACCATCGGTTGCGTTCCTTGGTTCGGCGAACTACACACAAAACGCCTTCGGCGTTGCAACGCGCGGGACTGGCGTCAGAGCGCAATGGGAAGCGTTGGACCACTGCGATGCGCATCAGGCAACTGCCTATTTCATGGAAGTTTTGCGACGAACGATCGAATGCAGGGATCCCCGAGCCGCGGATCTGGTAGCGCTCCACCGTACAAGAATCAAGGCGAGCCGCAAGGGTGTCAAGGGAGAAACGGAGCCGCGGGCTCCGGTAGAAGATTTGGCGTCAATGGAAAGGGTATTGATCAGTTTTTTGGACCGGAATGGCACGCTCCCGCGACGTTCGGGGCTGAACTGGGGACAACGTCCCGAATTGCGAAGGGAGCCGAATCAAGCTTACATCCGGCTGGACTCTTCGGTCTATTCAAGCGGTTTCTTTCCACCGAGAGGCATGCATTTTTCTTTGATGACTGACGATGGGCAGGTGATCATCTGTACACGAGCCCAAGACAATGGAAAAGCGATCCATACGCCGCATGACAATAGCATCATCGGGAAGTACTTCCGCAAGAGGCTGGGTTTGCGCGACGGCGCGACGGTCGCCAAATCAGATCTGGAAAGATATGGAAGAACTGATGTGGCATTCTACAAGGTCGATGACGAGACTTTCTTCATGGATTTCTCTTCCGGCTGAAATGGACAATCTGACGAGAGAACAGAGAAAAAAGAACATGCGACGAATCCGATCCGAGGGGACCGGACCCGAGCGGAGGCTCGTGGCAACGTTGCGAAAACGGGGGTTTCAGTTTCTGACGAACGATCACTCGGTCGAAGGTGTGCCCGACGTGACTTTCAAACGCGAGAAGATCGCTGTTTTCGTCGACTCAGATTTCTGGCATTTTCGCCCGGGTCATTTCGTCGTTCCCAAAAGCCACAAGGACTACTGGCTGAACAAGATCAAGAGAAACCGGGCTAGAGATAGATACGTTACGGAACACCTCGAGATGGGTGGGTGGGTGGTGGTCAGGCTGTGGGTGAGCGAGATCGAAGCTGACCCTGAGGCGGCCGTTTCGAGGATTGAGGCCTTTCTGAAGAGAGTTGTCCGTTCGCGAGCCCGTACTGGCCGGCGACCATTGCGCGGAACGGAAAGACCTGTCCGAGGATGCCGTTGACGCGGAGGTTTCCACCGGCCGATGACTCGGCCTTCCACTCGGCTGGAATGTCCGTGGGCGAGTGGAATTTGCTGATCGCGGTGATCGGTTTGATTGCGGCGGCAACCGTTGTCGGAATGCTCTATCTGCATCCTGGAGTAGGGGCAGTCCCCTTGGTCGTGGTCGCGGTCGGCGCTGTCGTTCTCTGGCTTTCGCGACCTGAGGCATACACGCCGGACAACATTCCTGCGCGGGTTCTGCCGAAAACGACGAGCCGCGGGTAAAAGAAGGAACAGGCACGGCGCGGGAGTCCGGCCTAAGTACAGCGCCCCGCAAGTAAGTGCCCAGATCGGCGAAGGACCGGGCGCCGAGGGCGAGGCGCGACGATTCATCCTTCGTAGTACTACGGAGAATGGACGACACCGTAGCAGCGCTACCGCGAGGAGGAGCAACACTGCCATCGGCGTCCGGGACCGGCGAGGTGGGTACGAACTTGCGGGAAGCTGTACTAAGGCAGCGTCCGGAGCCACCGGTCGGCCGAGACGATCCACTGGACCCTGTCGTTCTTCCTGAGTTTTCGGAGGATGCCGCTCTTGTGCACGACCTGGATCGCCGCGGGTACGCCTAGCTTTTCCTGAAAGTATGGAATGTGCTCCGAAAGGTCGATGTCTCCGGAACCGAGGGCCTTCCACGTGGATACCGCTTTCAGAAGGTGAAGGGCGACAAGGTTTTCGAAGCGCACCCCCTCGTCGTCCACTTCGGCCCAATCGAAAAGGTACATACGGGCGGGCGATGATCGAAAGGCGGGAATCGCCGGTCGTGAGTCGTCAGTCGCCGGTTGCCGGTTGCCGGTTGTCAGTTGTCGCTCACCGGCAGACACAACACGTTCCCGTTTACGTCCCGGCACTCGACCGCCGGGCCGGCGTCGGGGGGGGTGCAGTCGGTGCCGCCGGCATCGGCGTCGCAGTACTTCGTGCAGACGCTTGTGACGCCCCCGTCGGAGTCATAGCCGATGTCGGCGCAAAAGAGGCCGTACATGCAGTCGATGTAGCCGTTGGGGCACGGCGCGCCTATGTCGCCCTGGTTCGCGACGGTCTTGCACCCCTGGTAGTAGATGGTCTCGCCCGTGAGTATCTTCGACTGCACCGTGCCACACTTCAGGCCCTCGGCGCAGTCGGTGTCGGCGGCGCAGTGCGTGGCGCACCGGCCCTCGGCGGTGCAGAGGTCGTTGTAGCAGTAGGCGTTGGGGTCGCCCGCCGCCATCCCGCACCGCTCTCCCGCGGCGGCGCCCCCCGGCCGCGGGCTCCGGCAGCCGAAGCGCGTCTGGTAGCCGCCGGGGTACGACCAGGCGCGGCAGACCTCGCCGCCCTCGCAGTCGTTGTCGGTCACGCATTCCTTGCGGCTCCCGCGGCTCTCCACGCACGCGCGGACGTTTTTGGTGGTCCCGTTCTCGAGATCCACCGGGGCGTAGTCGCAGACGTACCCTTCGCGGCACGGCGCCGCCTCGTCCCCGCCGCAGTACTCTACGCAAATGCTGTCGCGCCCGCACTGCCCGTTTTCACAAAACGGCGTCCCCGAGATGTAGTTGCATGCCTCGCCGGGTTTCGCTCCGCCCTCCCGGGGCGTGACACACATGACGCCCGCCGTGCCGCCGTCGCCTTCTCCCTTGGCGAGACTGCAAACCTTCCCTTCCGTGCAGTCGGAATCGCCAAAGCACTCCTGCGCGAGCATGTCGGGCAGGCACGCCTGCGCTCCCGACCCGAAGACGTCGTCGTCGCGGCAGACAAGGCCGTCGGGGCAGACGGCCTTTCCGCCTGCGCAGTCGACAAGGCACACCGGTTGAGGTCCGCCGTCGGGTGCCGAAGGACATGTCCCGGCCCGACAGTCGGACGCGCCGTTCGGGCAGTAGTCGCCGGGGCGGCCGGGGAAGCTGTCGCGGTAGACGCAGCCCCGCGCGTCAAGCTCGATCTCGCCGACGACGAACTTGAGGTCCTCGCACACGTAGCCCCACCAGCAGTCGGCATCGCGCTCGCACGGCAGAGAGCAGTACTGGTAGTCCGAGGGGCACAGGTTCGTCTCGCAGTCGCCGGCCAGCGTGCAAGCGCTTCCCAGCGAAAGGCCGTCGGGGAACGGCAGGCTGCACTTCGGTTCGATGTTCGACCCCTCCGCGTCGGTCGTGAACACGCAGGTCTCGCCCTTTTCCGTGTCGCAGTCCGCTTCTTTCGCGCAGTCTTTGCCGAGCACGGGAGGCTCGCCCGTCTTTTTGCAGTACCTGATCTCGTCCGCCACAATCCGGCACGAAAAACCGTACGGGCAGAGAGAAGAGTCCTGCGCGCAGTCGACCGTGCAGTACGACGATTCCTCGTCGGTAAAACAGATCCCGCCGTTGCAGGGGGCGGGGTTTTCGGGGGTGCAGTCGGTCCCGATGCTATCGGCCCCCGGGACGACGCAAGTGCCGGCGTTCCCGCCGGTCTTGGAACATTTCCGGCCATACGGGCACTCTGTGTCGGCGGTGCAGGGCGGGTACGGGCAATCGGCGGGGTTGAAGCAGACGCCGTGGACACACCGCGCACAGCCCCCGCAGTCGGCGTCCTTCTTGCACTCGTCGCCGTCGCAGCCGTCCTGAGGGACGCACTCGCCCTTTGAGCACTCCATGCACTTGGGGCATTCGCCGGCGGGGTCGCACGGCCTGTGGGGGCACCCGAAGCTCTTGTCGCACCTGGCGTCCGAGCAGCGGCCGCACTTGCCGCACTCGGTGTTCGAAACGCATTCGCGCGTGTCCTCGGACACGCTCCGCGCGCAGCGCGCCGGGTCGCCCGAACAGACGAACCCCTGCGGGCAGTCCGTGGTGTCGGCACACAGGTACGAGCAGTAAGCGTCGGGGTCGTCTTTTGCCGCTGCCATGCAGATGTCGCTCGGGCAGTCGGCGTTGTCCCTGCACGGCCGCCCCACAACCTCGACGCACTGGCCGTCGACCATGCAGTTCCCCGGGCGGCAGTCCCCCCGCGCGCACCCCTTCTCGTCGTCGTCGCAAGACGAGCACGAGGCCGCCGCCGCGCAGACGGCGATGCAGAGAAACGCAAATTGCGTCAGGCGATTCGACACGCCATGATTGTAGTGCGGACCCGGGCGGTTTTCAATTCGGGCTTTTTGGGGTGCCAGCGTATTCGAATGGTCCCGGCCATCCTTCGATCTTTCCCCTGGAAAACGCCGCACTGTTGGGGTAGGCTGGTTTGAAGAGAGACCGCGAAGGAGGGAACATGGGTCTGACGTACGTCGAGGTCGCCGTCGCCAACGCAAAACGGCCCGCCAGGCAGAAAAAAACCAGATTCCTAATAGACTCCGGCGCGGTCTACTCCGTCGTCCCTTCCGCTGTCCTCAAGAAGCTTGGAATCGCCCCGCACAGCAAGACGATGTTCACTCTCGCAAACGGCGAGTCGATAGAGCGCAACGTCGGGTACGCGCTTTTCAAGTATCAAGGCAAGGTCGCGCCCTCCACGGTGATCTTCGGCGAGACGGGAGACAACACGCTCCTGGGTGTGGTGACGCTCGAAGAACTCGGATGCGTCTTCGACCCGCTTCGCCGCGAGCTGAAACCCCTGCCGATGCTGTTGGCGTGACGGGCAACTGCCTCAGGCAACTGCCTGGTCTTGGAGCGCGGTGGCCACAGAGGCTCACTTGAGCACGCGTGGGTTGACCAACTGGGCGCTCGTGTCGCTGCTCGGTCTTTTGGCCGGCTGCTCTTCAGACACCACCCTGTTCATAACCATCGACACAGATCTGCGCGTCCCGGAGGAACTCAACGGCGTACGCATCCGGATCACCACCGACGTCAAAACCCTTCTGGACCGCACGTGGTCCATCCCGACGCAGGACGACATGCCCGCGACCCTGACTGTCATCAACGAGACCGAAAAGGAGGTCTGGGTGACGGTGTACGTCACCGGCATCAAAGACGTTGCCGCGGTCGCCGAAGGGAGCGCCAGGGCCTTGTTCATTCGCGGTGAGACTGTGGACGTTGACGTCTATCTCAAGCGCCTTGGGCCGGACGACTTGGATGGGGGCACGGATGCCGGTCGCGACGGCGGGATTCCGCATGATGCCGCGCAAGACTCGGGAAATGACGCCGGCGCGGATGCCGAAGGCGACGGCACCGTCACGGACGGCGGCGCCAGCGTCGGAACTGAAGCGCCTGAAGATGGTGGGGGCGACGGAGCAGAAGACACAGGCGTGGCCGACGCTGGTCCGGTCGACGCTCCCGATGCCGGCGATCCGTTCGATGTGTCTGACGGGTCCGGCCTGTCCGATGGTTTCGCGGAAGATGCTGGTAGCGACGACACCCCCGACGACACAAGCATTTCCGACGGAGGCCAGCAGGACGCCGGATGCGCTCCGGACTGCGGGGGGAGGTGCGGAGGCCCCGACGGGTGCAACGGGACTTGTCCTGACAACTGCGTTGCGCCCGACACGTGCAGCGGTGGAGGGACCCAGTATGTTTGCGGATGCACCAAGACGCCCCAGCCCACCGCGTGCAAGAGCAAGTGCGGGGAGGTCGACGACGGGTGCGGCGGCAAGTACAACTGCGGCGACTGCTCGGACGGCTATGCGTGCGTTGGAAACGCATGCGCCTGCGCGAGCAACAAACTCTGTCTCGGTATCTGCTGCCCGAGCGCGACCGACGCCTGCCACAACGACCTCTGCTGCGCCCCCAAGTGCACCCGCAAATGCGGTGGCGCACCCGACGAGTGCGGCGGACAGTGCACGGAATGCGGAGTAAGCGAGTTGTGCGAAGGAACCGCGTGTGTCCACTGCGGCGACCGGGACGAGAACTGCTGTGCGGGCGGCGCCTGCAACGGAACGGGTTTCTGCAAGAACGGCCTGTGCGTCCCGACCGATTGCACAGGTCTGCCCGATTTCATGTTGTGCAACACCGCGACTGACCCGGACCGGACCTACGACATATGTGTGAACGGTGTCTGCGTCTCCCCCGGTTGCGGAGACGTTTCGTGTAATCCGCCGGGGCCCCACTTCCCTATCCCCGATACTGGCCAACGAAAGTGTTACGACGCGGCGGCCGAAACAACGTGTCCGGCCGGGAGCGGCGCCCCGTGCAACGTCGACGGGAGCCCTCAGTACTGCGGGCAGGACGCGCAATATGGTTGGGACGCGACTCACCAGCAAAACGAACGATATGCCGCGGCCGAGCCGGTGGCTGGCGAACGAATCGTGAAGGACAACGTGACAGGTCTCGAATGGCAGGGCTGCGCGGCGGGTCTCAAAGGGTCCGACTGCGCGACCGGAACGCTCGAACCGAGGAACTGGGAGGATAGTCTCGGTTATTGCGACGCGTTGAACTGGGGTGGAGTCACCGGCTGGCGGCTCCCCGACGCCTATGAGATACAGACGACCGCGGACTTTGGCGCGACGAATCCGTCCATCGATGTTTCGGTGTTCCCGCAGACGCCGAATGGTCGTTTTTGGACATCAACGGTGTTCGAACTGGACGCGAACTACCCATGGGTACTTAGTCTTGGCGTCGGCAACACGCAGGGCGACGAAAAACCGGCGATGAACAACGTTCGTTGCGTGAGAGGGACACCGGCGTCCAGAGCGCAGCGATTCCTTCGGAGCGAAACAACTCCAGAACAGCCGATCGTGCAGGACTGTGCGACCGGTCTCATCTGGCAGGGCTGTGTCGCAGGTTTGCGCGGTGGCGAGTGCGACGTCGGCCTTGATGACACCATGGATTGGCTCGATGCCTTGACCTACTGCGAATCGCTGGAATGGAGCGGCGAGAGCGGTTGGCGCCTCCCGAACGTGGTTGAGCTGGTGTCAATCGTGGACTACCGTCGCTCGAAACCAGCCTTCGACCCTCAGATGTTTCCGTCGACCCCGGGGGCGAGCGGCCTTTGGTTTTGGACCGCAACACACTCCAGCGCCGGCAACGTGGGGGCGTGGTCGATCAATTCGGCGTTCGGAATGTCCATCGCCTACGCCAAGACCACCAAATTGAATCTCCGCTGCGTTCGCACCGGCCCGTAGATGCCACTCGGCCCAATTGCGGTAACCGAGCAGGTCGCGTCATCCCGTATCTTGGCGAGTCCGAATCAACGAATCCAGACGGAAGATCCGCTCATTGAACGGATCACTTTGGACAAAGGGATTCCGTTCATTGCGCGAGGACGTGCTCAAGCATCACGTCTGCACCCAGAATCAAAAGTGGAATCATCAATACTCACAATCCCCAAGGAACTGGCCAATCAGCCCCGGAGTGCAGATTGTGCCCTGCACAGTCAAGTTCCAGTTCTGGCAAGAGCTACCGGTGGCGTAGCGAACCTCAATCCAGTAGTCAAAGCTCGAATCCTCGCCGCCGCCGGAATCGGTCATCTGGATCGCCGCTTGAGCTGGTGCGCTTGAGGTGGCCCTGAAACAGCCCAGCGACGTCCCGCAGACGTTATAGGCGCAAAGGTCGTATTCAATTCCGGACGGGACCGAAAGCGTCATGACGTGCCTGAGATCTGAAACGCAGCTCGACCCCTCTCGCGCCTTTGCCTTGAACCACTTTGAGATGTTTTTTTCCTGGACCGGGAAAGCGTCAAAGCCATTGCCATTGCACGTGCTGTAGTTGCTGCTGATGTCTCCCCACTTCTCCCCCAAATCATGGGGTGCGGGGCACGTGTTTTCGTACGTCCCATGGTTCAACTCGCAGCCGTTTCCGGGGTTGCCGTCGCAGTTGTCGTAGCCGGCGTTGCACGAGGAGATCAGGCACGTGTACGTCGAGCAGCCGCCGGTGCCGTTTAGCGGGTCGCACGCCGAGCCGCAGGCGCCGCAGTCGGTGGTGGTGTTGAGCTGGGTCTCGCAGCCGTCGTTGGGGTCCCCGTCGCAGTTGCCCCACTGGTTGGCGGGGCTGCACACGGGGGTGCACGCGCTGTTGACGCACGAGGTCGTGCCGTGCTGGTTGGTGCACGCCGTCCCGCAGGCGCCGCAGTTGTTGACGTCGGTCTTGGTGTCTCGGCACACGTTGCTGCAGCACGAGTTCGAGGCGCACTCGGAGTTGTTTGCGCACGTCTGGCCCACGTCCTTGAGGCACTGCTGGGTCTGGGTTTTGCACGCGTAGCCGGTCTGGCAGTCGCCGTTGGTAGTGCACTGGACCTTGCAGAGCCCCGTCGTAACGTTGCACGTGTACGGGACGCAGTCCTTGGTCCCCGCGTCCACACAGGCCCCGTTGCCGTTGCAGGTGTCGGGCAGGGTCGAGATGTTCCCGTTGCACTGCGGTGTCGAGCACTGCGTCGTGACGGACCATTTTTCGCACCCGCGGTTTCCGTTGCAGTTGCCGGTGTTGCCGCAGGTGACAGCCGGTTCGGCGTTGCACTCGTTGTCGTAGTCGGCGTTCTGGGGGATGGGGTCGCATTTCCCCAGCCGCCCGGCTATGTTGCACCGCTCGCACGTTCCGTCGCAGCGCGCGTTGCAGCAGACGCCGTCGGCGCAGAAGCCCGAAGCGCATTCGCCGTCCGCCTGGCACGTCACGCCGTCGGCCTTTTTGCAATCGCCGCCCGCCGAGCACGCGAAACCCGCCATGCACTCGATCCCGGTCATGCACGCGGCGTAGCAGCTCTGGGCCTGCGCGTTGCAGACGTACGGCGCGCAGTCGGCGGTCGCCGGCGACGTGGTGGTGCAGGCGCCGCTCCCGTCGCAGACCCTCGGTTTGGTCCAGACGCCCGCCTGGCACGACTGCGCCTGGCAGACGGTGGCCTGCGGATACAGATCGCACTTTCCGCGCGCGCCCGAACATTCGCCCGTCCGGCCGCACGTCATCTCGCCTTCCTGGACGCAGTCGCTGTCAGGATCCTGCCCCTGCGGCGCCGGCGAACACGTGCCTATCTTGCCGGCGATGTCGCACCGCTCGCAGACGGCGTCGCACTTCTCGCCGCAGCAGAACCCGTCGACGCAGAAGGCGTTGGGGCAGTCGGCGGGCGCGTTGCAAGGCGTTCCGATGGCGTACTCGGCGTTCCCGGTCAGCGGGACGACCACCTTGGGGCTCTTCGCGTCGCTGTTGTAGATCTCGACCGCGCCGGTGATGATGCCGGTGGACGCCGGGTTGAACACAACCGAAAAGACCAGCGAGTCCTGCTGTTTGTCGCGGAGGCTCACGGGGAACTGGGGGAGGCCGGTGAGCGTGTACGCGGCGGCCGTGCCCGCCGAGCGCTCGATTGAGTCAACGGTCAGCATCCCCGTCCCCGTGTTCTTGACTGTGACCGTCACGGGGTTGATCTGCGAGCCGACGTAAACCTTGCCGAAATCGATCGTCTGCGGGAAGACCGAGACGGTCGGATCGGTCCCGGTGCCGGTAATCGGGACGGTGACGCGCGGGTTCGCGGGGTCGTCGCTGTCGATGATGAGGTTGTTGTTGGCCTGTGCCAGCGTGGCCGGGGCGTACGAGACGACGATGTCAAAGCACTCGGTGGGCCCGAGGGTCCGGGCGGGCGACGCGGGATTGATGGTGATCTCGGTGCTCGGGAACTCGAGTCCGGACGTGGCCAGGGTCTTCAGGTCCGATCCTCCCACGTTGCAGACCTGCACGGTCTCGTCGTCGGTGGTGTTGATCTGGACCTCCCCGAACGCCACCACGGCCTTTGAAACGGAGATCCCAGGCGGCACCCAGCCCGCGCGCGCTCTGACCTTGAGGTAAAGGATGTTGCTCCCGCCGGTACCGTCGCCGTTCACGTCGTCGTCGTTTGTGACGAGGTCGGCGTCGGTCTCGTCGTCGACCTTTTGCGTCGGGCTGTAGTCGACGTGCAGGTCGGCCATGTCGCCGGGGCTCAAGAAGATCGGGAACTGGAGCTCCTTCTGCGGGTCGAGCGCGTCCCAGAACGAGAACACGAATTCGTTCCCGGTCTTCTGGTGGACCTTGATCTCGTCAAGCGAAAGGATCGCCTCACCTTGGGTTGCGTTCATGAAGGTCACGACGGCCTGCTTGCTCGCCCCCAGCGCCACCGCGCCGAGGTCCACGGGGTACTCGTCGGTCGAGCCGGACTTGGGGTAAAGGACCTCGGGCGGGTTCTGCGCCCGATCGATGACCGAAAGCTCGGGCACGCCCTTGTAGTGGCTCAGCATCGGCACCCGTGTGAGCGGGGTGTCAAGGTCGGTGCTGGTGATCAGCAGTGCGCCGTTGTCGGGGCGTGCGTCGTCCTGGCGGTACGAAACGTCGATGGTGAGGTACTCGCCGGGTTTGAGCGTTGCGGGGAGCGAGGCCGAGATGTTCATGCGGAATATGGGTTTCTGCGGATCGGGGTTGGTGCCCTGGTCGAAATCCGCGCCGAGGACCTTGAGATCCAACTTTCCCGTGTTCGAGACGGTAAGCTTGAGCGTGACCTCCGAGTTGTAGGCCGCCGCCCCGAAATCGAGCTGGACGGGGTCGACTGCTATGACGGCGGCCGGCTCGCACTGGTGGGTCTGGTTGTTGCAGTGGTAGCCCGCGCCGCACGAGGCGGGTCCCGAGCAGCCGTCGGCGTCGCCGTTGGGAAGGCTGCCGTCCTTCGTTTCTCCGCCGCCGTCGCCCTCGCCCGCGGGCACGCACCTGCCGCCCTCGCATTCCTCGCCGTCGCCGCACTCGAGCGAGCTCGAACAGGTCTTGACGGGGCCGCCGTCCTCGCCGCCCTCCCCGGCGCAGAAGCCGTCCTTGCAGATCTGGCCGGTCTTGCACTGGGCGTTGTTTTTGCACGGGGTCTTTTTGGCGTCGTCGCCGGCGTCGCCCGGCAGAAGCGACGTGAGGTCCTCGCCGCATTTTGCGAGGACCCAGACCGAAACGAACGCGCACAAAACGACCAGCGCGGCCGCGAACAATTTGTGCGTCAAAGGCTTTCTCATCGGCGTCCTCCGCTTGCTAGTCGAGCCCTTGGGCCTTTCTTTCACATGATACCACAGACTGCTTGCCGGAGGGAAGCAGTCTGGGGACCCGGGTGTGCTCATGCGGCCTTTTCAGTTTCTACTCGCACCACACCTCCGGCACGCCCGCCCAGACCGCCTCGTCGAGGTACACCTTGGCATTCTGTTTGAGGGTCGCGGTCTTGACGAACGCCGCGCCGCAGAACGTCGCGTTGTTCTTGAACTCGACGGCGGCCAACGGGGCGTAGACCAGCGCCCGCGTCTCGGTGTTGTTGACGAACGTGAACTGCTCGCCCGCGCCGGTGTCCGTGCCAGCGTAGATTCTGAACATCGGCGCACTCGCGCACGGGCTGTCGAGCCTTGAGTTGTTCGACATGACGAAGCTGTGCCTCACGTACAGGGACACATCGCCGCCGCTCGCGCCGAGCACCGCGTTGTTGTTCAGGGTCACGTGGTCGAGGTAATACTCGCCGGCAGGCAGCGTCGCGTGGGCGTTGTTTGGCAGTTCCAGCCCGCCGTTCACGAGGTACGGGGCGATGGTGGGGTCGGCGGCCAACGCCTCATTGTCGTTGTGTACTTCCTTCTCGTCGAGCAGGCCCGCAAGGTCATACGTGCACGAGCACGGGGACGGATCAGGCGTCGGATACGAGATCGTGCCGTGAACCGTCCCGCCGCCGCTCTTGGTCCCGCCAAGGTAGGCATCACCCCAGACGTGCGAGTTGTTGCCCATGCCAAGGTTCCCGCCTGCGACGACTCCGCCTCGGACGGTGGAGTTGTTGCTCATAGAGACGTTCCCGTCCGCCCCGACGTAGCCGTGGTCGCCCAGCGTGCCGCTCTGGCAGTCCTTGCTCCTGACCAGCGCGTTGTTTTCGACGGTGACGTTCCCTGTGGCGCAGATGGCGTACTT
>JACRCP010000269.1 GCA_016218965.1 Deltaproteobacteria bacterium | reverse complement strand
TGCTGGAAGAGTATTCATCCCACGTAGATTTGTCGATCCCCCTGCGTGATAAATCGCATAAGGCAACGTATGATCACATATGATCACGACCATACATTCTCGGAGGGGTTTTTACGGACGAATCAAGCTTGCTTGCGCTTTTGTCCGGGCGAGCTTGCTCGCCCGGAGACGGCAGCAAGCTGCCGGCCAAGTCAAAGCGGTAGCAAGCTACCGCACTCCAAAGATTGTTGCGCGCGGCCCCCTGTGTTATAGTTTTTCTCGGCCTTTGAAACCTCCGGAAAAGGGGTGCCACATGTTGCATCGCTTTGACGTTCGGGCGGCGGCATTGCTCTCGGTCGCTCTGTTCACGGCCGGGTGCGGCGGGGGCGCCATTGACGAGATCCTCGACCAGCTCGACGGTTCGGTCGATCGCGACTCGGGCCGCGGCGGCAAGGGGGACGCAGGCAAGGCGGAGGACGGGGGAACGACGGAGGACGGAGGATCCGCCTTCGCGGATGCCGCTACGGCGGACGCGCCGGTGACCGAAGACGGGGCGACCGGCGAGGACGGCGGACCCGATCTTCCCGATGGTTCGTCCGATACGTCCGAGGGGTCCGATGTGTCCACCGAGTCCGACGCCGGCTCGGAAGACGGCGGAACAGAAACGGACGCCGGCGGGTGCAAGGCCGGCGGCGAGCCTTGTGCCGTGCGCGAGGACTGCTGCGGCGGGCTGATCTGCCCGGACGGGACCTGCCAGCCGTCGGTCTGCGGCGACGGATTCGTCGATCCGAAGCGTCTGGAGGAGTGCGACGACAAGAACGGCGCGCCCGGCGACGGGTGCGAGATCAACTGCAAGTTCACCTGCCTCTCGACCGACTCAAACCGCAACTGCGCCTCGGCCAACCCTTGCGTCGAAGACGGGACTTGTGACGATGCGGTGGCGCACCTGTGCGCGGCGGGGGAGGACAAGGCCGACGGGACGGCGTGCGGAAGCAGTCTGATCTGCCTTGATGGGACTTGCGGAACGTCGGTCTGCGGCGACGACTACGTCGACACGTCGAGGGGCGAGGAGTGCGAGGACGGCAACTCAACTTCCGGCGACGGGTGCGAGCCGGTGACGTGCACGTATTCGTGCGAGAACCCGGCCTCCGACTGCGCGGCCGCGCCGGCGTGCAGGAAAAACGCGTGCACCGTGACGCACACGTGCGAGACCGTGGCGGACCCGACCCAAAACGGCAACATCTGCGGCAACGGTCTCATCTGCGACAACGGAGACTGCGAGCCGCCGCCGCAGGTCTGTCCCAACGGCACGCCCGAGGCGCCTGAGGAGTGCGACGACGGCAACATGACACCGGGCGACGGCTGCGAGAACAACTGCACCTACTCGTGCCACAACCCAGGGGCCGACTGCGCATCCGCGCCCGTCTGCAACGCGGCCGTGTGCATCGACGTGATGGTCTCCGGCACCAAGGTCGGGCAGAGGTGCTCGACGGTTCCGGCAAACGAAGGCCTGAGCGTCCCGGGGTGCGACGCGCCCAATACGTGCAAGAACGGCGCCTGCACGCCCCCGGCCACGGTCTGTGGAAACGGGGTGACGGAATCCGGCGAGCAGTGCGACTTCGGCCAGGGCTTCAACCTGGCCGGGAGCGGGTGCGAGCCGAACTGCCAGTTCACGTGCGCAAAATCCCCCGATTCGTGCCCCGACGCCAACCCGTGCAACGGGACTGAGGTCTGCTCGGACGTCTCGGTCAACGGCCACCCCGGCCAGAAGTGCAGCGCCGGGACGCCGCTTCCTGAAGGCTCGGCGTGCGGCGCGGGGAGCATCTGCCTGGGCGGGTCGTGCGTACTCTCGCAGTGCGGCGACGGGTACACCGACGCCGGGAAGGGCGAGCAGTGCGACTTTGGCCAGGGCTTCAACCTGGCCGGAAGCGGGTGCGAGCCGAACTGCCACTTTTCGTGCACGAAGGCGCCCGACTCGTGCCCCGACACCAACCCGTGCAACGGGACCGAGGTCTGTTCGGACGTTGCGGTCAACGGCCACCCCGGCCAGAAGTGCAATGCCGGGACGCCGCTCACCCTCGGCGCCTCCTGCGGCGCGGGAAACCTCATCTGCGTCGGCAACCCGCTCACGTGCGAGGCCTCACGGTGCGGCGACGGCTACGTGGACCCCAACATCAATGAGCAGTGCGAGCCGCCGGGGGCGGGCCAATGCGACGCGAACTGCCACACGATCCAGCAGGCGGTCTGCGGCGACAAAGTCCTCGCGGCCTCGGAGCAGTGCGACGACAACGATGGGACTCCGGCCAACCTCGACGGTTGCGACGCCGCGTGCAAGTACGAGATGGTGCTCAGGATGAACAATGTTTCCATTTCCGGCAACACTGCTCCGACGGGCTGCTCGCCCACGACGAACGCCTTCGGCAGAAACGTGCTCACGAGCACCGCCAGAAGCCAACTCAACACCTCGCTTCAGGACGGCGTGAACGCGGGCGACACAAACGTCATCCTGCAGATGCTTGGGATAGATGATCTGACCGGTGTCAACGATCCGGCGCTTGAGATCGGCATCATGACCGGCGACCTCGACCCCGCAAGGGGTGCGTGGCCCGGAAACAACCCGATAGACTGGTGGTACCTCATCTCGCCGACGAACCTCGATGCGAACGACCTGCCGAACAGCAAGTTCACTACGGCGGCGATCGTCGCGCGGGCGATCACGGCGGGTCCGAACGACGTGACGATGTCGCTTCTGCTGGGCGGATCGGCGGCGAACCTCCAGATGCGCTCGTCGCGGGTGTTCGCGACCGTGGACAACCCCCCCGCGCCCAACACGCCGGCCCCGCCGCCTACGCTCCTTGCCGCGGGGACGCTCGTCATGCAGTCCATCAACGCCACGGCGTCGGGCAAGGGCCTCTGCGGCAACATCACCGTCGAGTCGCTCTCGCTCATCCCGATTCCCGAGGTGTTGACGACCGGCACTACGGCATGTTCGTCGAGCTGCGCGGGGACGAAGAGCTACACCTACTGCGGCTCGGGGCAACCCGTGGGGCCGTCGTGCAACTCGATGCTCGACGCCATCGTCGGCGGCTGCAAGGTCGATTTCATCTTCCCGTGCGTCACCACGGTAATCAACTCCACCCAGCCCGACGTGGCGGGTTCGGGCTACCAGGGGACGCTCACGCTCGGCGCGGGCAACAAGGTGCCCCTTGCCCAGTCACAGGGCAACACGAGGGCCTACTCGTCGTTCCTGAACTTCACCGCCAACCGCGGCCACGCGACGGGCAGGATGCCGTGAGATGCCGGGCGCTGCAGGCTTCCGGCGCGTTGCGAAATCCCGGCAGTTCGGGTACGATTGGTTCAAACCTCGAAGGGGGTAACTCATGAGAAGGTCTTTGCGGCGCGGGTGGTTCGGGCTGGGCGTTGCCACGCTTGTCGGCCTGTGCGGCGCGTGCGCCTGTTCGGGCGTCACGGAGGAAGGAGCGCTTGACGGGAGACCCGGGTCGGCGGACCGGGGCGCCGCGGACGACGAAGGGATCGGTGGGGAATCTGACGGGCAATCGGGAGAGGACCGAGGGGCGAGGGACGAAGGGACGACGGACGATGCGGGCGGGGACGGCGGACCGGATCTTCCCGACGGTTCGTCCGATACGTCCGAAGGGTCCGACGTGTCCGATGCCGGCGTGCCGGACGCGGGCCCTGCCGATGCGGGCACTGTGGATTCGGGGGACGGCGACGACGCGGGGACCGGCCAGGACTCGGGCCAGCAGGACGCGAGCGTCCAGGACACCGGCGCGGCCGACGCGGGCACGCCCGATGCGGGGACTGCGGACACCGGCGCCGCGGACACCGGCACTGCCGACACCGGCGGCGGGAACTTCCCGATCGACGATCTCGATTCGCTCTCGCTCTACATCAACCTCGGCGATTCGATGGGCGCGGGATACAACGCCTCGGGGCGGAACGGCTCGGGCGGCAAGGGCTACGCGCGGCTCGTGCTCGAAAACCACAAGGACTACCCGGCCTACGCCGCGCATCACCTGAAGGCCCTTTTCGCCGCCGTGCAGTTCAAGGACAACGCGAGCAGCGGCGACACCAGCAGCGACCAACTCTCGGCGCTCAAATCCTCGATCGCCTTCTTCCCGTCGGCATCGGGCGACGTGCTCGTCTCTCTCACCTGCGGCGGGAACGACTTCAACAACGACATTCAGGTGATGCTCTTCCGTGCGCAGACCGAGGCGGCCGCGGCGAAACTCCAGGAGAACTACCGCGAGATCGCAAAGCTCATCAAGAACAAGTACGAGAACATCCCCGCCGGGAAGCGCGTGGTGTTTCTGGTCACCAATGTCACCGACCCCACGGGCGGCACCGGGAACGTCCCGTCGCAATACAACGACGGGTTCTGCGAGACGATCCACAACCCCCTCTTCACGCCGCAGCTCCGGGCCAACGCGATAGCCAACCTTGAGTTCTTCAACGAGAAGATCGCCGAGGTCACGGCCGAGTTCGGCGGGTATCTCGTGGACTCGCACGCCATGTTCTATGATCACGGGATGAACGAGTCGGGAACCGACCGCTGGCTCGATACCGACTGTGTCCATCCGACAAACGAGGGCCACCACCAGCTCAGGCGCGAGGAGTGGGCAACGCTGACGGGGGAGCGATTCTAGAGAACCTATGAACGAATCCCGGCGCTTCGGCATCGTGCCTTCGACGGTAGTCTTGCTTGCATCGGCATTGGCCGCGTGTTCAGCCGCCGGCGGCGACGATGGCGCCGGCGTGCCGGACGGCCGCGACAGCGGTTCGGTGCGGGACGGATCGTCGGGTGATTCGGGCGCCGCCGATGTCGGTTTTCCCGACGCCGGCGCGGACGGTGGGCCGGCGGCCAACCTCGCGGCAAACGTCAGCAAAGACTCGTATCTGCACGACCTGACGGCGATCGCCGTCCTGCGCCCGCCGGGATCGCCCGGCTGGCAGGCCGCGCAGGACCTGTGCGCGTCCAGGTTCGAGTCGCTCGGATTCGCGGTCGAGCGGCACGCCTACGGGACGGGGGTCAACGTCATCGGCGTGAAACCCGGGGCGTCGGCCGACGAGATCATCATCTCGGCACACTACGATCACGTGGCGGATTGCGAGGGGGCCGACGACAACGCGTCGGGGACTGCCGGGGTGCTCGAGGCGGCGCGCGTGCTTTCGGGCGCGGTGTTCGACCGGACGCTCGTCGTCGCGTGCTGGGACGAGGAGGAGGCGGGGCTCCTGGGCTCAAAGGCGTACGCTGCGCGCGCGTTGGAGCGCGGCGGGCAAATCGCGGTCTCAATCGTCCTCGAGATGATAGGTTTCAAGAACGACGTGGAGGGGTCGCAGGAGATGCCGACGGGGCTCGACCTTGTGTTCCCCGACCAGGCGGCATGGCTCAAGAGGCACAAGTTCAAGGCGGACTTCATCGCATTCGTCGCGGACGACTTCGCCCACGAGACGGCTGCGGCGCTCGTCCGGCACTCGGACGAAATCGGCCTTCCGTCCATCCTCCTCGAGCTTTCACAGGATCTCAAGGAATCGTCCATGACGCATACACTGAAGCGTTCGGACCATTCCCCGTTCTGGAAAAACGACGTCCCTGCGATCATGGTGACCGACACTTCGGAGTACAGGAACCCGAACTACCACTGCGCGGCCGGTCCCGATTCGGTCGCGACACTCGATCACGATTTCGCCGCCGCGGTCATCAAGGCCGCCGTCGCCGCCGCCGCCGAGACGCTGCGAGTTGCGGGGTCCGAGTAGCTTTGGAGTGCGGCAGCCCGCCGTCGCCAGGGGCTATGGCGCGTCAGGACAAGCGCGAAGATTGATTCGTCCGTAAAAACCCCTCCGAGAATGTATGGTCGTGATCATATGTGATCATACGTTGCCTTATGCGATTTATCACGCAGGGGGATCGACAAATCTACGTGGGATGAATACTCTTCCAGCATGTACAAACCAACG
>JACRCP010000268.1 GCA_016218965.1 Deltaproteobacteria bacterium | reverse complement strand
GGACGTTCCCCGGACGGCGGAAGCTCAGGCAACGGCGGAATCGGTGGAAGCTCGTTCATCTCGGATATCATCTATTCAGCCACCGAATGCCCAAGTCAAGAAATCTGCAAGCGCTTCGCCACCACTTTTTGAGAAGTTACTCGTGTGCGGCTCAGCGGCCGACGGCCGCGAGGCCTTCGAGGCGCTCCCGGAGCGCCGGGTAGAGTCTGCGGTATTCGTGATGACGTTCCGCGTAGAACGCCGCGAGCTTGGGTCGGGGGCGGCGCTTCTCCTTTGGGCGAACGGCGGCGGCACAGGCGTCTTCAATGGCCTTCCACACGCCCGCACCGACGCCGGCAAGAAGGGCGGCGCCCAGGGCGGAGGCGTTTTCGGTTTCCACGCGGACCGTCGGTACGCCGTAGATATCGGCCTGAAGCTGGCGCCAAAACGCGCTTTTCGCGCCGCCACCGCCCAGGCGGACCTCGCCTGGACGCACACCGAGTTCCCGCATGAGCAACATCTGGTCTGCCATCCCGAACGTGACCCCCTCGACCACCGCGCGGATCATGTCGGCGCGGCCGTGGAGCCGCGAGAGCCCAATCCAACACGCCCGTGCGTTCGGGTCGGGATGCGGGCATCTCTCGCCGTCGAGGTACGGGAGGAAAAAAAGCCCGCGCGCGCCCGGCGGCGCCCCGGCCGCCTCGGCCATCATCGCGTCAAACGACGGTTTCCGTGCCGGGTACAGCACTCCCCGCGCCCATTCGAGCGAGGCACCGGCCGAGAGCATGCACCCGAAGACGCACCACTTTCCCGAGACCGCGTGGCAGAAGCTCTGAAGGACCCCGCCGGGATTCGGCACCACCGTGTCGGAATGCGCAAACACGACGCCGCTCGTCCCGATGGTCGCCGACACCGTACCGGGCCAAACGACGCCCATACCCACCGCGCCGGCCGGCTGGTCCCCCGCGCCCGCGACGACCGGCGTCCCGGGCCGGATGCCAAGCATCGCCGCAGCCGCCGGTCGGAGCTTGCCGGCAACCTGCGACGATTCGAGAAGAGGCGGCAGGATCGCCTCGTCGATCTTCAGGAGATCGAGCAGGGTCCGGTTCCACCTGCGGGTGGCGACATCCAGAAGGAGAGTTCCGGAAGCGTCGGCAACGTCGGTCGCGTGCTCGCCCGTCATGACGAGCCGGATGAAATCCTTGGGAAGAAGGACCTTCCGGACCCTCGCGAAACGCGGCGGATTGGCCTCCCGAAGCCACACAATCTTGGGAGCAGTGAACCCGGGGAGCGCCGCGTTGTTGACGAGGGCGACAAGCCCATCAAGCCCTCCCGCGCGCGCTGTGATTTCGGCGCACTGTTTTCCGGTCCGCTGGTCGTTCCAGAGGATCGCACGTCCAAGCGGACGGTCGCGCGCGTCCAGGAACACCGCGCCGTGCATCTGGCCCGAAAGACCGACCCCGACGATGGAGTCTCCGCGGGCGCGGGCCGACCTCATGGCGCCACGGACGGCCTTGACCGTGCCCTTCCACCAATCGGCGGGGTCCTGCTCGTTCCACCCCGGCCGGGGCGAAAAGAGCGGATACGCCGCCGACCCTTCGCCTGCCACCCTCCCCCGTTCGTCGCACACGACCGCCTTGGCGCTGCTCGTCCCTATGTCGATGCCCAGAAGATAAGACATCAGACTCCCGAAGCGTGACCCGTGACTGACGACAGCCGAAAAGGGCCTATTCGATCCTGGAGCAATACAGGTAGTCGTTCAAGATGCTCTCGAGCATCTCCTGCCGCCCGCTCGTCAGCCCCGGTTCGCCGCACCGGGCGGCGTGTTCTTCGAGTTCGGGAAGCGTTGCTTTCCCCTTCAGCACCTTCCCGCCAATCCCCGTCCGCCAGCCGGCATAGCGGTCACTGACGAAGCCGTCGAGAACGCCGTCTTTGATGATCCTGTCGGCCACGAGCAGCGCGCGCGCCATGGTGTCCATCGCGCCGATGTGGGCGTGAAAGAGGTCAACTGTGTCGAACGAACCTCGGCGGACCTTCGCGTCGAAGTTCAGGCCTCCGTACCTGAACCCGCCCTGCCGCAGGACGATGAGCACGGCCATCGTCGCAGAAGGAAGATCGGTCGGGAACTGGTCAGTGTCCCAGCCGAGCGTCGGGTCTCCGCGATTGATGTCCATGCTGCCGAGCTTGCCCGCATCCGCGGCCACCTGAAGCTCGTGCTCAAAGGTGTGGCCGGCGAGCGTCGCGTGGTTGGCCTCGATGTTGAGCATGAAATGGTCAAGGAGGCCGAACTCGCGAAGGAACCCAAGCGTGGTCGCGGCGTCAAAGTCGTATTGGTGAGTCGAAGGCTCCCTGGGTTTCGGCTCGACAAAAAACATCCCCGAAAAACCCGCACGCGCCCCGTACTCGACTGCCATCTCGAGAAGCCGCGCGTACTGGAGACGCTCCTGCTTCATGTCAGTATTGAGAAGCGTCGAGTATCCCTCGCGCCCTCCCCAGAACACGTACCCCGTCCCCCCGAGCGCCACCGTGGCGTCTATCATCTGGCGCACCTGGCCCGCGGCATGGGCAAATACGAGCGGGTCGGGGTTCGTCCCCGCACCGTGCGTGTAACGCGGATTGGCGGCGAGGGCGGCCGTCCCCCACATTAGGCGCACGCCTGTTTCATCCTGCTTTGTGCGGGCGCGGCCTACCATCGTTTCGAGATTGCGTCGCGTCTCCCCGACGTTTTTGCCCTCCGGCGCCATGTCGCGATCGTGGAAGCAGTAGTAACGGACGCCGATTTTGACAAAGAACTCGAAGGCCGCATCAAGTGTCTTTGCCGCAATGCCCATGGGGTCGCGGTCTTGTCTCCATGCACGGCCGAGGCTCGGCAGGCCGAACGGGTCGGCGCCGGCGCCGCAAAAGGCGTGCCAGTAGGCCACGCTGAACTTGAGGTGATCGGCCATCGGGATGCCCCGCACCTTGCGCGCGGGGTCGTACCACCTGAACGCCAGCGGGTTCCTGGTATCCGGCCCCTCGTACCGGACGGGATGTTTAATCTCGGGAAAGTACGTTCTCATCCCTGCGGACCCCGGGACCCGGCTTGCGCCTTCCGGAAGGCCTCGCCCAGGATCTCCCAGACCTTTTCGGGGTCGGTGCATTTGATGTCTATTGCGTGATTCCCGCGGTACGCCCATGCGGCGATGTTCTTAATCCCATGGCTGCGCGCGATCTCGACCGCGCGGCCGACCTCTTCCTCGCGGCCCTCTGTGATGAGGAACGCCAGAATCCAGATCTGCGCCTCTTTTTTGTAAGTGGCGCACAGGTCCTTTACGCGGGCGCAGTACCTCCCGACGAATTCGTCGACCTCGCCCCCGAAGAGCGCCCAGTACGGATCGGTCCCGAAGATGTCCACGTCCGGGAGCCGGACGATACGGTGCCAGGGCGAAGTGCCCGCGACCTTTCCGAGCGAGCCGGTCTCGTCGGGGAGCAGGCAGACGCAGTTTTTCATCCCGAGACCCCTCGCCTGGGCGCAGTTCTGATCGAGAAACTTGAGCATGCAGCGCTGCCTGAAGGTCTCGACCTCGGGGGTGAGCTGATCCGGGATGTCGGATCCGGTTTCCTTCCGGAAGAGATCCCGGCACGCGGGGCAGCGGCACGCCCAGTTCTCCCACGACGACGTGTGGACGAAGTCGTAGTAGAAGTGCGGCTCGTCCCAGAGGACCACGTCGGCGCCGAGGTCGGCGGCGCGCTGGACCCACAGCTCGATCAGTTCCCGGAAGGCCGGCTGGTTCGGGCAGGCCGCCGGCAGGCTCGTCCCGTCGCGCGCAATCTGGCGGGCCTCCAGGTGCTCGCCCACGAACTTCGAGAACGTCTCGCCCCCGAACACCCCGCCCAAGCCCCACGGGTCGAGGTAGACCGTAAGCCCCCTGTCCTTGGTCATGCGGACGATCTTCTCGACCGCCTGGTTATACCAGGCCATGTCGATCTCCGAGTAGCAGTGCACGACGAAGTTGCACCCGTGGGCGATGATGTCGTCGAGATCCCTCTCGAAGTGCCTTACATCCCTGTTGTGAAAGTACGCGACGCCGGTCTTCATTGGTGTTCCCCCTTCCTGCGTTATGTGATATCTATCCTACACCAACTCGGGAGACGGGATCAATGGCACGACGCGAAAAGGCAAAAGACTCAGAAACGGCGGCGGCCGGGGGCGGGAGGCGGCAACGGAAGGTCTACACGAGGGCCATCGAGGCGGTCCGCAAAAAGATCCCCTTAAAACCCAGGGGGATGCCGGCAAGGCTCCCGGGGCCGTGGGGCGTGAAAACCGTTCCGGTGGCCGTCGCCGGAATCGGCGGGGCGGTCCCCGCGCGCCGGGTGACCACGCGCGAATTGATCGATACATACAAGTTGGAAACCACCGAGGACTGGGTCCACGAGAAACTCGGGATTGACGAACGCAGGTATGCCTCGCCCGACGTGCAGACGTCGGACCTGGCCGCAGCCGCGGCCCTTAAGGCCATAGAGATGGCCGGGATCGATCCGCTGGACATAGGCGGCATCTCGGTGATGCTGGGCTACGGCGACGTGCGCGCGCCGGCGACCGCATGCTACGTCCAGCGCAAGATCGGCGCATGGAACGCCTTCGCCGTGGACGTGGACTGCGCGTGCTCGGGCTTCATCATCGGCTGTGAGATGGGCCGCAGGTTCGTCCAGGACGGATCCATGAAGGCGTTTCTGGCAATCGGCGCCGACGTCGGCTCGCGGACCAAGGTGGACCCGCACGACAGGACGCTCGGGATGATTTTCGGCGACGCGGCCGCGGCGGCCGTGCTCACCCGGTGCGACGAGGGCGAGGGCATCCTTTCGGGATACATCCGCTCGGACGGGAGGGCGGCCGAGATCATAGGCGTCAAGGCCGGCGGGTCGGTAATGCCAATCTCGCACGAGGCCGTCAAGGAAGGGCATCATCTGATCAAGATGGACGGTCCGGGGGTCTGGAACATGGCCACGCGCGGGATGCCCGAGGCCATCAGGGAAGCCTGCGGCAGGCTGGGGATCAAGCCGCAGCACCTCGACTTCCTGGTCACGCACCAGGCCAACCTCCGGCTCATCGAGGCCGTGATGAAGCTCTTTGACCTGCCCATGGGACTTACGCATACGACGGTGCAGAAATTCGGGAACACTTCGGCGGCCTCGGTCGGCGTGACGCTCGCCGACGCGTTTTTTGAGGGAAAGGTGAAAAAGGGCGATCTGGTCTGTCTCGCGGGCGTCGGCGCGGGATTCACGTGGGCCGCCGACGTCATTCGCTGGTCCATCTCCGCCGAGAAGCGTTCGCTTGCGATGGTCGAGGTCCCGGCCGGCGGCGCGATACCGTCGCGGCAGAGTTAGGCAAGAGCGTCGTTTCTGTCCGCGGGGGAGGTCATGAAGTCGCTTTCAGACAGCCAGGCCGCGTTTCTGCTGGCAGTTGCACGGCGGGTCGTACCGGCAGTGGCGACGCTCGACCCCGGGGGTACCGAGAGGTTTTGGCGCCTCATCGACGACGCGCTCAACATCAAACCCCCCGCTATCCTTGCCCGATTCAAGTTCTTCCTTCTGATCCTCCGCTGGGCGCCCGCCCTCGTGTTCTTCCGGCCGCTCGACAGGCTCGGCCCCGGCACCCAGGACGGCGTCCTGCGCTGGCTCCAGTCTTCGCCGATTCGCCTGCTCCGCGTCGGCGTGTGGGGGCTCAAGACGCTTTGCTTCATGGGCTACTACGGCCAGCCCGAGGTGGCCGCGGGGATCGGGTATTCCCCGGTGCTTGAGGGCAATGAACGCCTCGTGGAGCGCCCCTGAGAATGCTCGAAAAGGAATTCGACATTGTCATCATCGGGTCGGGTTCGGGCGGCGGGGTCGTCGCAAGCGAGCTCTCACCGATGTGCCGCGACGGCGTGCGCATCGCGGTGCTCGAATGGGGGCCCAAGCTCAAACCGGCGGAGTTCACCGGCCGCGAGATCGAGATGGTCGGGCGGCTCTACGCGGAAGCCGGCGGTTTCTTCACCAAAGACGGCGACATGACCATCGCCTTTGGCCGGGCGTATGGCGGATCGACCGTCGTGTACACCGGGACCTCGCTCAAGATCGCGAAGGAAACCGTCGAGAAGTGGGCCGTCCCGGGGCTCGAATTCGACAACATGGACCGCAGAGCCGAGAAGTTCTTTCGGGAAAACAACCTGCATCTCATTGAGGACTCGCTCATAAACGAGAACAACCGGCTCTTCGTCGAGGGCTGCAGAAAACTCGGGTACCGTACGAAACGGTTCCCCGTAAACGTCAAGGGGTGCAAGGGGTCGAGCCTTTGCAACCTGGGTTGCCCGCACGGTGCCAAGCAGGGGACTGACCAAGTCCAGCTCCCCGCGGCCGAAAAAAACGGCGTCCTGGTCGTCACGAACTGCAAGGTCGAGCACCTCGGGAACCGCGAGTGTTTGGCGGTCGTTTCCGAGCCGGGCTTTGGTGAGCCGTCGGCGTGGGCGCCGGGCGAATACCGGATCAAGGCGAAGATCGTGGTCGCCTGCGGCGGCGCCATCAACACCCCCGCACTCCTCATTAGGTCCCGCCTTCCCGCGGCACTTCCGGCGCTCGGGAAGTTCATCACGCTTCACCCCGCACTCATACTGGTGGGCCTCCACGACCGCCCGATTGCCAACTTTTTGGGGCACCCCAAGAGTTTTTGCTGCGACCACTTCGCCGGCACGCACGGGTTTCTCCTTGAAACCTGCATCTACTTCCCGTTCACCACCGCCAAGAGCTGCATCGGCTTCGGCGCCGAACATGCGGAGTTGATGGCGCACATGGACCGCCAGCAGCAGATCATCGCGCTCGCATGGGATCAGCCGCTCGAGCGCAACCGCGTGACGGTGGACCGGAAAGGCGACCCGGTGCTTGACTACCGGGCGAGCCCACTGGTGCTCGACGCGCTCCATCGGGCGCAGATCGAGGCGGCAAGGATCTTTTTTGCCTCCGGGGCGGCGAGGGTCCACGCGCCGGCGGGCAGGAAGTTTTTCGTCGAGAGGTCCGAGGCCGCCGAGGTCGAGGACTTGATCCCCCGGTCTGGGATGCTCCCCGGCAAGATCTCGCTCACTTCGGCGCACGTCATGGGCGGGTGCCGCATGGGACGCGACCCGGAAACGTCCGTCACCGACGGGTGGGGCCGCGTCCACGGCGTCCCGTGGCTCTATGTCGCCGACGCGAGCCTCTTTCCGCGCTGTTCCGAGGCGAACCCGTACCTTACCATCATGGCCCTCGCCGACAGGGTCGCCGAACGCGTCCGGTCGGACACAAGCGAATTGCTGCGATGAGCGCCCAGAAGTGGCGGATTGAAACTGGGAACGGAGGTCCCTATTGGCTCGCGTTCGAGTGGAAGAACCGGATTGAACGTTGTCCCCAGAATGCCCCGGTTCCGCGTGAAGGGTTTGAATTGACCATAGACCGGATCGGCTTCCGCGGCGCCGACACCGACGGAGGGACCGAGGACTCTGGCGGATGAAGCCGCCGGGCGGCGACTCAAGACATGCAGGCACCCGAAACGAAGGGGTACAGGAACGACCGGGAGATCCGGCAGCGTTGTGGACGGTCGTGTGCAGAGGTTCCGCATTAGCAAACAACAGTCGCAATACTGAGGGGTTGGCAAAGAGGCCATTCCCAAGCTGTGGGTTGCACGTAAAGCTGGCATCGTTATTTACTTGACAACAGTGCCAGTATGCGGCAATCTCGAGGCATGAGAAGGAAGACTACAAGCCGGCTTCGGCAGAAGCTGCGGGTTTCGTCCGGGCACTACCAGACGCAGTTGGAGCTTGCACTGGAGGAACAAGGACCGCTCATCCGCGGGAGCTTCGGCACCCGCAGGAGGGTCTGCGGCAATCCGACGTGCAAATGCACGCAGGGCGAACTGCATGAATCGAAGTTCCTGTCGGCCACCGACAAGGGGCGGGTGAGGCAGGTGCATGTCCCCGCTGGAGACGAGGAGAAGGTGGCTTCGGGGGTGGAGCGATATCGGCGGTTCCGGGAGATGCGAGGGCGGTTGGCGGAGCTGGCACAAGAGCAGCTTGAGCTGGTGGATCGGTTGGGGCGGTCACTCCTGATGTCGTACCCGCCGGACAACCCTCTTCCGCCCGCTCACCATAACGGCCCGCCTCCGCGGGAGGGTCGTCGTGGGCGCCGCTAAACCATCAGCGTTGATGACTGCTCCATCCCATGGGGACGGTAGAAGACCAGATCTGGGTGAAGTGGAGGAATCACCGGCGCCGGACGAAATGGGGAAGGGGCTGCTTCGGTCAATCGTTGGATACGGGCGCAAGGTCTACGATCTGGGTAGGCGTTTGGCCGGTGCCCGCGACAAACGGGAGGAACCGGCGACGTCTTCGGAGGAAGTGGCGGCGGCAATATTTTTTGGCGGGTTGTTACGCATCCGCAGCTTCAACGCGCTGGAGCCGAAGCTGCGCGAGAAGACGTTTTTGCGTTTGGTGGGGGCGCCCGAGTCACGCAAGAAATTGTGCTCGGCCGACACGCTGAGCCGGGCGTTGAGGAAGATGGTTATCGACTCCGTCCGCTCAATCACGGTGGGGATGTTGCAACAGGCGGAGCGGAACAAGGTGTTCCGCGAGGGGTGGGTGGGGGCGATGAGGTACGTGGCCATCGACGGGTGGGAACCGATCTGCTCGTACAACCGGCACTGCGAGAATTGCCTGATCCGTATGGTGGATGCGCGCCGTCGGGACGGGACGGTTGAGAAGGTGCCGCAATATTACCATCGGTATGTGGTGGCGATGCTGATCGATGAGCGGCTGGATCTGGCGGTCGACATCGAGCCCTTGCTGCCGAGCGATCTCCGACCTGACGGCGGAACGAAGGATGACGAGGACGAAGGGGAATTGACGGCGGCGAAGCGACTGCTGCGCAGGGTGAAGAAAACATACCCGTGGGTTGACGTGGTGGTAGCGGACGGACTGTACCCCAACGGACCGTTTCTCACGTTGGTTACAGAGCTCCGCATGGGTGCAGTGATAATCATCCGGAAGGAAGGGAACGAGCCGTTGCGCGAGGCACTGGCGATCTGGGGCGATGCGCCGGCGGAACAGACGTTTGTTGACGACAAGGCCAGGGAGCGGATCGAGCTGTGGGACTGCCCGGGGATCGAGACGTTGACGAGCTACAACGGGCCAATCCGGGTCGTCCGCGGCAGGGTGAGCGATCTGCGGAAGCCGGAAGAGCCGCCACACACATGGTGCATGGTCGTCATCGGCAAGGCGATGAAGCTGTCGGCCACACAGGTGGTTCGCGTGGGTCGGGGACGATGGCATATCGAAAACACCGGCTTCAACCAGTGGACACAATACTGGAAGTTCTGTCATGTCTTCGTCCACGACGGCAACGGCATCCTCGCCTTATACTGGTTGTTCTTCGCGGCCTACAACCTGCTTACACTCTTCCTCTACATGCAACTTCGGAGCTATGGCCGCGACCGAGGCAAGGATGTGACGCGGACCATCAGCCGGCTGGTGGACGAGATGTGTGACGACCTTGTCCGACTAACCCGGTCGCCGTGGGACACCAGTTGAGGCGGCGCCGGAGCCGCACGCATCAGGCCGTGCGGATGCCCCGGCGCTGACCAGCCCGTTCCCGGGCCCCACAAGGAGGGGGCCACCGCCCATAATCCACAGTCAGTCGCGTCGCCTCGTCGCTATGCGTGTCGCCACCGTCTCCATAACTCCGCTCTAAGGAAACTCCGTCGAGGAGCGGTGTCTCACCAAACGGTGGAACGGGGCTCCTCTGAGACGCGGCCCTAAAGCGGAGCTATGGCGTCTCCCCCGACCTTGACAACCCGCTCTGAACCCATGCCTCTTGGCGCAGATGCGGAACACCTGGGTCGTGTGGACGGTCGTTGCGGGAGATGCTGCTACGTGCTACATTGCGATCGGGAGGGAGAGACCATGCCAACCGACAATTACATCCACCGTCTTCACGCCAGGGGCGAACGACACTACGGCCGCCTCCGGAAGGGTCTCGAGGCGAAGCACAAAGGCCAGGTCATCGCAATCGAGGTCGAGTCCGGCAAGTACGTCATCGGCGGGGACGAACTTCAGGTGGCTTTGCGCGCCGTCAAAAAGTTCCCCGGGAAAAGGTTCAGTTTCTTTCGCATTGGCTACCCCGCGCTTCACAAACTCCGATTCAAGACATGCTCAAGGGTGTGGTAAACGTCCACGGCGAACCGGTTGTACCCGTCAAGCTGGTTCTCAACAAGCGGCCTGTGAGCTTTCCGGCCGTGATTGATATGGGTTTCAACGGATACCTCAGTGTTCCCAGGAAGACCCTCGTCCGAGGCAGATGGCGGGCGATAGGCACGGAAAAGTTCGAAATCGCGACGGGAGATCTGGTCGAACAGGAGATCTTCTTGGGGGAGATCATCTTCGGCACACGGAAGTCAACCGTGATTGCGGTGGCAAGCGGCGCCCGCGACGTGCTCGTCGGGACCAAGTTGTTGAAGAAAACCGTCCTAACACTTCGGCGCTCGCCGGAATTGACCCGCCTATGCTCACGAGAATTGATCCATCTTTGAGTTGCAACACCTTCCCTTGGCGGTAGATACGCCCCCCGTGATGTCGGCCGAGGATAGCTGATCCGATCAACAACTGGTAACACAGCCCGGAGCCGGGAGGTGGAGGTCCGAAGAGTCTAGCTCCGGACCTCCGGCGTCGGTCACCGAGAGGTGCG
>JACRCP010000267.1 GCA_016218965.1 Deltaproteobacteria bacterium | reverse complement strand
GTGTGCTCGAAACACGGTGAAAGCCGTCGATCTGCTCCAACTGCGGGCTTCATGTGGTGAGAAGACGCTCTATCAGAGAATCCCGGCCTGCCCCAACCCCTGTCCGCCTCGAAAAAAACGCTACAGCGCGAATAGCTCAGTTGGTGATCCCTTTGCGAAGGAGGTAAGCGCCGTGTTTCACTGGATGGTTTTCGGATTGGGAATGTTGGTTGTGGCGATACCTGTTTTCGTTTTCAGTTACGGTGTTTCGAGAGGAGTCAAACACTTGCTTGGACGGCAATCCAGGCTATGGTGGACGCCTGTCTTTGTTTCGTTGATGTTGTTCGCTGGCTTCCCTGCAAAAGGCCTATTCCATCAGTTCCAATACATGTTAGTGAGACACGGAGCCTACCGTGCAATCGAAAGGGTCTCCGAGTTCGTGGCCGAATGCGAGAACCGACGAATGTGCGATGTCGGGGGTTCAGAACTCCACGCGGACGGGTTGATTGGCGTCTGGTTCCGGTCGAAGGAGTTCAAAGGCACAAGCCATGTGTATCCAAGGTGGCGATTGCCCCAAGAGTTGTTGCAGTTAGGTGACAAAGGAACGGCGATTGTTGCCTCGGATTCACATCGGGAGACTCCGGATGTCTGGCTCTTGGTCGGCGGGGGAAAATATCTTTTGAAAGAGGTACGCAATGTGCGCGATGCGGAATGTGGGATTGGATCAAGGTAAAGGGAACGATTCGGCCCCAGATACGAGACAGGACGGGGAACACCTGTGCGGCAACACCGCACGCTGGGATCTGAGCGGGGGGCGGCTCGCAAGGGCCGTCCCCTACCGCGACACCGTCAGTTGATGACACATACGGGCATTGAAGGGCGTTGAACGACGATGGCGTGATGGACGAACGCGGGAGAAGCAACATGAAGAAGCTATCAGCCAACAGCCAACAGCCAACAGGACCCGAGCATTCAGGCGGCCATCGTTCGCGGACTCGTCCCCGCCGGCGTGGCGTACCTCAGCACGCAGCTCGATGCCCAAAGCTCCATCCGTGGCGATGCGTGCTTCACGGCGCTCTATGTAAGGATAGCCGGTCAGGACAGGCCGGACCTCCTTGTGGCCCCGCGCGGCATTCAGGTTTCGCCCGCCGTGGCCGAGACCGGCCATCCTGTGGACATCACCGTGGAGGTGAAAAACGCCGGTTTTGCCGATGCGGGGGCGTTTGTGGTGGCACTCCGCTCCCTTACGGTCGCGGCTCGGGACGTAACGGTCCCCGCGCTCGCCGCCGGTGCCACGACGACGCTCACGTTCCATTTTGATGACCCCGGTGACGCGGGTGTCTTCAGCTTGAGTGTCATCGTGGACCCCGACAACGCCGTCTCCGAGTCCGTCGAGACACGAGCGTGCCGATGTTCAGAGTGTTCGCGGGCACGGACACCGGCGCGGGCGAGCAGTTCACTTTCGTGAACAACACCGAAACAAGGGCGCTTTTGTACGCCCCGTTGGCGGGCGTGGAGTTCAAGAACAACAGCACCTTCTGCGGGGCCGCCTTTGTCAAAACGGCGATGCTCAAACAGAACGCCAAGGTGTACCTCGACGAGACCGTTTGGGCAGTGGTGCCGGAGGTGTGGTGCGAGTAGAAACTGAAAAGGCCGAACGAGCACACCCCGCACACCCCGCAATGCTGCACACCCCGCAATGCTTGACAAGTCCGCACAACCGTTGGATTATTGCTTCCGACCCCGGGACCCGGCGGAGAGGAGCAAATGGCCAGGCAGGACATCCTCGTCGTTGACGGCGACCTTCGCAGCCTGCGTGTGATGGAGGTCAGTCTCCGCAAGGCCGGTTTCCTGGTCTCGACCGCGCTCGACGGAGACGAGGCGCTCCAGAAGATCAGGATCAACAGGCCGCACCTGATAATCTCGGACACCGATCTCCCGCGCCTGAACGGCTTCGATCTGCTCAAACAGGTGAAGGCGAACCCGGAGACTTCAATCATCCCGTTCGTGTTCCTGACCGGCGAGAAATCCATAGACCACAAGATCCGGGGGCTCGAGCTGGGCGTCGAGGACTACCTCACCAAGCCCATCTACATCAAGGAGATCATCATCCGGATCGGGATCCTGCTCAACCGGAAGGAACGCGAGAGGGTCGAGCAGAACGTCACCGCCGGGTTCATCGGGAGCCTTTCGGACATCGGGATCGTAGACGTCATCCAGACCGCCGAAATGAACCGGAAGACCGGGATCCTCACGTGCCAGGGCCCGCAGGGCAGGGGCATGCTCTACTTCAAGGAAGGCCGCGTGGTCGATGCCGAACTCGGGCGGCTGCGCGGCGAGAAGGCGGTGTACCGCCTGCTGCTCTGGAACGAGGGGACGTTCCGGATGTCCTTTGAGGAGATCGATCGGCCGGAGACGATTCAGGTGAACAATCAGGCGCTCATCATGGAAGGGATGAGGCGCATGGACGAGTGGATTCACCTCATGGAACAGCTCCCCAAACCCGAGACGCGGCTCGACGTCGACGCCAGGATGCTTGCCGAGAAGCTCACCGAGATACCGGACGAGGTCGATCGAATCCTGCGGCTTGTTGACGGACAGAGGAGCCTCGTCGAGGTTGTCGACGACTCGCCCGAGGACGAGATGAAGACGCTCGACGTCGTGTCGAAGCTGTACTTCGAGGGGATCATTTTCGATGCCCTCAAAGGGCCGTCGGAACCCAAGATTCCGTTGCTTCCCGAGATTGGCGCCGCTTCTTTGAGGCGGGGCCCCGCGGGTGAGGCCGAGGGCCTCGCGGGTTCGGCCGCGGGTGAGAGCAACTGGGCGCAGAGCGTGTTTGCCGAGGTGGCCGCGCGTGCCGGGGCGCCCGAGCGCCCGGCCGACGTCCCGGCAATCACGGGTTTCCCGCCGGTGACCGACGAACCGCCGGCGGGCCCGGTCGTGCCGCCGCCCGCCGAAGCGGCTCCGGCGGCCGCGACCCACACGTACGGTGTCTTGTTGCAGCCGACGCCGTCCGCGTCGTTTTCGGCCGACGCCGCAGCCGCCCCGGGGATGGCCGCGCCGGAAATCGTCGTTTCCCAGCCCGAAACCGCACCCGCAATCGAGACGGCCGCGGTTCAGCCCGTGGATTCGGAAGCGGCCGCGCCCGACACGGCCACGCAGGTGCCGTCCGTCCCGATCGGCGAGTCTCCGGGGATCGACATCCCCCGGGTGCCGCGTTCCGAACGCCGCGAAACCGCGCGGGAAGACGAGGGGGCGGAGGCGGCCGTCCCGGCAGCCGGGGAAGGCGTTCAGTCCGAGGCGTTGGCCGAGGAGCAGTTCGTCACCGCGATGACGCGGCACACCGCGCCGCACGTCAAGGGAATGATGCTGGGCAAGCGCGTCAGGCGCGCCGACATCAAGGCCGAAGGCTCCAGGACATGGATCGTCGTCGTGCTCCTGGTGCTGGCCGGCGCCGCGGCCGCGGGCGCGTTCGCATTCAAAGATCGCATCTTCGGGTCCGACCGATCGCCGCCGCAGGCGGCGGGGCCCGCCGTTGGACCGGCCGCGCCCGCAACGCCGGCGGAGCCTCCTCGGCCGCCGGAGCCTGCGGCGCCGCCCCCGAAGCCCGAAGCTCCAGCTCCAGCCGCCGCGGTCCCGGAACCCGTGACTCCGCCGGTCGCGGAACCCGCCGCCCCTCCCCGGAAGGCGGAGGCCGCTCCGGCTCCCCCGGCGCCGGCGGCGCAAAAGGAGGCCGGCTACGAGGAACTCGTTTCGCGAGGCCGGACCCTTCGGGCGTCGGGGAAGAACGCCGCCGCGCTCAAGGAGCTAAAAAAGGCGGTCGCCGCAAACAGCAAGGGGGCCGAAGCGCACGGACTTATCGGGCAGATCCTGATTGACATGGACAGGGCGCAGGAGGCCGCCAAGCACCTGCGCGCGGCGACGGCCGCCAATCCAAACGACGCCAACTCGTTCTTCTACCTGGGAACCGCATACCAGATCGCGGGGGACGCGGAAAAGGCAAGAAAGGCGTATGAGAAATACCTGTTTCTGAAACCGACGGGCGAGTTTGCGAAGGACATTCGGACGATACTCAAGGACCTGAAATAGGAGATTTCGGAGATGTTCGTCGACATCAAGTGCGCGAAGTGCGGGACGGAATATGAGCTCGAGGAAGACAGGATCCCCCCGCAGGGGCTGACAGTGAAGTGCACGTCGTGCGGCTTCATCTTCAAGGCCGCGAAACCGGTGTCCGGGGCGCCGGGGATGCACCCCGATCACAAGAAGACGATGCTGATGTACGCGTCGCCGGTGGTCTTCCCGGCGGTTGCCGTCGTCCCCCCCGCGCCTGCGGCGCCGCCGCCCGTGTGGGTCGTTCGCACGGCCGAAGGCGCGCAGTTCAGTTTCAACGACCTCGCGTCGCTCCAGATGCTTGTTCGCGACAACAAGGTCAGGGAAACCGACCAGATCTCGCGGCAGGGCGAGGGGTGGCGGACGATTGCGGACATTCCCGAGTTTGCCGGGTTCTTTATCGTCAAGGCGGTGTCGACGCCCCCGCCGCCGGCACCTGTGCAGGCGCCGCCCGCCGCACCGTCCATGCCGCCGCCGGCCGTTGCAGGCCCGGCGCCTGTAGCGGCGCCCCCGCCGCCGGCCCCTGTCGTTGCGGTCGACCGGCGGATTGAAAACGCGATTCCGCGCCCTTCGCGCGAGCCCGACCTTCGCGTGGAGGAGACCATCCCGCGCGTCCAAGCGGCCGAACCGGGGCACGCCGAGGCCGAGGCCCATTTCAACAGGCCGCTTTCCGACACCGATTTTGAAAACCTGGACGTGTATGGCAGGCCCAAGAAACCGATTGGCCTCATCATCGGGATAGCCGGCGGCGCGGTCGGGCTGCTCATCGTGGCGGCGATTGCCCTCCGGTTTTTGAGCCCGGCGACCTTTTCCTCGATATTCGGGACCGAGCCCGTCTTCACGAAGGCGCAGGAAACCGAGTTCAAGGAGGCGATGAAGGGCATCGACACCAACGAGCCGGCGTCGCTTGCCGCGGCGGTCGAGAAACTGGCAAAATACAAACCGGACGAAAAAGACGAGCACGCCAAGATCTACACCAAGGCCGTCGCAGCGATGGCGATGGCGAACATGGCTTGGGGCGAGCCGCTCAGGGACGAGGGACTCGATCTGAAGGCGAGGTTGGACGAGATCATGAGGACCGACCCGGCTCTCACGGGGCCGATGGGCGGGGAGGCCAGGAAACTCAACGAGGACTTCATCGCCAGGCTTGAAGACGGAGTGAAGCGGATCGAAACCGGGCGGGAACTGGCCAAGAGTGCGCTTAGACAAAACGCCGAATCCCCGGAGGCGAACATCGTGTATGCGGACTACTACCGCATCCAGTTCGCCAGCGACCCCGGCGCGCTGCAGAACATCAAGAAGTTCGTCGAGGAAGCCGAGAAAGCAAAGGGCGCGCAGGAAAACCCGTACCTCCTTCTTGTCAAGGGCGGTGCGATGCTCAAGGCCGAGTCCACCGCGGACGACGGGATGAAGATCGTGAAAAAGGCCCTGGAGCTGAATCCGAAGCTCACCCGCGCCCACTACGTCCTCGCGCGTCACTACCTTGGCGCCAAGAAACAGAGCGAGGCCCAATCCGAGATCGACGCCATCCTCAGGGAGGCCGCAGACAGCCCGGTCGCCAAGGTCCTCGTCGCCGCCATGGGCCGGATATTCGGGGGCGCCGCGGCCGCGGCCCAGGCGGCCGGGGACAAGCCGGAATCCGCGGCCGAACCCGAGAAAAAGGAAGAGCCGAAGGAAGTCGAGCCGCAGGCGGCAAAGGAGGCCCCGGCCGAACCCAAAAAAGAGGCCGCGGTCGAGCCGAAGGCCGCCAAGGAAGAAAAGAAGGCCGCCAAGGCCGAAACCGCGGAGGAGGGAGGCGGCGCCGCGAAGGCGGGGGCCGGATACGAGTCGAGCCTGCGGCAGGCCGCGCGACTCCGGAACGCCGGCAAGACCAAGCAGGCCATGGAGTTCTTCCAGAAGGCCGCCGAGGCCGACCCGTCGCGGGCCGACCCGCACTCGGGGCTCGGCTGGTGCTACATCGAGCTCGAAAAGTTCGACCTCGCGATCGGCGAGTTCAAGAAGGCGCTGACGCTCAAAGGCGTCAAGTGCGAGGCGCTTTCCGGGCTGGGCGAGTCGTACAAGTACAAGAAGAACAGGCAGGAAGCCATCAATCACTACCAGAGGTATCTCCAGGAATGCCCCAACGGCCCCGACGCACCGGTGGCGCGGAACGCCATCAATTCGATGCGGTGACCCGGCACGTGCAATGGCAAAACTATCCGTCGTAGTGCCGGCCATCAACGAGGAACGGGGAATCCGGAGCGTGCTCGAACGCCTGTCGATCTCGTGCCGGGAGCTTTTGGCGGCGCAGTGCGGGATCGAAGAAGCCGAGATCATCGTCGTCGACGACGGTTCGACCGATCGTACGGCCGAGGCGGCGGGTTCGGTCCCGGGGGTCCGCGTGCTTTCGCTCCCCGAAAACCGCGGCTACGGGGCGGCGCTCAAGGCGGGGTTCGCGTCGGCAGGGGGCGAGTGGCTGGCCTTCCTCGATGCCGACGGCACGTACCCGCCCGAATTCCTCGGCGACCTGGCCCGGGCGATGAGGGACACCGGCGCCGACATCGTCGTCGGGTCCCGGTTCGCGGGCGCCGGTTCGCGCATGCCGCTGGTCCGCAGGGCCGGCAACCGGTTCTTCGCCCGCCTGCTCGGCTGGATAATCGGCCGGGGCGTCTCCGACACGGCGTCCGGGATGCGGATGTTTAAGCGGTCGGTGCTCCCGCGCCTGGACGTCCTGCCCGACGGCCTGAACTTCACCCCCGCGATGAGCGCCTCGGCGCTGCTGCAGAGGCTTGACATTCGCGAGATCGGGATGCCCTACGACGAGCGTGTCGGGCGGTCGAAACTCAACCCGGTCGTCGACGGGCTGCGCTTCCTATGGACCATCCTCTCCACTGCGCACCGGTACAACCCGCTCAAGGTCTTCGGCGCGTTGGGCATCGCCGCGCTCCTTGCAGGCTTGGCATACGGTGCGGGTCCCGTCGCGTACTATGTCGGCGCGCGCCGCGTCGAGGACTGGATGATCTACCGGCTGGTGGCCGTGATGGTCCTGGAGGTTGCCGGCATCAACATCGCTTTTTTCGGGCTGGTGGCGAACGTCGTCCTCGCGGCGGCGCACCGCACCCCGCCGTTTACGAACAGCCTGCTCGCCAGGGCGCTCCTTAAGCCGTGGTTCATTCGGCACGTGTGGGCGGCGGGGGTCGTCCTCATGTTCCTGGGTCCCGCCATCAACTGGCGCGGGATCTGGACGTACTTTTCCGAGGGCAAGGTCTGGCTGCATTGGTCGTACACTGTCACCGGCGCGCTCCTGTTCCTGTTGGGGCTTTCGATCGCGTTGTGGGGCTCTCTTGTCCGCGTGGTGTACGGGATTCGCGGGGAGATTCAGGGGCCCGAAGGGGGGAGAGCGGCGTGACCGGTCGCGGTTCGACCTCGTACTGGCGGAAGGTCCGGTACCGCGGCCCGGATCACCCCGTGGTGGGCGCGTACGTGCGTCCGAAGCTCGACGTGATCGAGGAGGTGCTGCCGCTTCGCGGCCTTGACGTCCTTGACGTGGGGTGCGGGCCCGGCCTGTTTTCGAAACACATCGCCGCCCGCGGGGCAAACGTCGTGGGGATAGACGCGTCGGCCGCCATGATCGAACGCGCGCTCCGCGAAGGCGTCAGGGCCGAGGTCGGCGACGCCGAGAACCTGCGGTTTGGGGACGGGGAATTCGACGTCGCCTTCGAGGCGAACGTGCTTCACCACGCCGCCGACCCCCTGAAGGTCGTGCGGGAGATGGCGCGTGTGTCGAGGATGGCGGTGGCGATAGTGGAGCCCAACCGGTTGAACCCGGTCATGTTCTGGTTCTCGCTCCTTGTCGGGGCCGAGCGCGGCGGATTGCGTTCCTCCAGGCGGAACCTCGTCCGGCAGCTTGCGGCCGCAGGCCTCCACGTGGAACTGTTTGAGACGACGGGGATGATCTCCCAGAACAACACACCCGAATTCCTCGTACCCGCGCTTCGCAGGTTCGATTTCAACTTCCCGCTGGGCGAGTACCACGTAGCCGTCGCGCTGAAAAGGGGGGCTGCGAAGTGAAGGGGCGGACCTGGCAGGATTTCCAGAGGCGGCATTTTGACGAGGGCCTGCCGGCGTACGAAGGCCTCTACGGCGGCGACAGCCCTTTCCATCGGGCCATGGCGCGACGGGTCCTTGCACACGCCGGCGTCCGCGCCGGGATGGAAGTCTTGGACGTCGGGTGCGGGCTGGGGAGGCTGACCCTGCCGCTCCTCGCCGCGGGCTGCCGCGTCACGGGTCTCGACATCTCGGGTCCCACCCTTTCGCGGCTTCGGGCGCGGGTCGGGGATGCGGGCATGGCGGACCGGTTCGCCCCGATCGAGGGCAGCGTGGAATCCCTGGATCTGCGCGGCCGCTTCGATCTCGTGACCGGCCGCGGGGTGATGCACCACATAAAGGAACCCGCCGCGGTCCTCCGGCGCGTCCATCGCGCCCTCAAGCCGGACGGGAGGGCCGTTTTCGTCGATCCCAACCCGCTTCAGCCCGCGTGGGGCCTTTTAGTACTTCTCCATCCGGCGTTGTCGATCAAGGCCGAACGGTACCTGTGGAGGGGCACACCGTCGGCGCTTCGGAAGCTGCTTTTGGCCGCGGGGTTCGGCCGGGTGGCCGTTTGCTTCATGGGGATGGTCCCGCCGCCGCTTTGGGGAGCGGGCGCCGCGGCGGACTCAGCCGAAGACGTGCTCGAAAAGCTGCCTGCAATCCGGTGTCTTGGCCTCTATGTCGTGGTGTCCGGGTGCAGGTCCGGATAGCCGCCGAAGGATGCCCGCCGCATGACGCATCCACGCAACCAAAGATGGGATCTCGTCGCCGTGCTCGTCACCGTGGCCGGGGTCGCCGTCCGATACCTTCCCTGGCGCACGGTGTTCGTGGACGGGGAGGTGCTCTGGCTGGACCCCGATGTCTACTTCCATCTCTGGCGCGCCCGCACCATTGTGGAAAACTTCCCCCATGTCCCCGCGTTCGATCGCTTCATTTCCTTTCCCGACGGGGCGCCGGTCCCGTGGCCCCCTTTTCTGGATTTCCTCGTGGCGATCCCCGGTCTTTTCGGGGCGGGGCCGGCGGCAATGGCGCAGTGGGGCGCCGCGCTCATCCCGGTGTTCGGCGGGATTGCCGTCTTTCTGCTCTACAGGCTCGGATCGAGGGTTTTCGATCCGCTGACCGGGCTTGTCTCGGCCGCGCTTTTCGCGCTCATGCCCGGCGCCGCGGAGTTTTCGTACGTGGGACGCGTGGACCATCACGCGCTGGTCGCCCCGGTCATCCTGGGTCTCTTCCTTTCGTTTCTTTGCGCCGCCGAAGCCGCGGGCGCGGCCGGGAGGGCGCTCTGGTGCCTGGCGGCCGGCGCGCTTGCCGCGCTCTCCGTTTCCACCTGGATAGTCACCCCGTTCCTGTACTTCATTCCCGTGCCGATCGCGGCAATCGCATGTCTTAGGGCATCGGCGGACGCCGGCGCCCGTTCGGCCGGACTCATGACGCTCGGCGCCTCGGCGGTCCTGGTGACGGCGGCCGTGTTTTTCGTGGGCGACGTGCGGCGGCACCCGTTCGAGTTGTACCAGCCTTCGTTGTTTGTGGCGGCCCAGTTTGCGGTTGCGGCCCTCGCGGCGCCGCTCGCGGCGGTGCGCAGGCGCCGGGCGCTCGTCCTGCTCGTGGCGGCCGTGATTCTCGGGGCGGCCGCGGCAAGATTCGCGCCGCAGATCCTTGCCCCCCTGCGCGAGGCGGCCGGGGTCGTGAGGGGAGAAGACCCTTCGTACGTGATCCCGATGGAAGCCGCATCAGTGCTCACGCCATGGTGCTTCTTCTATGTCATCGAACACTACACTTATGTCGTGCTCCTGTGGCCGTTTGTCGCGACCGCGTTCACCATAGGCGCGCTCCGCCGCGGTTTCAGCGTCGGCGGGGCCCTGGCCGTGGCATACGTGCTCTTGGGCAGCGTCCTCTTGTTCCTTCAGTACCGGTTCGGCGAATATGCGGCCCCCGCTCTCGCCCTTCTCATCGGCTGGGCGATTGCCGCCGGGTCCCGGCGGTTCGCCGCGTTCGCCGCCGGCGCACCGGTCCCCTGGAGGGCGTGGCTCCTGGGGACCGTCGCGGGGGTCGCCCTTGCGGCCTCGTTCTGGCACGCGCCGTCGCTCTGGCGGGCGATGATGAACGAGGACCAGACCTCGTATCTCAGGCGCTTCTTCCGTTTTGGGCGCGAGCTTTCCGCCGTGCTTCCGCCCGTCGACCTGAGTTCGGGCGCGCCCTCGTACGGCGTTCTGACCAAATGGGACGACGGGCATCCCCTGTTGTGGGCGAGCGGCCGGCCGGTGATAGCGAGTTCGTTCGGCACCAGGGAGGCGCTCGCGGGGAACCGCGTCGCGTTTAAGGCGCTCCTCTCGACCGATGAGGAAACCGCCTATCGGGAAACGGCGAAAAGACGGCTCCGTTTCGTGGTCGTCTCGCCTCTGCTTTTTGAAGTGGAAGGGATGGCGGCGATTGCGGGCGTGCCGCAGGACTTCCTGGGTTTCCACGACGGCGGGGAGGCGGAGGCGCTCCCGCAGTTCCCAAGAACCCTTCACGCGCGGCTGTTCTTCGGCGACGGGACTTCGGGGGTCTTCAAGGGAGAACGGATAGCGCCGCTTTCGCATTTCAGGCTGGCGGCCGAGTCGAAGTCCAGGGTGACGCGGTTTGGAAGGACCGTCCCGGAATTCAAGGCGTTCGAAGGCGTCGCCGGCGCGCGGCTTGCGGGGCGGGCCGCGCCGGGGACCCCGGTGAAGGCCGCCGTGACCGTTCGCACCAACACCGGGAGGGATTTCGCATACAGGCGGGAAACCGAGGCGGACGCCGGCGGGGAATACGAACTCACGGTGCCGTATTCGACCTTGGGGGGAAGGATGCCGGCCGGGGCGGCCGGGCCGTACCGCATCACCGTCGGAACGGAAACCCTCGAACAACACGTCGCGGAATCCGACGTTCTCGAAGGGCGCATCGTGACGCTGCCGTGAGTCGCCGCGAATTTCGCCTTGAAAGCCACCGCCCGCATGTGCTACAAGTAGAGATGAAATCAGCGACCCGCACGGACCGACGCTACTTGACCGAGGGGACGAGCATGGCAACGCTGTGCCGCGAAAAGTTGGTGCGAAGAGTTTTTTGATTGACGGGCCAGTCGCTCGGGTGGTATTACGAGGGCAACTGAACGGTTGCGGCTGTTTCGCTCATTTCGGCGGGAGGGCCAGGTCATGACGAACGTGAGGGTAAAGGTTTCCTCGACGGTCGCTCTTTTGTCTCTCTTGGTTGTTGTGGTGTCTTCCGTTGCTTGGGGCCAGCCGATGGGCCCTTGGAACCTTGGTATCAAACGCTTCAACGAAAAGAGAACGTTTGATTGGCTTCTCAATCAACAGCAAGAAGACGGCTCGTGGTATGGCTACGGCAAGGAAAACGCCGATGAACAAACGAGCGAGGTCATGATTGCGCTTGCCGAAATTGTCGGGAGCACATACCCCGCCGTGAAGAAGGGGGCGGACTTCCTGAAAGGCTTCTATTTCATCCCCGAATC
>JACRCP010000264.1 GCA_016218965.1 Deltaproteobacteria bacterium | reverse complement strand
TCGGACCCGCTTGTCGTGCCCGTCGGCGTCGAGACCTCGACGTCGTCCTCGCCGAGCGCGCCGCCCTGGGGCAGGTCAACCTCGGTGCTCGCGCTCTTGACGTCGTCCTTGGGCGTTACCGACGGGCCAGCATCCGGGGTGTCGCCGGTGTCTGTGGAACCGCCATCGTTCCCGCCGCCACCACCGTCACCGCCTGGCGCGACCGTCTCGTCGTCCCCCCGCATGAGAAGACGGCCAGCAAAAGCGAAAGTGACAAGGACAGGGCGATCCCTCCGAACACCGCGCGCGTTTTCATGACCGCCTCCTCTTTGGCTTCCCAACCCAAGTTGATGTTCGAACCAAAGTACTTGTACCACCGGCCGGAGGCGGATTCAAGCCGAGGAGGGCCGCAGGTTGCCGGTACGGCGCATGAAAATGCGGGATCCCCGTCGCACCGTGCCGGGTTCGGTTCGGACGGAACGGGCCGGGAACAAGGGTGGGGCGCGGCGGGCGGCGGATTGGGCGCTCGCATCGATCGTCGCCGAACTGGCGCCCATTCGCGCCGTCACGCCTCCGTCGGCGTTCCATTCGAGTCGGAGTTCAATCTCGGCCCCGGGCGCGAAAACCCCAATGTGCAACGAACCAAGTCTTTGTCAAGTTGCATGCCAGCCGCGATGTGTCTACAATATGTTCGTTGATGCGACCCTGTCGTCACGGAGGCGTGCCATGGCTATTCATGAGACGGTGATTCGTTCCAGGATTGACCCGGGGATCAAAAAGAAGGCGAACCATGTGCTTGGACGCATGGGTCTCTCTATGAGCGACGCCATCCGACTCTTCCTGTACCAAGTCGCTGCTGAGAGGGCCTTGCCGTTCTTCATCGAGGCGCCCAATGCCAGGACAGTGGCGGCGATGCGGTCCGCGGACAAGGGCGAGGGGCTCCGAAAGATCACTCTCGAACAGTTGAAGAAGGAGTGGGATGAAGCGTGAGGGAAATCATCGATCAGTCCCAGTTTCGGAAAGACCTGAAGAGGGTCAAGCGATCGGGACGATACAGGTTCGAAGATCTTCTCGAAGCAGTCCGCAGACTCGCCGCCGATCAACCGCTGGAGTCAAAGCACCACGTCCACGCCTTGAGCGGTGAATGGGCGCACCATTGGGAGTGCCATCTCCGTCCCGACTGGCTCCTCATTTACAAATTGGAACCCGGTCGCCTCATCCTGGTCCGCACCGGTTCGCACAGCGATCTCTTCGGGTGACATTCGCGGCCGGGATCTCGGCCGGAGACGGATTAGGTGCAATGCACGGCCTGCACCGACGTCCCCCAATCCTTCCTCCAGATCGGACTTTTTCACCCCCATCGTCCCGAATGAACCCGCGACGCGCCGGGACGCGGTCCTGAACAACCCGCCAATCCGGTTCAACCCTCCAACGCATTGCCGCGAAGAACCTCCATCATGGACTCGACTTCTGTCCAGTCTTCTGGGATTGGCTTGTCGTCACGATTACTTCAGACAAACCATTCAGCATCGAAAACGTGACCGTCGGAATCCAGGAATCCGGGATGTTCTCCCTCGGTGGACTCTGTGTACTCTGTGGCAGATACCGCCACGGCCCGCCGGCTATCCTTGCGCCAGGCGGCCGGTCGCGGCGTCGGGTCTTGCGAACTTGTTGTCTTTGATCACCATCTCGCCCCGCAGGAATACGAACTTGAAATCGAGCGTGGTCGTCCGATCCGGCCACGTCTCGTAGCAGTCCGCAATGGACGAGATAATCGGCCGCGGCGGCCCGTTCTGATCCACGATCACAAGATCGGCATCCGAGCCCGGCCTGATGGTCCCCTTGGCCGGATACAGTCCCGCGACCCGCGCGGGGCCCGCGGCAAGCAGTCTCACCACCTCCCCGAGACTGCGGCCATGCTTTTTGACAACGATCTCGTGGGTCAGAGGGAACAGCGCCCCGACACCCGCGACGCCGCTCGGAACAGTTCGCACGTCGCCGTTCCACGAGTCCTTGTCGGCCCGCGTGAACGGGCAGTGGTCAGTGGCAAACACGTCGAACACCCCCACGAGCGATGCCGCCTCCAATCCCGCCCGGTCGTGCTCGCCGCGAAACGGGGGGGTGCAAAGGAAGCGGTGACCGCCATCGCCTGACAGGATCGAGTCGTTGTACAAAAGATACTGCGGCGCGGTTTCGCACGTTAACCCGCCGGAGGGGCGGGACTTGTCGATCAGGACAAGCCCCTTTTCGGTGGATACGTGCACGATGTGCGTCCGGCAACGCGTCTCGGCGGCCAGTTCAATGATTTTCTGGATCGCGACCGCCTCGGCCTGCGGGGGCCTGAGCCGGCAGTGCGCGGCGGCACTCCCGGTTTCTTCAGGTCCCGGCGACACGGCGTCGAGCGTTTCCTGGTCCTCGCAATGGACGAGCACTGTCGTCTTGAGCGACGATGCGCGGACCATGACCTCACGGATCAGGTCGTAGTCGACGTACAGGCCGGCTTCCTTGTACGTGGTGTAGAGCTTGAGCGTCTTGAAACCCCGGGCCGCAAGCGCTTCGATCGCCGAAAAAGTCCCCGGCCCGAACTGAGTGGGCGTCACGTGAAAAGCGTAGTCGCAATAACTCTTTCCGTCGGCGAGTCTTGCCATTCTCGCGACGGCATCGTCGAGCATCTCACCGGCGTTCTGCGTGACGAAAGTGACAAAGGTCGTGATGCCCGATTGGACGGCCGCGTAGGAACCCGTGTGAAAAGTGTCGGCCACGCAGAACCGGCCCGCGGTGTCCGAGACGTGGACGTGCATGTCGACAAGCCCCGGCAGGACGTCCAGGCCCGACACATCCACGACATCTTCGCCACCGTTGGTCAACCCGTTTCCTACCTCGGCGATCTTCCCGTCGGCGACGCGGATGTCGCACTGCCTCGGCCCGTTCTCGAGCCATACCGTCCCGTTCCTGATGATCACTACTGCCCACCTGCCTATCTGCCTGCCTGTCTGCCTGCCGCCTGCGCCCGTCTTCGCCGTCTCCGGCGGGGCAAGCCCACCGGGGGCCCGAGGGCCTACCGCCTGCCGCCTACCGCCTCAATGTTCGGTGGGATCGGCTCGGGCACCTTCACTCCCGCAAGCGCCGCGTCCACGTCCTTGAGCCCGTGCCCCGTCACGAGAAGTATGACAACTTCGTCTTGCCGGAACCCGTCCGCCCCCTTGCGCAAACCCGCCACCGTCGCGGCGGCCGCCGGCTCGGCGAAGATCCCGGTCGTCCGCGCGAGAAGCGCCTGCCCCTCGAGAATCTCAGAATCCGAAACGGTGAGCGAGAATCCGTCGGTTTCGACTATCGCCCGCCTCGCCATATGGGCGTTGCTTGGGACCGAGACCGAGATCGAGTCGGCCACCGTCGAAGGGAGGGCCGCCTTGCGGAACTTCCCGGTAGTGAAGTAGTTGTGGATCGCGTCCGAGGATTCGGCCTGCACGCAGACCAGACGGGGAAGCCGGTCGATGAGCCCGGCCAGGAGCAGATCTCGAAAGCCTTTGTACACGCCGGCAAGGATCACTCCGTCGCCGACCGGAACGACGACAGCGCCAGGGGCCTCGAACCCGCATTGCGCCCATATCTCTAGGGCGACCGTCTTCTTGCCCTCGATAGTGAGGGGATGATAGGCCGTGTTGCGGTTCAGCCCCCCGCGTTCACGCGTGTACTCAAGCGAAAGCCTGAACGCGTCGTCGTACGTCCCCTTCACCGTGACGACCTCGGCGCCGTACAGCAGCATCTGGACGAGCTTGGCCTTCGGGGCGGCGGCGGGGACGAAGATGACCGCCTTCTTCCCGGCGGCGGCGCAAACCGCCGCAAGCGCGGACGCCGCGTTGCCGGTCGACGCCGTGACGATGCGGTCTTCGCCGAGTCGAATCGCCTCGGCCACCACGAGGAAGGACGCCCGGTCCTTGAGCGAACCGCTCGGGTTGAGCCCGTCGTTCTTGACGTACAGGTTCCGAAGTCCGACCTCCGCCCCGAGTCGGGGAGCCTTTGCAAGCGGCGTGTTGCCGACCGGATACGTCGGGAAGTGTTCCGGCTCGACAGCCGAAAAGAGCGACCAGTCGGGGGCGTTCCGGTCGAATTCCCGCCCGATGCGCCCGAGGTCGAATTCCGCCTCGAGCACCCCGCGCAAAGGTTCGCCGGGCACGTACGCCCCCCCGCACCGCGGGCACAGGTACCGCACCTCGTCCCGCCCGTACGTCTTCCCGCACTCGGAGCAGCGGTAGTGAAAACGCGTCACCGCCCCTCCCGGTCCAGTGTTTCCACCAGCCCCGCATAAAACGCCGCGGCGCCGCTCAGATGTTCGAGGGGGCAGGCCTCGTTGGGGGCGTGGGCGTGGACTTCGTTGCCGGGGCCGAGGCCGATGCAGGGGATTCCGTGCATCCCGGCGATGGCGACGCCGTTGGTCGAGAACGTCCATTTGTCGACCAGCGGTTCCCGGTCGAACAGGCCCCTGTAGACCTCTCTCGCCCGAACAAGGTAAGGCGAGGTCTCGTCGAGCGTCCAAGTCGGATAGTACTTCTCGGTCGGGTACACGAGTCCCGTGTACGCCTTTTCGTCGTACGTGAGCACTTCAACCTTGAAATCCCCGCCCGAAAGGCCGGCCCGCGCCGCCGCGTCGCGCACCTCGGCAACGGCACTCTCTTTGGTTTCCCCCTTCGTCAGCCGCCGGTCGAGGTGCAGAGTCGCGCCATCGGCCACCGCGCAAAGCGAAGGCGAGGACGATGTCGCCTGCGAGATGGTGACGGTGCCCTTTCCGAGAAACGGGTCCGACGCGAGCCGGGTGTTGAGCTTTTCGATCTCGAGCGCACACCGCGCGGCCTTGTAGATGGCGTTGTCGCCGCGCTCCGGGGCCGAGCCGTGGCACGAACGGCCCGAAAACGACACGCGGATCTCCATCCGCCCCCGGTGGCCGCGGTAGATGTTCAGGTTCGTCGGCTCGGTGATGACAACCAGCTCGGGCCGGATCTTTTCCTCGCAAATCAGATACTGCCAGCAGAGGCCGTCGCAGTCCTCTTCCATGACGGTCCCCGCAAAAAGCACGGTCAGCCCCCGGCCAAGCCCGAGCTCGCGGATGATCCGCCCGGCCGCGACCATCGAGGCCATCCCGCCCTCCTGATCGACCGTCCCCCGGCCCCAGACCTTCCCACCCTCGACCTTCGGCTCGAACGGATGGAATCTCCACGCCTTGAGGTCACCCGTGTCCACGGTGTCGATGTGCGCATCGAAAGCCACGACCCGGGGACCGCTGCCGATGCGCCCGATGACGCTTCCAAGCCCGTCCACGCGCACCTCGTCGAATCCCGCCGCGCGCATCTCCTTGACGATGACGTCGACAACGCCTTTTTCCCCGCACGAAAGCGACGGCACGCGCACCATGTCGCACAGAAACCGCGCCGTGTCCGCCTCGAGTTCCCTCGCGCGGGCGATGATCTTCGCAAAGAGATCGCTCATGCTTCCTCCAACGATTTGCTCACGCCTCGTGCCTCCCGCCTCGCGCCTCCTAGAATCTCTCCCACAGCCTCGCCGCCAACTCCCTCGACTTCGCCGCGACCTCCTCCTCGTCGATGTCGAGCGTGAGCTTTTTCTTTTGCATGAGCACTCGCCCGCCGCAGATCGTCGTGTCAACCGGCGCGTGTGCCAGGCCAAACGCGAAATGGCCCAGGAAAGTCCGGGAATCGAACGGCGTGGGCGGGCGGTAGTCGATGCAGACGATGTCGGCGGCATAGCCCTCGCGCAACTCCCCGACCTTCGGGTCGAAGTACCGGTTGGCGATGTCGGAGTTGTTGAACAGAAGCGCTGAGAGCGCCTCGGTGAACCCGACGCTCGGATTGTTCGTGGCAAGGCGGTGCACCCACAGCGCGGCTCGGACCTCCTCGCACATGTTGACCGTCATCGCGTCGGTGCCCAAACCGACGAGCACGCCTTTCCGGAACATCCAGAGGATGTCGGCAACTCCCACTGCGTTGTTCATGTTCGACTGGGGGTTGTGCGCCACGGCCGTGCCGGTCTCCGAGAGCGTGTCCATCTCGTGCTCGTTTAGGTGGACGCAGTGCGCGCAGATCGTCTTGGGGCCCAGTATCCCGGCCCGTCGGAACCGCTCGACCACCCGCACGCCGTGCTGTTTGAGGCAATGCTCCTGGTCCGTGGCTGCCTCGGCCGTATGGACGTGGAAACCGGCCCCCAGTTTGTGCCCGGCCTCGGCCGCTTTTTTTAGCGTCTCGTCGCCGACCGTGAAAGATGCGTGAAGGCCCACGAGCGCCTTCAGATGATTGTTTTTCTCTTCCTCGCAAACCCTTATGAATTCGATATTTTCGTCAAGACCGTCCTGGGCGACCTTCCGCCCGTCGCGGTCGGAGATCTCGTAGCACAAAGAGGCCCGAAGCCCCGTCTTCGCGACCGCCTGGGCGATGCGCGAGAGCGACCCCCGGACGGCAAACGGGCTGGCGTGGTGGTCGATGAGCGTGGTCGTGCCGTGGCGAATGGCGTCGAGCATCGGCACCAACGCGCTGTAGTAGCAGTCGTCGGGGTTGAGTTTCTTGTCGAGCCGCCACCAGAGGTTTTTGAGGACCTCGTTGAAGTCCTTCGACGGCGCCGCCTTCGAAAGGCCCCTCGCCATCGTGCTGTAGAAGTGCATGTGGGCGTTGATGAACCCTGGAAGGACCACCTTGCCGGAGGCATCGACGGTCCTTTTGTACCTGCCTTTGAATTCGGCCGCCCGCCCGATTTTCTTGATTGCCCCTTTCTCGCAGAGCACCGAGTGGTTCTCAAGCACCCTGTTCGGCTCGCCCAGCGTGACGACCGTGCCGTTTTTCACAAGGAGCGTGTCGGTCATGTGCGTCAATCCTCCCGAAGCGCCAAGAGCTCTTTCTTGGTCCTCTCCCTCATGAACATCGCCCCCGAGAAGCACTTCTGAACGCAGATCGAACACCCGATGCAGCGCGAGGGGTCCGTCTCGGGAACGTCGTCCTTTCCGAGCGAAACCGCCAGGTACGGACAACGCGTGCAGTTCCCGCAGTGCAGGCAGAGATCGGCGTCCACGGCCGAGATGCGTTTGAGCGACGGAAGGTCCGAAAAGCCCGTGATAGGGTCGGGGAGCGCGCGCCCGATCAAATCACCCACTGACCGGATCCCCCGCTCGGCCATCATGTGGCTCAAGCCCGAGTGCAGCTCGTCCACAATGCCGTAGCCGTATTTCATGACGATTGTGCAGAACTGAACGGTCCGGGCGCCCAGCGCCAAAAAGTTGGCCGCGGCCCTGTAGTCCATGGGACCGCCGTTCCCGGAGACGACGACGCCCATCCGCGAGACGTTGGCAAGCGTGAGGTTCGAGATTGGCGCCACGCCCTCGCCGCTCATCCCGACGACGACGCCCGCCTCCCAGGCCCGCTTGGCCCCCTTGCGGAACGCCAGCGCCGGGAACGTATTGGCAAGCGTGACGCCCGCCTTCTTGTCCGGATGCGTCGCAAAGACCTGTTTGATGGCGGAGATGATGGGGTGGATCGATGTCACCGCGGCCGTGAGCTTGAAGAGCTTCGGGACGTCGGGATCGCCGGCATCCACCACCCAACCGACGATCTTGCCCGTCAGCTCGGCATCCTGCGAGACGATGTCGCCCTTGGTCCCGTCGCCCCCCTGCGGGCACGACAGGCTGTACTCGATGGCGCACGCCCCGGCGCGCTCGAGCTTTTTGGTGTTTGACCGCCACACCTTCGCGTCGGCCGCATCATGCCCCGTCACCGGGCCGCCGGTCGAGGCGATGGTCAGGCGATCGGGCCATTCGCGCCTTAGGCGCTCGACCTCGCGGCAGACCCGATCGAGCGGGTGGCCCGACACGTTGTCGCAATTGGCGTATGTGGACTTGTCAAACGCGAACAGGTACTGCGACGGGATGTGGATTGGGAGGGAGTCGAAGGCCGTCTTCATGACGCCCCCGGCCCACCCCGCCTCGTACGCCTTTTTCATCTGGTCGTAGCCGTCGGACGGCGGCGCGGCCGAGAGCAGAAACGGCGAGACTATCTTCGTCCCGAAGAAGTCGGTATCGAGCGGCACGGGGAGCATCTCGCGGCCCGGGAGCGTTATGTAGCTCTTGGTTTCCTTCTGCCCGTACATCAGCTTGAGCCCAGTCTTGAGGTACTCATCCACCCGCAGTCCGACGTTCTTGCCGGCCGCGATCGCCTCGACGACGGTCGTGGGGCCGTTCATCATGTCGCCCGCAAAAAAGACGCCCGGCGTGTCCGACTGCGGACGCTGCGTGCTCCGCGCGCCTATGGCCATGATGACGAGATCGATTCCGGGCCGTCGCGCGGCGGTCCCGCGGACGTCTACGACGTTTTTCGGATGAAACCGCTTCCCGGCGGGCAGTTCGACGCGAAGCGTCTCGAGCCCGACGATGCGGCGGCCGCGGGCGAAAATGCGCGTCACGCGCGTCCGCCCGTTTACCTCGATCCCGGCCTCGCGGATGGCGTCGCGCTCGCGGAGCGTGAGCGGCATCTCGGCCCAGGTTTCGAGGGCAAAAAGCTCGACGTGCGCGGCCCCGTTTTTCGCCGCCACTTCCGCGCAGTCAACCGCCACGGCACCGCCGCCGATGACGGCCGCGCTTCGGCCCTTCACGCGGAACTTCTTTGGGTCCGCGAGGTACACGGGCCAGGCGATCGCGGCCTTCTCTCCGGAAATTCCGAGCGAAAGCGGCGCGTCCAGGCCCGCGGCGACGACGACGGCGCGATAGCCCTTCGTGAGATACGACGACGGCGACGCGGCTTTTTTTCCGGACCGGAGGCGGATCCGGCCGAGACCGAGCGCCCACGAAATGTCGGAGGCGAGGACCTTCCTGTCGAGACGTGATGCAGGGATCGAAAGGCACATCCCGCCCGGCTTCTTTTGGACGTCGAAGATGTCGACCGCGTGGCCCTTTTGTGCCAGCAGCGCCGCGGCCCCAAGTCCGGCAGGTCCCGCGCCGATGACAGCGACCTTCCACCCGTTTGCCTTGGCCCGGCGGAACATGGGCATTGCGCGGAGATCCTTGGCCTTCTGGACGATTGTCGCCTGCACGGCGGGGATGTTGACCGGATGGTCGAATGTGCGGCGGGCACAGGCAGCCATGCAGTGCCGGTCCGGGCAGATCGCGCCGCAGACGCCGCCCAAGGGGTTGTTCCCCATGATGAGCGCCGCCGCGCGCCGGTAGTCGGATCTTTCCGCGACCCTGGCCGCCATGACGAAGTCCGCCGGCGAACAGTCGGCCGGGCACGCTTCTTTGCACGGCTTCTCGGCGCAATACTCGCACTTTTCGATCTCGGCCCTAAGCTGGGCGTCGGTGAGGAACAGCGTCGCACTTGCGGCCATGTCCACCTCGTTGATGACGCAAACGACTGCGGCATTCTAAAAGAAAAAAACCGCAAAACCAAGCCCGGCGTGCGACTACTACTACCCCGACTGCCTCGGCGGCCCCGGCCCGTTTTGACTCCCTTTGCGGGACCGTGTTACAAATCGATCAGTGGGAGGCGTTTCGATGGTCCAAGCCGCGTTGAAAACCGAACGAAAATTCACCTACGAAGACTACTCCAAACTACCCGAAGGCGCGCCCTACCAATTGATAGAAGGAGATCTAGTGATGACGCCCTCGCCGTCGCCTTACCACCAGAGGGTCTCCAAACGAATCGAGTTTCTGATCTATGAGTTCGCCGAAGTGGAACGGGGTCTTGGGGAGGTGTTGGATGCTCCGATAGACATCCATCTCGGCGACGCCGAGGTCTTCCAACCGGACATCATCTTCGTGTCGAAAGACAGGCTCTCGATCATCGGCGACAAGAACATCGAGGGCGCGCCCGATCTCGTCGTCGAAGTTCTGTCGCCATCGACCGCCTACTACGACCTGAAACACAAGAAAACAGTGTACGCGGCAAGCGGCGTCAAGGAATACTGGATAGTCGACCCGATCGAAAAGAGCGTCGAGGTCTACGCGAACAACAGCGGCGAATTCACGCTCGACAACAGGGCCGTCGCCGGCGGAACCGCCAAGTCAAGACTTATCGAAGGGTTCACAGTCGCGCTGGACAAGATCTTCTGAAGCAAGCGTTCAGCCATCAGCCTTCAGCCGGACACGGGGATCTGTCGCGGCGCGTCCATTCCGCCGAACGGCCGACCGAGCGGCGAGCGTCCCCAGCCCGTGAAACGGGCGTGACAAGTGTAGCCACGTGCGTGAGCGCGTGGATCACGGCGCAGCAAATAACGCGGAGCCCCGGAACGGGGCGGCACATGCCCCGACCGAGCCGCGCGTGTCAGCGAGCCGCCCGACCGGCGGAAACAGCTGCGGCGTAACTTCTCAAAAAGTGGTGGCCGAGGCGTCGGAGCGGAGTCGGACGGTTGCGCCGATCGTCGTCGGTCCGGGGATGCTCCAGCGTTCAGCTTGGCACCGGGGGAGTCTACGGCGCCTGTGCGCGAGCTTCGATGAGG
>JACRCP010000265.1 GCA_016218965.1 Deltaproteobacteria bacterium | reverse complement strand
CCCACGCAAGACTCGCTTCCGGCTGTGAGCAGCCTTGGCCGGACGGGCTTGATTACCCGCAAGGTTCCACTAAAGGTTTCAGCCTCGTATCATTTCTTCTACATGGCTTCCTCCTTTTCCAAGCTTCTCCTGGCGCAGTGGAATTCGGAGTACATGCGGGAACGCCCCACCGCGGTGGGGCTCTGGGTGTCGCCGTGAACGTACTCCGAATGGCAGCCGGCCTCCGTACCAGTTGAATAATCCCTCGCGTTCACATATGATTTCGGCCGTATCATGTGGTGCATCATTGGGCAGTACAACCGGGTTGTGGCGGTGCCTCCGGCCGCCGTGTTGGGGGTGCTCTTGATCTTCTGCCCGGCGCCGGATGCCGGCGCGCAGGAACAAAAGCAGAAGATCGGGCGCATCGTCATCCCGCTCGATCCGGCGGCGGCGCTCCTTGCCGAGGACGTCGACTTCAAGATCGAAAAGATCCTCAAGCGGGACGAACGCTTGAACCCCGCCGAGATGTCCACGCGCGACCTCGAGTCGCTCCGGTACGACTTCGCCCGGCAGGCACAGGAGGCCATGAACGGGCTTGCCGTCGGCACGGCGGCGTACAACGATTTGAACCTCGATCAGGCCATTATTCTCTTCCGCAAGGCCGCGGACGGGCTCGCCGAGAGCCACGCCAGCGCGCGGCACAACAAAGACTACGTCAAGGCGCTCTTCTACCTTGGGGCGGCGCTCTTCTCGTCCGAAAAGAAGGAGGAGGCGCGCGAGGTGTTCGCGCAGGCCGTCGCGTACGATGACCGTCTGGAACCCGACCAGACCATCTTCCCGCCCCCGGTCATCGACGCTTTCAACGACGCGAGGACGCGGATCATGGGGGAGCTTAGGGGCGCCGTCAGGTTTGCGGCGGCGCCGGCGGGAGCGCGGGTGTACGTCAACGGGCGCTACGCCGGGACCACCCCGCTGCGAGTGGGCAACCTGCCGCCCGTCGAGGCGATCGTCCGGCTCGAGAAGACCGGGTACATGCCGGTCGTCAAAAGGGTGAAGGTCACGCCGTCGGGCGAAGAGGAGTTTTCCGTCGGTCTCACGGAACTCGCCGACGCGCAGGCCGTCCTCAAGCCGCTGTACTCGCTGTCGCCCGACGCCCTCTCGGAGAAACTCGGCCGCCGCGGGGCGGAGCTTGCCGACGCGACGGGCGCGCCGCTGCTTCTTTTCGTGTTCGTCGGCGCCGCCGAGGGGGGCCGGCTCGATGCGATGCTCTACAACGGCGGGACACTGGTCCGCTATGCGACCGAGAAGTCCCCCGGCGCCGAGCCCGGCCCCAAGGACTCGCCCGCGGTGACGGCGCTCATGGCGAAGGTGCTCGCGGGGAGCTTCGTCCCTTCGGAGGGCGAGCGGCCCGTCATCGCCCGGCCTTTTTACAAGACGTGGTGGTTCTGGACGGCCGTGGGCGGCGCCGTCGCCGCGACCACGGGCGTCCTGCTGATAGCTTTGTGGCCCGAGGAGCGGCCCGCCCCCGAAGGCGGCCAGCTCGTCATCACATTCTGAACGGGGTGCCGCAATGAAGAGATCGTCGCTCTGGGCCCGGCCAACCGCAATCGCCACCATGGCGGCGTTCTTCCTCGCCTCGACGCATCTGCCGTGGCCGGCGCGGACCGCCGACGCCCAGGCCAAGAAGAAGGTCTTCTCGCTCGTCGTTACGGGCGACCTCTATTCCCAGAAGCCTGCGGCACAGATGAACCACTACTTCCGGGCCGCGCTCGGGACCATCCCCGAGGTGCTCGTGATCGACCCCGAGCTTCCGCTCGAGGAGTTCCAGTTGAGCGAACCCCAGTCCATCTGCCGCCAGGCCGAGGAACACCTCGCAAAGGGCAAGTCGGCGTTCGAGAACCTCGAGATGGACGAGGCCGTCAAGAACCTCAGCAGGGCGCTTGGCAGCTTCTGGAAATGCGCCGCCTACATTGGCGACGGCCGGCAGTACGTCGATACGCTCGAGTACTTGGGCGGCGCCTACATCGTGAAAGGCGAAAAGAACCTCGGCCTCGAGATGTTCAAGAAGGCCATCGTCTTCAACCCGCGGGCCGACATGAATGCCCAGACCTTCCCCCCGGACATGGTCGAGGTGTTCCAGCGGGCGAAGGAGGAGGTTTCAAAGCTGCCACTGGGATCGATTAACGTGTCGTCGATCCCCGCGGGGGCCGAGGTGTACATCGACGGGGTATTCATCGGGATCTCGGCTAGGACCAAGGACAAGATCCCGGTCGGCAACCACTTTATTTCCGTCCGCAAGTACGGGTACTTGAGCGACGGCGCCCGCGTGGACGTGGTCCCGTCGGACGAGGTGATGTACCAGGCGCAGCTGCTCCCCGCAAAACGCTTCCCGGAGTACAATCAGTTCGAGACGAATGCCGACATGGAGACGAACCAGGACGCCGCGGGCCCTTCGATCACAGGGCTCGGCCGCCTGATGACGGCGCAGTACGTCATGATAACCGCGGCACGGCGGGAAGGCGGTGACCTGTCCGTTCGTTCCAGCCTTTACGATGTGCAGACCGGCCGGAAGACGGCAACGGCATCCAAGGCATTCAACCTCGACAGCCCTTCCGCATTCAACGACATACAGGCGTTCGTCACCGCCCTTGTCAAGGGCGAGTCTCCGGTCGGGCCGGTGGGCCCAGTGGGACCCGTGGGGCCCGCCCAACCTGCCGGACCGGTCGGACCGACAGAGCCGACAGGTCCTGCGGGACCTGAGCAGCCGGGGCAGCAGCCGACCCAACCCAGAGTCGTGAAGGCGCAGCCGGGGGCGTGCGTCGCTGACGCCGACTGCGGCACGGGCCAGCAGTGCGCCGGCGGGTTCTGCAAGGCCGTCCGGAAGGATGAGGGCGAGGAGTTCTATAAGACCTGGTGGTTCTGGACCATTGTCGGCGGGGCGGTGCTCGTGGCCGGCGGCGCAACCACCGCGACCATTCTCCTGGTCGGCGGCGACGAGGGCCCTTCGACCGGGACGATCGGGTTCAAGTACTAGAAAAGGCACGAGGCGCGAGGCATGAGGCATGAGGCGCGAGGCGTAGGACCGACAGGAATGCTCTGCGCGGGGGCCGTCGCGCTGGTGGTTCTGACGACGCCAGAGGCGGCGCACGCGCAGATCGAAAGCCGAATCCCCATTGCGATTTTCGCCGTGCCAGGGGATCCCGACTCCCTCGACGCGGCGGCTCTGGTCGAACACGCGATGGAGGAGAACGTCGGGGCGTACCGGGGATTTCGGCTGGTGCCCGCCGAATCGGTGCTCGACCGCGCCGCGTGGGACCGGGTCGAGAGGGCCCGGCAGGAGGCCCGCGTCAACCTCGCCAAGGGGCGGACGCTCTACGAAAACCTCGACCTGGGCGAGGCCGTCAAAAGGCTGTCCGCGGCGCGCCAGTCGTATGAAAGACACATGCTCTTCGGCGGGGCGGAGAAGGAACATATGGATGTGCTCGCTTTTCTCGGGGCGTCGCACATCCTGCAGGGATCGGAGGGCGCCGGCACGGAGGTCTTCAGGCGGATGGTGCTTCTAAACCCCGCCGCGTCGTTCGATGCCCAGGTGTTCCCCCCGAAAATCATCGATCGTTTCGACGCGGTCCGCCGCGACCTGCGGGCCGCGCCCCGATGCGTCATCACGGCCGAGGCGAACATCCCCGGGGCGCGCGTCTATGTCGACGGCAGGTTCCGCGGCGCGACCCCCGTGCGTGTCGAGGAGATATACTGCGGCGAACACTACGTGACAATCCGGGCGCGGGGGTGCCTCCCCCACCACGAGATCGTGAAGGTCGCGGCCGGGGAGGTCGCGGCCTCGGTTTCGGTCCAGCTGATCCCGCCCGGGCAGGGCGAACGGGTCGCCGGGCTCGCCGGCGCGCTCGGCGAAACCCCGCCGGGGGATGCCGTTCCCGACGCGCTCGCGGAGCTCGGCAGGCTCCTCGGCGTCGACCAGGCCATCGTTGCCGTTGCAAAAAGAAGCGGTGACCAGATCTCGGTCCATGCGTCGGTCTACGACCTGATGGGCCGATCGCGCATCAAATCGGGAAAGCAGGTCTTTGCTCGGTACGCGCCGTCGTTTGCCGGCGACATCGACATATTCACCGCGTCGCTCTATCTCGACATCGGCGGGAAGCAGATCGCCACCGCGGGGGGCGCCGACGACGAGATGGACTCCCGCCGCGCGCCCGCGGGCAGGGGGAAGACGGCCGACGCCGAACCGATCCACCAACAGTGGTGGTTCTGGGCCGGCATCGTGCTGGTGATCGGGGCGGCTGTCGGCGTGCCGCTGGCCGTCTTTTCGGGCAAAGGCTCGGCCGCGCCCCCTCCCGTGGGTCCGGAGGGACCGCCGGGTTTCGAGCCTTTCGGCCCGAGATGACCCTATGACAACCGGTGTCCCTTCCATCCCCGAGTTCGCCCAAGCCGTGCTCCGCGCGGAAGAGCCGTACCGCACGGTCGGACTGGTCGTGGGCACGGAGATCGCGGTCCTTCTCGGCGTAAGCGCCGCGGTGCTGCTCTGGTTCGTCTGGAAAGGCTTCCTTGAGCTTTTGCGCATGGCCGTCGAACGCCGCTACGGGATCTACGTCATGGAGGCGTCCATCGAAAGGCTCCACGAGGACTCCCCCATCCTGCGGGCCTCTCTCGTCTCTCGCGCGTACCTGCGCGGCCACCTTCTCTCGAAGATCCTTCGCATAGGCGGACCCGGCAGGCGAAGTCTGGCCGACCTCTACACGCGAATGGGTTTCCTCGACCGCGACGCGGCGGGGCTTTCCTCCATGCGCTGGTGGCAGAGGGTCGAGTCTTGCGTCGCAATCGGCTTGGCCGGCAGGACCGAGTTCGCAGCGCGCGTTGGTCCGCTCCTTGACGACAGCCGCGAGGCCGTCCGCATTGCGGCCGCCCGGGCGCTCTCGCGCCTCGAAGGCGCCGCCGCCGTCCCCGCCATCGTCGCCGCCATGGGCCAGGCGACCGAGTGGGGCGCCGCCCGCATGGCCGACATGATTGCCGGGTGCGGGGCGGGCGCGTTCGAGCACGTCAAGGCCGCCGTCGAGTCGTCTGCCGAGCCCGTGCAGAGGGCAAGGCTCATCGACATCCTTGGGGCCATTGGCGACACCCGCGCGATCCCCATCCTGCTCGGCCTGATGAAGGACGCCGACTCGGAGATCCGCATCCGCGCGGCAAAGGCGCTGGGCGTGGTGCCGGACCGGCGCTCGGCGGTCGCGCTCGCGCGCGCTCTGGGCGACGATTCATGGGAGGTCCGCGCGCAGGCGGCCAAATCGCTCGGCCGGGTCGGCGACCCGGAAATGATAGAGGAGCTCTCCGGCCGCCTCGACGACAGGAACTGGTGGGTGCGGTTCAACAGCGCACACGCGCTTGCCGCAATGGGAGAACCGGGCAGGTCGGAGCTCCAGCGCGTGGTCGAACAAAAGAGCGGCTTCGCGCGGGACATCGCCGCACAGGTGCTCGACATGTCGGCGCAAGGGGTGCTGGAACAGTGAACGACGTGCTTCGACACGCTCTATATGCGGGTCTTTTGGTGCTCGCCCTGAGATGCACGGCGTGGTTTGCGGTCCTCGCCGCGGCGTGGCTCAGGTTCGTCCGCGAGACCGGCGCGGCCGACGACGCCGAATCCGAGAAGATCATCGCGGCGCAGATGACCGTCCCGATCACCTTCGTGCTGGCGCCCGGCGCGGACGAAAAGGCCGGGACCTTCCTTGCCCGCACCGGCGCCGCGCTCGCCATCCGCTACCCCGGGTTCGAGGTCATAGCGGTCCTTCCCGCAAGCCGGGCCGACCTTGCAGAGCAGTGCGTTCGGGAATTCGATCTCAAAAAGATCAATATGGTGTTCCGCAAGGTGTTCAGCACGCCGCCCGTTCTGGGAATCCACAAGACCCCTGCCCACAAGAACCTCTTAGTGCTCCAGATCGACGGCGTCCGGCGCGGCGACCTGCTCAACGCCGCGGTCAACCTGTCGACCTATCCCCTCATCTGCGTCATTCAGGGGACGCCGACCCCCGACTCGGTCACCTCGCTCATGGTCCCGTTCGTGCGAAGCCCGCGGGAATGCGCCGGCACGGTCGGCGCCATAGCGCCCGACGCCGGAGACCGACGCTCGGGGATGTTCTGGCTCGACAATGCCGGCCGGCTGCTCGGCGCCGCCGCGGCGCCGTCGATTCAACTCCGCAAGGGTCTCCCCGAGGTGTCGCTGCTCCTGCGCAAGGATGCCATAATCGCGGCGGGAGGGTTTGCCGCAACCGGCCGGTACGAGGGCCTTCTGCTGCGCATCGCCCGCGCGGGCAAGCGCCCCTCGCTCGTGGCGACCGTGGCGCGCATCGTGGGCACCTCGACGATGCACGGCCTGGGCGGTTGGGCGGCCAAGGAGTGGGCGCTCGGCAGGAACGTGCGGCAGCGCCTGGGCGCGGCGGCGGCGGCCTTCTCGGTCGTCCCGCCGGTCCTGGAGCTTGGCGCGTGGTGCGCGGCGGCGGCGGCGGTCGCCCGGGGGGCGGCGGGCGCCGGGGAGATGCTCTTTTTTTTGGCGCTGGCTGTCGGGGCGGCGTTCGTTTTTCGGACGCTTGCGCTGTTCTGCGAAGAAACCTCGTTCGGTGTGCACCGGCGCGCCGGCAAGCTCCCCGCCGTGATCGCGGCCTGCATAGTCGAGAACTTCGGCCCCCGCCAGGCCATCCTCGCCGTCCGCGCGGCCTCGCGCCTGTCCGGCCTCCTCCGCAAAAGAATGGGGTCAGACACTGTCACTTGAGTGCAGCGATGCTAGCTGACGTTCTTGCGGGTGAAAGTCCCGCCGGTGCAACTTGCCCAGTTGGCACCGTAGTGTTATCCGGCGGCAGGAAGGGCGACCGACCTGCCGGAAGCCCGGGTGTAACAGTCTCCGTT
>JACRCP010000032.1 GCA_016218965.1 Deltaproteobacteria bacterium | reverse complement strand
CCGTCAACACTCTCACTGCGTTCGAGTGCGGCCGGGCATCGGCCGGCGCGAAATCAAGGCGGCGTCAAGCCGCCGCACTCCAAGACGCCGCTACGGTTCCACCGCCACGTCCCCTGTCATCGCCTCGTATCCGCCGCCGAACGAGAGCTTCTGGAGCTTCTGGACGCCGGTTGAGGTGAACTTCAAGACATGGATGTCAGAGAGCGCGCCGACGAGCACGGTGCCGGCGTGCGGGCCGCGCGACAGCATCGCCACGCGGTCGGCGAGCAGCATCCCGGTGATGCTCCCGCCGGTGGTCGGCTTCCCGTCGGCCGCCACGTTGAACCAGGTCGCCTTGTTGTCCTCGACGTTGGTGACGATCGCTTTTGTCCCGTCTGGCGAGTAGAGAACGCCTTCGGGGCTGTTCACCGCGGTCAACGCGCTGTTAATCGACGGCACCGGGATCGCCCCTGAGTAGTCGATCTTGAGCGCAAACAACATGTTTCCGACGTCGGAGTACGGGTTGCCGCTGGGGACCAAAACCCCTCTTCCGTCGGGGCTCACGGCCACGTACGGGGCGTCGACGAAGTCGGCAAACAGATCGTGGTGCGCGGCGACGGTGTTCGTGCCGAGATCGAGCATCGCGAGGTCCTTCGGGTCCTGGCCTCCGACCGCCACCGCGAAGTCGTCTCCCGGCAGGACCGCGATCGACGTCGGCGCCCAGAGCGGGATTTTTGTAACGTAGGAGATTCGGCAGCCGGGTTCGACATCCAGGACGTGGACCCCTCCCTGACTGTCAAAATCTGTGACGTACGCCTTTTTCCCGTCGTGAGAAAACGCGATGTCTTCGGGGGCGGTCCCATCCAGCCCGTCGATCTTCCCGACAAACGTCAGATCTCCCGCCGCGTCGTGTCGATAGACCTTCACCGACATCGGGTGCGGTGCGACGTGGTCGTTGTAGCTTGCGATGATGACAAGCCTTCCATCGGGTGAGAACACGATGCGCTTGGGGCAGTCGTCCACCTCGATCTGAGTGCCGGACTGGGTGAGCACGCCTTGGGAGTCGAGTCTGAGAACTTCGACGTTCCTCCCGCAATCCGAGCCGGCCGCGCCGTAGGGGTGGGCCATGAGAACTGTCCGCACGCCGTCCGCAGGCGTCTGCGGGTCGGGCGTGCACGCGCCTGCATCCGCCGGTCCGGCATCTTCGGCCTCCGGCCCCGCGTCGGCCGCGTCCCCGGGTCCGCCGTCGGCTACCCCCGCGTCACCGGCGTCTGCGGACACGTCGGACAGGTAGGACGCATCGGACGCGTCGGACTGATCGGACGAATCAAAACCCGCGTCGGTCGCGGCGTCTGCACCGGCGTCCGGACCGGCGTCGAAAGCCCCGTCTCCCGTCACCGGTCCCCCGTCGGTCTGATCGGACACATCGGACGGATGGGACGCATCAGACGGCACGGACGTGTCGCCCACGGTCCCGGTGTCCCCCTGTCCGCCGTCGCCTGTCTCAAGTCCTCCGTCCACTTCCCCCGGTCCACCGTCGCCGGTCTCCGGTCTGCCCACGTCCCCCTCCGCCCCACTGTCGCCGCCCCCGGTCACGTCGTCCCCGCACGACATGAGATTCGCCGTCAGCACGGGCGCCATCGCCGCAAACACAAGGCAACGAAACCGTGTGCCCATACAACCCTCCTCAAGTGCGATCTGATGCGACTGGCACTGCGAACGCGCGGCGGTCAGGCCTTCTTCTCGGGCTCGGGCGGCGCGGGGGCGTCGGCCTTGGCGGCGGGCGAAGGGGCGGCCGGCTGCGGCGCGGCGGGTTTCTCCTCGTCGGCGACGCCTTTTTTGAAACCCCGGATGCTCCGGCCGAGCGCCTCACCTATCTGCGGGAGTTTCCCCGCCCCGAAAATGATGAGGACGATGATCAGGATTACTATCAGCTCCCCCATTCCAAACCGTCCCATGTGGAAACCTCCTCAAGTCGTGTTAGTATATATCAGGACGGCGGGCGGAAGTAAAATGCGCTCCCGGATCGCAGCTGTGAAAACGCGCCTTGGCACATCGCTGATTCTCTTCTGCATCCCTCTTTCGATGGGCTGCCAGCGGTGTGCGGGTGCACCACGCGGGGACAACGCCGTGACTGCAAGCCTTGATTCCGAGCAGCGCTTCGCCGCACAGCGCGATGCGATGGTCAGTACGCAGATCGAGCGCCGGGGGGTAAAGGACCACAAGGTCCTCGATGCCATGAGGAAGGTGAAGCGCCACCTGTTCGTCCTCGAAAGAGACCTGGGCGAGGCGTACGACGACCATCCGCTCCCGATCGGGTTGGGACAGACCATCTCGCAGCCTTACATAGTCGGGTGGATGACCGAGGCTCTGGGACTTAAGGGCGGAGAGAAGGTCCTGGAGATCGGCTCCGGCTCCGGCTACCAGGCGGCCGTCCTCGCGGAGATCGCCGGCCGTGTCTTCACGATTGAGATCGTCCCGGAGCTCGCGGAGCGATCGTCCCGGGCCCTTGCGGCGATGGGTTACGCAAACGTCTCGGTGAAGGCCGGCGACGGCTACCGCGGGTGGCCCGACGAGGCGCCGTTTGACGGGATCATGGTCACGGCCGCCCCGCCCCGGGTCCCCGAGCCCCTCAAGGAGCAGCTCAAGGTCGGCGCCCGGCTCGTCGTGCCGGTCGGCGAAGGCTGGCAGGAGCTTCAGGTGATCACGAGGACCCAAAGCGGCTTCGTGACCGAAACCGCGTTCCCGGTGTCGTTTGTCCCGATGACGGGCGAGGCACAGAAGAAGTGAACTGGCCACTGATTCTGGCTCACCGCGGCGCGTCCGGCCACGCCCCGGAGAATACTCTTGCGGCATTTGCCCTTGCGCGTTCTATGGGCGCCGACGGCGCCGAGCTCGATGTGCGCCTTTCGGCCGACGGCGTGCCGGTGGTCTTTCACGACGCCGATCTTTCGCGGCTGTTCGCAAAGAAGGCCCCGCTCTCGGATCTCACGCTTCGGGCGCTGAGACGATTGAGCTTCGGCCCGAAGTTCGGCGCCGCGTTCGAAGCCGAGCGGATCCCGACGCTCGACGAGGCCATAGAGACGCTTTTGGGGCTTCTGGTCAACATCGAGCTCAAGTCCGACACCCTGCCGGACGGACGGCTCGAGGCGCGGGTGGCCGAATGCATCCGGAACGCGGGCGCCGGCGAAAGCGCCGTCATATCGTCGTTCAATCCCCTCTCGATCGCCGCATTCAGACACATCCTGCCCGATGTCGCCACTGCGTTCCTCTTTTCGCCGGGCGGCCGCCGCGGCCTTCGCGGCCCCATGGCCGGCTACGCGCTCGGGACCCAGTTCCTGAGCCCCGCGTCAAGCCTCGTGGACGCCGCGCGCGTGGCACGCTGGCACCGCGATGATTTCAACGTGATGACGTGGACCGTCAACACCGAGGCCGAGGCGCGGCGTTGTGTCGGCTGCGGAGTGGACGCCATCATCACCAACTACCCCGACCGGCTGCGCGCGGCGCTCCGTCCCGGCCGGCAAACGAAACACGAACACTCAACCGCAGAGGGCGCAGAGACCGCGGAGCCGACCAGATGAATTCCTCTGCGGTCTCAGCGGTTTCTGCGGTGAAATGTATGGGTGCGGTGCTGCCGGCGCGCGTGGGCATGAACGTCCGAGACCTCGAAATCCCGGTCCCGATCTTCCTCGCCCCGATGGCCGGGATCACCGACCCGCCGTTTCGGGCCATCTGCCGCGAGCACGGCGCGCCTGTGACGTGCACCGAGATGGTCTCGGCCGCCGGGCTCTGCCAGCACGGCCGGCGGACGCTTGCCTACCTTGACATGGCCATGGACCCCGGCCCCACCATCATCCAGATCTTCGGGAAGGACGCTGTCCAGATGGCCGAAGCTGCGTCAATCTGCGCCGGCACAAGACGCTTCATCGCCGTGGATATCAACATGGGTTGTCCGGTGAGAAAAGTGGTCCGAAACGGCGCCGGCGCCGCGCTCCTTGCCAAACCCGACCTGGCCGCAGAGATCGTGCGGTCGGTCAAGGACGCGGTGGCACTTCCGGTGTTCGTGAAGATCCGGTCGGGGATCACCTCATCTTCGATCGTGGCGCCGGGAATTGCCGCGCGCCTGGCGGACTCGGGCGCCGACGCGATCACGGTCCACGCGCGCACCGCCGCGCAGGGCTACTCGGGGACGGCCGACTGGAGGGTCATCTCGGCGGTGAAAGCCGCTGTCAAAGTCCCCGTGATTGGAAACGGCGACGTTCGGAGCGCGTCGGACGCCCGAAGGATGATGGACGAAACGGGCTGCGACGGCATCATGGTCGGCCGCGCCGCGGTCGGCAACCCCTGGTTGTTCGGCGAGCTCAGGACGTGGTGGGACGGGAAAACCGTTCCGGCGGTCTCAATTCCGCCCGCGGACCGCCTGGCGATCGCCATGAGGCACATGGACCACATGGTCGCTTTCAAAGGATCCGAAGAGCAGGCGATGAAGGTCATGCGAAAGCACTTCATCTACTACACGCGCGGCGTGCCGAACTCGGTTTCCATCCGCCCGGCAATCGTGCGCGCGACGACGAGGCGCGAGATCGAAACACTCGTCAACCGGCTCAGCGCTTAGTTGTGCTGCTTGATGAGCCGTCTCGCCCGGCTTTGATGGCGGGCCTTGAATCGCGCCGACTTGTTGCGCCTGCGGTGGACGTACGATTTTCTCTTCCTGGCCGGCATGAGCAATCCTCCTTGTCAGTGCGCGTGTCTACCACACCGGCCGCCCGGGATCAATGCCGTCTTTGACTGCCGCACAACGGTAAAGTACAGTCACGCCGATGCTTTCGAACGCCAGGCAAATATTCGCCAAAGACGGCGAGACGCTCAGGAAGGGAATCGACGAGATCCGGAACCTGCCGGTCCTGGCGATCGACACCGAAACGACCGGGCTCGATCCCTTTGAGCACCGCGCTCTCCTCATCCAGATCGGGACGGACCAGTTCCAACTCCTGGTGGACTGCCGCCGGGTCGACCCCGCTCCGCTCTCGGAGATCCTGGCCGGCCCCCAGGTCAAGGTCTTTCACAACGCCAAGTTCGACATCAAGTTCCTGGAACATGGCTTCTCGATGCACGTGAAAAACGTGGCCGACGCGATGCTCATCGAGGAAATCCTCGAGAACAGCTTCTCGCGCAACGCGATGCACCCGTCTCTTTTCAATCTTGCGCTCAAGTACCTCGCCGTCGAGCTTGACAAGGAGATGCAAAAGTCCTTTCTGCAGGCCCCGGGCGAGTTTTCCGACCGCCAGATAGAGTACGCCCGCATGGACGTGGCGGCGACCTACAGGGTCTTCCTGCGCCAGATGGACCGCCTGAAAAAAGAGGCGCTCTACGATACCGCGCGCCTCGAGTCCCAGACAGTTCGCGTGTACGCCCGGATGGAACTCCTGGGCGTGCCGATCGACGCCGGGAAATGGAAAGACGCCGCGGCGGAAACCGAGAAGGAATACGCGGCCGCCCGCGCGGCGCTCAACGCGTATTTCAAGGACAATGTGCCCCGCGACCTGTTCGGCGACATCAACGCCGACTTCGACGGCGACGAGAAGCTCAAGGCCCTGCTCAAAAAGACCGGCTACCTCGAACGCGATTTCAAGAGGGAGACCATGGCGGCGTCGGAGCACGAGGGGGCGCATCTTCTTCTCGCCTACCGCGAAGCCCGCTCGGCCTTCTCGACGCACAACGCCGAGTTCCTCCGGTTTGTCCACCGCCGCGACGGCCGGCTCCATGCCGACTTCAGACAGATCGCCGCCCCGTCCGGCCGTTCTTCCTGCGCCGACCCGAACCTCCAGGCCATACCCAAGACCGCGCGCTACCGCGGCTGCATCCGGGCGCCCGAAGGCAAAAAGATCATCACCGCCGACTACGCGGGCTGCGAGCTCCGCATCATCGCCGAGGCAAGCGGCGATCCCATCTTCACCAAGACCTTCCTTTCGGGCGGCGACCTCCACAGCATGGTGGCCGAATCGGTCTTTGGGGTGAAAGTGAGCCGGACCGAGAACGCCGGCCTGCGCGCCAAGGCCAAGGTCATCAACTTCGGCCTTGCGTACGGAATGGGGCCGGGCGCGCTGGCGGCCCAGATGAAGGCCGACATGGCGGGCGAGGACCGCGCGAAGATGAACGTCCGCGAGGCCGAAAGGCTCCTGGCGACGTATTTCAAGACCTTCCCGACTATCTACTCGTACCTCGAATCGAGCGCGGCCGAGGCGCTCGAACGGGGATACTGCGTCACGCTGGGCGGCCGGAAATGCCGGCTCCCCAATGCCAAGGGCCTGTCCGAGTTCGACCGGCAGGCCGTGCTCAGGTTCGCCAAGAACATGCCCATCCAGGGCACCAACGCCGACATCGCCAAGCTCGCCATGACGAAAATCGACGAGGAGTTCGAGAAGGCCGCGATCGGCGGCGGCCTCATCAACATGGTCCACGACGAGCTGGTGGCCGAGGTCCCGGCGGACCGTGCGCGCGAAGCGGCGCTCATGGTCAAGGAACAGATGATGAAGGCCGGCGCGCGGTTCGTCCGCCATGTCCCGATGGAGGTCGAGTGCCACATCGGGGACTTCTGGGGCGACAAGGGGGAGGCGGTGTGAGCCGTCGCTTTCAGTCGGACCGGTCAGACAGGTCAGACAGGTCGGACCGGTCCGAGAAGACCCCGGCGAGCCGCAAGGAATGGGGCCGCAACTTCCGCGTCGCGCTCGTCTACCCCAATTCGTACCGTGTCGGCATGGCCAACCTGGGCCTCCACGCGCTGTACGCGGCCATCAACGGCGCCGACGGCATGCTCGCCGACCGGTTTTTTGTCGAGCCCGGACGCCGCGGAAGGCCCCTATCCGTCGAACGCGGGATGCCGGCGGCCGAGTACGACCTCATCGCCTTCACGGTGCACTTCGAACCGGACTACCCCCGCATCGCGCAGTTTCTGGCCACCTCGGGCCTCGAACCGCTCTCGGACCTTCGCACGGACGGCGACCCGTACGTCATCGCCGGAGGGCCGGCGCCGTCGGCAAACCCCGAACCGCTCTCGGCGTTCCTCGATTTCGTCTTCATAGGCGAGTACGAGGAAGGCGGCGGTGAGACGGTGGGCGAGATCCGGCGCCTGTCGTCGCTCGGTATTCCGCGCGCGGACGCGTTTGCGGCGATGTCGGGCGTGCCGCACGTGTACGTGCCGGCGCTCGCGTCCTTCTCGTTTGAAGGGACCCAAACGACCTCCTTCCGCTACGGTGGGACAAAGGCCCTTCCCGTCGCCGCCGCCTGCCCCGGCCTTGCCGGGATCGACCCCCCGGCCACCGCGATACGCACCGATCTCGCGGAGTTCTCCGATATGCACCTCGTCGAGTTCACGCGCGGGTGCCTCTGCGGGTGCCGGTTTTGCATGGCAGGCTTCACGGCGAGACCGTTCCGCGCATTCGACACGACGCGCATTCTGGCCGCCGCCACCAGGCCGGGCGCAAAGGAAAAGGTCGGGGCCATCGGCGAGTTGTTCGTCGGACACCCGGAATTCGCCCGCCTGGTCCGTGAGATCGACGACGCCGGGAAGAGGGTCTCGCCGTCGTCCGTGCGGGCGGAGTACCTCGACCGGGCCACGGTCGACACCCTCGCGCGATCGGGGATGCGGACGCTCACACTGGCCCCGGAGACGCCTTCGTCGCACCTCTCCCGCGCCATCAACAAGGAGTTCGACCGCAGGAGGTTCCTCGACGCCGTCGAGAACGCGGTATCGGCCGGCATCGAAACCATCAAACTCTACTTCATGACGGGACTCCCCGGCGAAACAGACGATGACACATTGGAGATCTCCCGCCTCGCCAAAGAGGTCCAGCCCATTGTCACGAAGCCCCGAAAGCGCACCCGTCTCGGCGTCCTATCGCTTTCGATCGGCGCATTTGTCCCAAAGCCGTGGACCCCGCTTCAATGGGCCGCGATGGCAGCGCCGGAGGTCCTGGAACGGCGTCGAAAACTCGTCTCCGGCGCCCTCAAGGGCATTTCCAATGTCGAGATCCGTTTCGCCTCGACCGAAGAGGCATTGTGGGAGGCGATCCTCGCGCGCGCCGACCGCCGTGCCTCGGCGCTCATCCTCCACGCCGCATCGGTGGGTTGGCGGGCGGCGCTGCGCGAGGCGCTCTCGCCTCTCGCCTCTCGCCTACCGACTACAGCCTACAGCCTACAGCCTACAGCCTGCATGGACTTCGCCTCCCGCTCCCGCGCCCCCGACGAGGTCTTCCCGTGGGAGGTCGTGAGCCACGACTGTTCGCGCGAGTACCTCTGGGCCGAGTTTCAAAAGTTCCTGCGCGCCGAGCCGACGCCGTTTTGCGAACCCGAAACCTGCCGCGCCTGCGGGGCTTGCGGGTAGCCGGTAAAAACAAAACAACTTGAGAGCCTCTTGCAAAACCCATTAACCGCAGAGAGCGCGGAGACCGCAGAGAGAAATTCATCAGCGTTTTTGAACATCTCTGCGCCCTCTGCGTCCTCTGCGGTTTCTGCCCGGGTGTTTTTGCAATTTTCTCTTGAATAATCGGCAACGACGCGCGAAACTGCCGGCATATGGCAGGCGACAAAGACGCCGAAAACCGTCTGAAAGCAATGCTCCTGGCGGCCGCGCACCAGTGGCGCACGACGTTTGACGCCATCAACGACTGCGTCTGCCTTCTCAATACCGAAGGCAACGTCCTTCGCTGCAACAAGGCGATGGCCGCCCTCGTCGGAAAGCCGTTCAGCGAAGTCCTCGAGAAGAACGTCAACGACCTCGTCTACTCCCTCGCCGAGGGAACCGACCGCCTCACCCCGGACAAGATCTCCGCCCTCGGCGCCCGGCACACGTCATCGCTCGCCTTCTGCGGCAGGTCCTTCGACGTGACCGTCGACCCGATCATCGACGAAAAGGGCGCCGTGGCGGGCTGCGTGCACATCATGGCCGACACCACCGAGCGCCGCCAGCTCGAAGAGAAGTTCAACCAGGCCCAGAAGCTCGAGGCGATAGGCAAGCTCGCCGGGGGCGTGGCGCACGACTTCAACAACATCCTCTCGGTGATCATGAGCTACGCCGGGTTCCTGCTTGAGCAGTTCCCGCAGGGCGCCCCGGGGCACGAGGATGCGCTCGAGATCAAGAAGGCCGGCGAGCGCGCCGGGGCGCTGACGCGCCAGCTCCTTGCGTTCAGCCGCCGGCAGATCGTCAACCCCGCAGTGCTCGTCACAAACGACGTAATCAACAACCTCTCCAAGATGCTCAACAGGCTCATAGGCGAGAACATCCAGATGAGCATGACGTTCTCCGCCGACGCCGGAAACGTCTTCATGGACCCTTCCCAGCTTGAGCAGATCCTGGTCAACCTCGTCGTGAACGCGAAAGACGCGATGCCGCAGGGCGGCCGCGTCGTCGTCGAGACAAGGTGCGCGCGGGTCGACAAGGCGAGCACGGCGCTTCACGAGGGCATCGAGCCGGGGGAATATGTCATCATCAGCGTGACCGACACCGGCGTTGGGATGGACAAGGAGACACAGAAAAAGGTCTTCGAGCCGTTCTTCACGACCAAGCCGGCCGGGAAGGGAACGGGACTGGGGCTTTCGATGGTTTACGGCGCCGTCAGGCAGAACCACGGGGCGGTTTCGCTGTACAGCGAGCCGGGGAAGGGGACCACGTTTCGCATTTACCTCAAGCGCGTGCCGGATCCGGTCGAATCCGAAGCCGCCCCCGCGCCGGCGCCGCCGCGCGGAAAAGGGGAGCTTTTGCTCCTGGTGGAGGACGAGGAGCCCGTGCGGAAAGCGGTTCGGAAAATGCTGGAGGCGGGCGGCTATTCGGTCATAGACGCCGGAAACGGCGAGCAGGCCGTCGAACGGTACCGCGAGCGCGCAGCCGAGGTCCGGCTGGTGATAAGCGACATGATCATGCCGGACATCAACGGAATTGTCCTGGCCAAAAAGCTCCGCGAGATCACCCCCGCGCTCAAGGTGCTCCACATGAGCGGCTACACCGACGAGATTCTCACGAGCCAGGGCCTGGGCGACCAGACGATCCCGATCCTGGTCAAGCCGTTCGAGCGCGACGTGCTGCTCCGGAGGGTGCGGGAACTGCTCGACCGCTGACCGCCGGGTTGCCGTCCCCCAAAAAATCCCTGACGACGCCTCAGGTGATCGCCCGTAAACAAACAACCTTGTTGTCCCGGCTCCGGAATCGCGCTACGATCAAACCCGATGAAGCTCTCGCGGGGCACGTCGCTTGCGGACCGCCTGGCGGTGACAAACGTCGTCACCGTCGGGATCGCCATCATGCTCGTGGGCGTCGTGCTGGTGGCCGGCGGCGTCGCGGCGCTCCGGGCGATGTTGCTGCGGCAGCTCGAAGCCCAGGGCCGGATTGCCGGGAGCAACTGTACCGCGGCGCTGGCGTTTGCCGATCGGGACACCGCCGCCAAAACGCTCGAATCTCTGGCCGCGTTACCCGACGTCGTGCGCGTTGAACTGTACGACAGGGAAGGAGCGGTGTTCGCCTCGTATTCGAGGCAACGGCCCCGCGCGCCGGGCGGCCCGCCGCAGAAAAAGGCCGGCGGCGGCATCACGGGCCTAAAAAGTCTCGCGGTTTCCCAGCCGATCAACCTCGGGGGCGAGGCAATCGGCAGCATCTACATCGAATCCGATCTTTCCCGGCTCTATTCGGGTCTCTGGAATCTCCTGCTCTTCGTGGCCATGCTTGCGCTTGCGTTCATCCTGATCGCGTCATTCCTTTTCTCGAGACTCCAGCGGAGGCTCACGGCCCCCTTCTCCGAGCTCGTCGCCGCAATGAAAACCGTCTCGCAGAGCCGCGACTACACGCTCCGCACGAGCGCGGCCGGCGTCGAAGAGGTGAACATCCTCGCCGCGGGGTTCAACGAGATGCTCTCGCAGATCGAGAACCAAGACACCAAGATCCGCAGGCACGGCGACTACCTCGAGGAACAGGTGGCGTGGCGCACCGCCGAGCTTGGAAAAGAACTCGAGGCGAGAGTCGCCGCCGAGACTGCGCTCGTGACCGCCGCACAGCAGTGGCGGGCCACTTTCGACGAGATCCTTTACGCGGCGGCCGACACCAAGGAGAGTCTCGACGTGGAAAAGCTCGCGGGAATCCAGCGCAGGATGCTCTCCACCCTCGTGTACGGCGGAAAGTGGTTCAACGTGACGGTGGACCCGGTGACCCGCGAGGGCGGCGCGCCGTCGGGATCCGTGTTCATCATGACCGACACAACCGAGCGCCGCGCCCTCGATGAACACCTGGCACAGTCGCAGAAGATGGACGCCATCGGGACGCTCGCCGGCGGCGTGGCGCACGACTTCAACAACATCCTGTCGGTGATCCTGAGCTACAGCGGTTTCCTGCTTGACGAGATCCCCCGGGACAGCAAAATGCGGCCGGACGTCGAGGAAATCAAGAAATCGGCCGAGCGCGCGGCGGCGCTGACGCGCCAGCTCCTGGCTTTTTCGCGCAAGCAGGTCGTCAATCCGTCGGCGATCGTCGTCAACGGCCTGATCAACAACCTGTCGAAGATGCTCAAGAGACTCATCGGCGAGCACATCTCCATGGAGCTGAGGTTCGACGCCGACACCGGCATGGTGTGGATGGACCCGTCCCAGCTCGAGCAGATCCTCGTGAACCTGGTCGTCAACGCCCGTGACGCCATGCCCAAGGGCGGACGTTTGCTCATCGACACGAAAAGGGTGTGCGTCGCGCCTGACAACCCGAGCACCTTCGCGGACGTGGGTCCCGGCAACTACGTGCTCATCAATGTGACGGACACCGGGACCGGAATGGACAAGGAAACGCAGAAACGCATCTTCGAACCGTTCTTCACGACCAAGGGGGTCGGCAAGGGCACAGGGCTTGGGTTGTCGATGGTGTACGGCGCCGTGAAGCAGAACGGGGGGTTCGTGAAGGTGTACAGCGAGCCGGGACGGGGAACGGCGTTCCACGTGTACCTGAAAAGCCACGCCGGGGAAGGTGCGGCCGCGGCAGTGAAAGAGACGGCGGCGCCGCACGGGGGAAACGGGGAACTCGTGCTCCTCGTGGAGGACGAGGAGCCGGTCCGGCGGGCCGTGCGCAAGATGCTCGAGGCGAACGGCTACAAGGTGGTCGAGGCCGCAAACGGCGACGAAGGGGTCGCCGCGTTCAAAACAGTCGCCGCCAAGGTCAGCCTGGTCGTGTCGGACGTGGTCATGCCGGGGATGGGCGGGGTCGAGATGATGATGAGGCTTCGCGAGGAGCGGCCGGGGCTCAAGGCCCTGCACATGAGCGGTTACACCGACGACATGCTCGAAACCCATGGCGTCGCGGGCCAGCGTGCCTTCGTCCTCACCAAGCCCTTCGAACAGCGCGTGCTTCTGGCGAAGGTCCGGGAGATCCTCGAACGGGGCTGACCGCCGTCCGCCGGCTACTCTTGCTTTTCGTCCGAACCTTTCCAGATCGAGAAGCAGTTGTACAGGAAGAATACGCCGCAGAAAACCAGGAAGACGGTCTTCGAGAGCGGCTTGCCGGCAAAGCCTATTGCCCCGCCTTTCTGGTAGATCGACAGTCCCCACCAAAGGATGCCGCCGGTCAGAAGAAGGCCGAGGATCCCGCCGGCGCGGCGGCGCCACATCGAGATGATTACGACGAGCATCACGCCCGCAAGGAGGACCACACGTTCGATGTCCATTCCTTCACTCCTCCCTTGAAAGCTCCAGGCGCGTGGCGAGCGATATGCCGGCCGACTCGTCCTGCGGAAGCTCGTTGTAGTACATGTACAGGTTGGCCCCGTACGACACGACCGACGGGCTCCGCGCGTAGTGCGCCACGGGGTTGGCCGGGTACCTTTCCCAGTTATAGCCCCCGGTCTGTTCCTCGGAGCCGCCGGAGCCGGCCAGCCCGACGTGCACGCTCCCGCCCGCCTGCGATCCCGAATACCAAAGGCGGAGCAGAGCCCTCCCCTCGCGGCTCGTGACGAACAGCACGCTGGGCCCGCCGACCGAGTCCGAGTCGAACGCGCCCTCTTCCTCGGTGGCCGGCCCCAGGGCGGGCTGGGCAAGCCCGCTCTCGATCCCGTACCTCGTCCAGGTCTGTCCGTCATCCGAAACGGCGAGCATGATGGACCCCTGTCCGTACTGGTTGTAACCCGTGTAGTACAAAAGGAACTTCGACCTCCCCTCGTCAAAGACCGCACACGGCTCTGCGACTCCCGCCGAATCGTACGCGCCCTCCCCGCCGGACTCCATGATCGGCGCCGGTGCCTTTTCGAACGTGACGCCGTCGCCCGACGAGGCCAGCCCAATCCGGGGCGTGCCGCCCGCGTCCCAACCGGTGAAAAACACCCAGTACTGCGACCCGTCGTAGATGGCGGACGGATCCGAGACGCCGGCCTCGTCAAACGACCCCGCCGTGGGCGTGAGCACCGGGCCCACGGAGCGGCGCTCCCACACGAGGCCCTCCTGCGACGTTGCGGTCCCGATTGTCTGCAGGCCCGCCGCGTCCACGGCCCCGTAGTACATCCTGAGTCTCCCGCCCTCCTCTTCGATGACCGCGGGGCCCGCCACGGCCGCCGAGTCGAACGCGCCCGCTTCGCCGCGCGGAAGGATCGGGTTCGTGGCGTATTTCACGAACGGCCCCACCGAAATGTCGCCGGTGAATTCGGGGAACTTCTCGGGCAGGTCGCACGCCGGCAACGGCCAAAGGACGGCAAGCGCCGCGCCGAAGAGGACACAGAGGGAAAACGCCCCGGCACCGAACCTTTTTGCCACAGAGACCACAGAGGGCACAGAGGGAGATGCCGGTCTGGGTTTTTTTTCAGATCCCGCACGTCTCGCCTTCGTGTCGTCGTTGTGCGCCAGCTTTTCGTTCAACTTGTTTCCGTTTATTCCGAAAAGTTTCATCTCTGTGTTCTCTGTGCACTCTGTGGCAAAGCGTCCGTGTTGTTTCAGCCTTCTACAAGTGCATCGTGAGCGCCAGGCCGCCTGCAATGACGCGGCCCGAGATTCCATAGTCCCCGACCTCGTCCACCAGGCTCTTCTTGATGACGCTCCGCGACGCCAGGAAGTGCCACTGGAAAAACCCGTCCATCGAAACGCCCTGCGGGATGACCCCGAGGGGATCGTCAAACCGGTACCCGGCGCCCAGCGTCAGCACGTGCCGATCCGAGTCGGCGATGTTGGTCGCGTGGATCTGGCTCGGTACCGGCGTCGGGTAGTAAAGATAGCCCGTGCGGAGGCTCAACCCCTCGATGGGCGCGTACGCGACCCCCAGCCTGGGCATGACGATGTCCGAGAACCCCATCTCGACGGGCGGGTTTTTGACCTCGGGCAGGAGGACGCTCGGCTGGATGGTCACCTGCGTCGACTGGTCCGGGGCGTTCGACCAGAGCGCATACGTGAGATCGAACGAAACCAAAAGCGGCGGCAGCGGCCTCCATGCGGCGCCGAGGTTGAGCTCGTGCGGCGTGAACCACTGGACGCCCTGCCCGTGGACCAGAAGCTCGATGATCCCCAAGTCGAAGTTGGCCGGAAACTCGACCGCCGCGTCGATCTCGCCGCGATACGACAGACCGCCCGTGACGACGTCCTTCCAGTTGATCGCAACCCCTGCCGTCGGGGCGAACCCGGGCTCCATGTCGAACATGAAGTCCCTGCCCGGGGCGCTCTGGTTCGCGAGGTCTATCTCGAAGTTGATCCACCCCGACGCCGAAGCCAGCACGTGGACACCCGCGCCGAACGCGAACCAGTCGCCGATCTTCACCGAGAGCGCCGGGTACACGGCAAACCGGTTCAGGTTTCGGTACAGCAGGAACTGCGGGGTGTTGGGCGCCTGGGCATACAGGCGCGCCGCAGGGCCAATCGGGAGATAGGCCGCAACCCCGAGTGAGAGGAAGCTGAGCTTTCCTCCGAGCGGGACGGCCGCAGCAAGCTCGACACCGCCGAGGTTCTGCGAGTCGTACCCCTCGCCCGAGAGTTCGAGATCCATCAAGGCGCCCAGCCAGCCGGCCTCGATGGACGCCCCGCCGAGGAACCCCAGGAACCCGGGGTTGTAGTACGCCGACATGGCCCCCGCGGGAACCCCGGTCATGGCGTTCCCCATCCCGCGCGCGTCCGCCCCCATCCCGAACATATCCGCGGGGTTGCCATGGGCGTTCGAAGCAGCCACAAAGAGCATGGTACAAAGAACGCAAAGCGGCGGAGCTGCAGGCAACTTTTTTGCCACAGAGTGCACGGAGATCACAGAGGATCTGCTTTTGGAGACGTTCCGAAGCGGGTCGCAGCGGCGTGGCTCTGGGGTGTTCATCTCTGTGTTCTCTGTGGTCTCTGTGGCAGAATCTTCTATTGGGTTTTGCCCAGGTTGATCAGCGGCAGGACCTGGTAGAGCAAATCCAGGAACTCGGGCCAGACGTCTTTCTCGCAGAAAAGCTCGAAGATGGGGATCGCGGTCTTCTCGAGCCCCCTTTCGTGGATGACGTCGAGCATGTCGTTTGTCGTCGTGACCGCGCCGCCGCGCAGGAGCCTCGACACGAAGTCGAGCAGGCGGTGCTCACTGTCGTACGTCATCAGGTGCTCGAAGAGCGTTAGCAGGTCGGCGGCGACTCCGCGATCGACGGCGTACGCCAGCACCCCGGCCACGACTCCCTCGGGGTCGTGCCGGAGGAGGTAGCGCGCCAGCGTCTCGAGCCGCGGGATGGCCGCGTCGACAAGCCCCCGGGCCTCGGAGCTGAACGTGGGCAGGTAGTGTCCGCTTTTCGAGTCTATGTAGTCCGTGTACGAGACACTCCCCTCCCTCTCGGTGAGGGCCGCCGCCACGAGCGTGAAGAGGCCCTCGGCCCGGTATGCGGGGTCCGTAAGCGCCGCGGCCAACCCGGGGATTGCGTACTCGAGGTCGGCGTCGATGTTGCGCGAGATGATGTTCAGGAGGGGGACCGCGATGCTGTCCACGATGGGGACGTTCCCCTCCGCATCCGGCGTGTTCAGCACGACCAGGGTTTCGACGAGAATGTCCGCCGCCACACGCCGGTCGTTTCCGTACTGCACTTCGAGATCAAGGAGGACGTCGAGGAGCCTCGTCAGGTCCGCGACGAGGCTCATGTCCGGGGATGGGTGGTTGAAGAACGACAAGACCACGCGCCAGTACCGGCCCAGCTCCGAGCCGTCCGCGCCCCAGAGCATCGCAACGAGGTTCGAAACGTCCCAGATGTGATCGCTTCCGTCCGGGTGGCGCTGCATCTCGTACACGACTGGGAACATGAAATCCAACCCGCCGCGCCGCGCGATGTACTCGAGGGCCGCAAAACCCACGACGTCGATTTCCCAGTCGAGCCCGGCGCTGAAGTAGACCGCCGGCACGTCGCCGTGGAGCACGCAGTTGATGTAGCTCGAATACGCGATCGACATCTCCTGGCTGTATCTGCGCTGTCCGACTTCGTACTTCCCGCAGTCGTCCGGGTTCCCCTGCGCGTCCAGGCAGCGGACACGGTTCCCGACGTTCTCGAGAAAGACCTTGAGCACGTTTTTGGGGAAGTCCGGCAGAAGGGGTTGTTTGCCCTTCGTGGTCGTCTCGACCGCGGTCGCCCACTCGGGGTCTTCGGGAAGGAGGTGGTGCGAGCAATTCGCGGTGATGAGCTCGGCGCCAAGTTCGCGGATGTCGGGCGCCGTCAGGATCTCCTTGCCGTACATGGAATTGGCCATGTGGAGCATCTGCATGAAGCACGAGTCCTTGTCGTCCGCGGCATCTTCGTCGGGATGCGCCAGCCCGTCGCCGCCCTCTTTCGGATCGAGGCAGTGGCGCGCGAACGGTTCGGCCAGCGCGGGCGCCGTGTTCTCGACGACCTCCGGCCCGAGGTTCCGGAGGATGGCGACCAGGCGCCGGCCGCCCTCGCCGTCGTCGCCCGCGAGGGCGCGGAGCTGGCCGGGGATGGAGACGTTCACGACGGAGTTGTCGACCGCCCTGACGCCCACGGAGTTGATCACCATGTGGTCGAGGATCGCCCGGAGTCCCGTCATCTGGTTCCGGTCGACCGCAAGGAAACCGTGGCCGAGGTTTGCGGCGATCCGCCGCGCCATCCCGGGATCGGCGTCGATCGCCCCGGCGAGCTCGCCGGCCACGGCAAACAGGGGCGCAACGCGCTCATCGATCATGAGGTCTATGACCGAGTGGGCAAGCGCCGTGAGTTCCTCGCCCTCGGCAAGCGTCACAAGCATGCTCAGAAGCGGCGTCAGCACGGGCACCGCGACGGTCTGCGGCTCGCCTTCGGGACCTTCGATCACGTAGTCGACCTTTTCGGCGGCCAACCCACGCACCGCGCCCAGGGCGGCGGCCGCCGCGCCGGAACGGATCATGGCCCTGTCCGCGTCCACGAGCGCCCGGAAAAGCGGCGATTCGACCACGGCCCCGACGAGCGGGATGAGGCCGTTGTGTACGACGCCGCTTTTCGAAAGGACGTGGAGCGTGTCGAGCACGTCGTAGACCTTCGGGTAGGCGAGGACCTGGTGGAACGGCCCGTCCTTGCGGAAGAACGCCCGGAACTCGGGGTCGACGAGCACCTGCTCGAGCACCTCCTTGAGCGCGTCCCCGCCAACGGCCCGGATCGAAAGGTCGAGTGCGTCCACGAGGTCCTTGAGCATCCCCGTCCGCTCGAGCTCGCGCACGACGGTCGACAGGTCGTCAAGATCGCCCTGCCGGGCAAGCTGGATGAACACGGGCATGAACGACGACAGCGGCGGACGCGAGGACGCCAGCTCGACCTCCGGCGCGTCGTTCCCCATCGCCCCGCAGCCGGCGATCCCCCCGGCCGCCCACGCCGCGCCCACCGCCGCGCCGATGACTGCCGCCACCGCAACGACCGCTTTGCGCAAAACCCTTTCCATCCCTTGGTCCCCGTTAAAAAAAGTGACGACCCGCGAAAGCAACCTACCAGATGCGGCGAGGGAAGGTCAACGGAAAGGAGTGACACCGGCGGCGTCGGGCAGTGGCATTCGGAGTACGTTCGTAGCCGACACCCAGAGCCCCACTCCGGCGCGTCCTGGAGCCCCGGCTCGCCCCGAACCTGGGCCAGAAGCGAAAAAAAACGGCGGAGCGTGCGCGAGCCGGGGTGGAAGGGCGTGCCGGGGTGGGGCGTTCACGCACGTACTCCAAATCCCAGCGGGCATCCTTTGAATTGACAAACCGCCCTTGCGAAAATATCATCCCGGCGCGCGTTGGCGAACGCAGGCGGATTCATTCCGCCGGAGTGAGCGGGGGGTCCGGGGGGGAAGTTCGCGTAGCGACACCCGGACACAACGGAAGGGACGTTGCATGAAGAAGCGGACGCGGGCGCAGGAACGCGGGGGACTCAAGGGGAAATACGGGGTCATAGTCGTCGGCGCGGGCATCGGCGGGCTCTCGGTCGCGGCCCTGCTTGCGAAGCGCGGCATGGACGTGCTCGTCCTGGACCAGAGTGAAACCGCGGGCGGCTGCTGCCGGTCGTTTGCCAGGGACGGCTACACGTTCGACGCCGGGGCGAGTCTGTTCCTCGGAATGGGCGGGAAAACCAGGTTCAACTTTTTGCAAAACGTCTTCGACGAGCTCGGAGCGGCCCCCGACTGGAAGATGCTCAACCCGTCGTTCGACATCTCGCTCCCCGACCAGACTTTTCACGCCGCACACGAGCGGCGCTCGTTCGTCCGGCAGCTCGCGGGCGCGTTCCCGCACGACGCAAAGGGGTTAAAAAGACTGTACGCCGAGCTGCACGACCTCTACGAGGTGCTGGGCGACCTCCCCCGGTACCACGCGATGGGCCGCTGGACCCTGCTCAAGATCTGCGCGCTGCACCCGTGGTTTGCGCAGAAGCTCCTGACCGCCGCCCCCAGGTCGCTCGAAGACCTGTACGCCAAGCACCTCCACGACGAGCGCCTGATTGCGGTGTTCGAATCGCTGGTGGCGGTTCTCACCCTTCTCGACAACACCGAACTGCCGGCGCTGGTGGCCGCGCTCCTCCTCATGGAGCCGCACGAGGGCGGCGTGTGGTACCCGATGGGCGGGTCCGGCGCCGTTGCTGCAACCCTGCTTTCGGCGCTCGAAAAGGCCGGCGGTGATTTCGCGCCGCGTTCCCGCGTGGACGAGGTAATCATCGGCGGAGGCCGGGCGCGCGGCGTCCGCCTGGGCGACGGCACCGAGATCCACGCCGAACGCGTCATCTCAAACGCTTCCAAAGAGCAGACCTTCGGCAGGCTCGTCGACATGATCTACGTGAGCGACGGGCTCCGGAAACAGGTGGCGTACCAAGAGAACGCCGACTCTTTCTTCGGGGTATTCCTGGGCGTCGACGCGACAGCCGTACCCGAGGGCCTGGCCGTTCACACCATCGTGTCGCCTCGCTACGCGCCCCGCTGGCGCGAAGCCCCTCCGGTGGTCGTGTCCATCCCGAGCCTCGTGGACCCGTCGCTGGCGCCGGCCGGCGGGCACGCGGTGACGCTCATCTCGCCCGAACGCGTGCACGGATGGGAACGTAACAGGTACTACGAAGAGAGGAAGGCCGCTTACGCCCGGGAAAAGATCGCCCTTGCCGAACGCATCATCCCCGGCCTCTCGAAGGCCGTTCGCGTGATGGAAACCGCTTCACCCCTCACGTACGAGCGTTTCACCATGCGCCCCGGAGGGACCTTCGGCATCAGGATGGACCACCGACAGGGCCTGCTCAACAGGCTCGGAAACAAGACCGAACTCCCCAATCTCTACTGCGTCGGCGACTCGACGTTCCCCGGGAGCGGCGTCTTCTCGGTGGCGTACTCCGGGATGATGTGCGCCAACCTCATTTGCCGGGAGACCGGCAGGCGGTACCCGGGCGAGGACGACTGAACAGGCAAGGAAAGGGGCAGGCGTTTTTCCCTCACCCTGACCCTCTCCCAGTGGGAGAGGGGATCAAATATCAATGGATCACCTGCGAAATCTCCTGGTGCAACTTGCCGTTTGGCCCCTCTCCCCTTGGGAGAGGGTCAGGGTGAGGGCAAAAAGACGTTCGTCGCTCAGCGGTCGGAAGTCCGCGATCTGACCGCCGCGACCAGCAGAACGCTCGCGACGGCGGCCAGTGCGGCGCCGGTGCCGAGGGCGACCGTTGAAGAATACGACTGCCACAGAAAGCCGCAGAGAAGCGACGCGGGGAGCGCCACGATCCCAATCGCGAAGTTGTATATGCCGAACGCCGTCCCGCGAAGCTCCGCGGGGACCAGATCGGCGACGAACGCCTTTTCGACGCCCTCGGTGAGCCCGAAGAACAGACCGTAGCACGCGAACAGCACCCACGCGTGCGCGGCCGTCTGTGCCTGACTGAACCCCAGATACACGAGCGCGTAGACCAGCCAACCGGCGACGATCATCCTCGTGCGCCCCACCCGATCGGAGAGCGCCCCGCCCGGACCCGACGAGATCGATTTGACGGCGTGAAACATGATCCAGACCAACGGGAGGTGTGCCACCGGGACGCCAAGTTCCCTGGCCCGGAGCAAAAGAAACGCATCCGATGAGTTCCCCAGCGTGAAGACGACGAGGACAAAAAGAAACAGCCTGAACCGCCCCGAAAACGGCCGAAGCGAGAGCTTCGGCGGCGCCGCAAGCCTGACCGAAGGGTCGCGTGCCGTGCCTACAGCGGCGGTCACAAAGACCACCGCCAGAATGCCGGGGACCGCCGACAGAAGGAAGATCCCGGGGACCGAGACGCCCGCATACGTCAGAAGGACGAACGCGACGGCCGCGCCGACCATCGCGCCGCCGTGGTCCATCGAGCGATTGAACCCATACGCCCTCCCGCGCTCGCCCTCGGGCGTGGCGTCGGCGATGACGGCATCGCGCGGCGCGGTGCGAATCCCCTTCCCGACGCGGTCGACAAAACGAAGGAACAGCACGTGCCATCCCGCCGAGGCGATTCCGATAAGCGGTCTTAACGCGTTCGAAAACGCGTATCCCGCCACCGTCAACGCGCGCTTGCGTCCAAGCCGGTCCGCGATGCAGCCCGAAAACAGTTTCAGAAGACTCGCCGTGGTCTCCGCGACGCCCTCGACCAGCCCGATGAACGACATCGATGCGCCGATCGAGGCGAGAAAGACCGGCATCAGGGGATAGATCATCTCGCTTGCCGCGTCGTTCATGAACGACACCGCGCCCAGCAGAAAGACGGCCCGCGGCAGGCCGAAGAACCGCCTCGGGGCATTGCCGGCGTTCGTCACTGCCTCTGCGCGTTCCCCATCCATTCTCACCACAAAAATGAGAACGAAAAGGCTGTGCCGGTCGCGCGAGGCGGCGGGGCCGCACGAAGCGATGAAACCGAGGACCCGACGCCGTCATCCGACCCGCGGTCGTGCGCCCACGGGACCAGAAGGCCCACCGCGGTGCCGGCCGCGGCGCCCGCCAGCACGTCCGTCCAGAAGTGCATCCCCGAGTGCACGCGCAGATACGCGACGGCGGCCGCGAGCGCCTCGCCCGCGATCCAGACCGGAACGACGAGGTTGCTGCCGGGGTGCCGCTTCATGAACGTGTAACCGTAGGCGGCCGCCATGCAGAAAGAGGTGGAAGCGTGGCCCGAGTAGAACGAGAGGGTGGCGTTTGTCGAAGACTTCGTCCACTGCCCGACCGCCTTGTCATAGACGTACGGCCTCGGGCGGAGCGCGGCGTACTTCACGGTGGTGAACAACGCGTAGTTGAGCGACAGCGCCTCGAGCATGACCGTCGCGTCGGCCCCGTAGCCCCGCCACCCGTCGGGCGGACCCGAAAACCCCACGTCCAGCGCGTCGAGGCCAAAAGGCAGCGTTATCGCCGTGTTGAGCAGGATGTCCGAGGCCAACCGCGCCCCGGACGACCGGTTGCCTATCACCGTCCTGTCGAGGGCGTTTAACGTGGACGGGTCGCACGAGGGCGCGCACGAAGGCCCGGGAAGGTCGCCGACGAGGCTCGGCGAGACGGCGACGACCGCGCCGAACACGGTGATGGGTATGTCGACATCGTAGACTACGGAATAGGGGCTTGGCTCCGCCGCCTCGGCGCCGGTCCCGACGAACGCCGCTGAGAGCACGAGGCAGACCGCAAACGCGGCAACAAACACCCGGTTTCGAACCGTGGTTTTCAGAAGCTGAATCCGTAGTTCAACATCGCGCCGCCGTCGGGCGTGAGTGCGAACGCGGGGCGGCTCTCGGCTGGCGGAAGCAGGCCGGCCTCGGCGCTCTTGGCGTCGTAGCCCCAGATGTAGGCGTCTATCAGGTTCCATGCCCAAAATGCCGCCGCCACGCCGAACGAGACGTCGGCGTAAAGATATCGCTCCTCGGCGTTCTTCTTGGTATTGTTGACCTTGCCCTGTTTCTGATCGGCGGTCCAGCCGGCGTACTCGGAATCGGTCTCGAACTTCTTCTCGAGGTCCTTGTACTCCTGCTCCTTCATCGCGCCCGAGACCCCGAAGTAGACGCCGGAGCCTATCAGGGCCGCGAACACCGACGAGTAGATGACGCCCTTGGTGACCTGCCTGTTGTAGATCTGCCCCCAGCCGGGGATGAACGACCGGTACACGGCGTCGGACTTGGTGCGCAGAACGACCGCCTCGGACGAGAGCGCCACCATCCCCGCGACCGGGATGCTCTCTTTGACCGACGCGAGCACCATGCCGTTTTCGGTGCCGACGAGACGCGCGTTTACCAAAAAGTCCGCCCCCGCCTCGGAAACCGTCCCGACGACGAGCGCCTGCGCCTGGACCATCTTGCCGATCTTGGCGGCCGTGTTCTCATCCAATAGTCCTGTCTGGCCGAGCTGGAGCTCGCCGATGACTTTGTCGAGCCTTTCGCGCTCGACCATGTCGAGCCGGTGGTCCTTTTTCAAGTAGCTCCCAAGCTCGGCCGCCACAAGCACGCCCAGCTCCTTCTCCTTGGCGAGTTTCCCGGATTCCTGGAAGTCGAGGACGGCAAAAACGCCGTACTTGCCTTCGGGCAGGTACTTCACCGATTCGGACAGCTTGTCGGCGAGCTTGCGGATTGAAATCTGGACCTTGCGCGCCTGTTCCTTGGCATGGGGACCGGCTGCCGGCGCGGGTGCCCCCGCGTCCTTCTTGGGTTCCTCTTTCTTCGGCTCTTCTTTTTTCGGTTCCTCTTTCTTCGCGTCCTTCTTGGGTTCTTCCTTCTTGGGAATCTCGAGCACCTTGGCCGGGGCCTCCTTCTTGGGCTCCTCTTTCTTGGGTTCGTCCTTTTTGGGCGGGTCCTTTGGCTTATCCTGCGCCAGCGCATCGGCCGCAAAAGCGAACGCCACAAACACCGCCAGCAGGCACACGGGGTTCCTTGCCTTCATGTTCGTCCCCTTCTCACAACTAAACGTTGCCTCATCTGTGCGCGTCGCCAAACCCTCTTTCATACCGTCGAATCAGGCACTCACTATCACAGAAGGGGCCGGAAACACAACATGAAAACGACTCAGACCGTGATCATTCAGTCCCGGGTGGGGGGCGGGTTTCCCGGAGCGGCATGTTTACGGCAACCGCCGGGCGAAGTTACATGATGACGCATCGGAAACTGACGCGCAGGAGAAGCCGGCCCCCACCCGAGACTGAATCCTTGCCTCAGACCACGCGGAATCCCAGGTTTTCCAGCTCAAGCGAGACCTCGCAAAGCGGCAGGCCGACGACGTTGGTGTACGACCCGACTATCCTTTCGATGATGCTCGCCCCGATCCCCTGCGCGGCGTACGCCCCCGCCTTGTCCATCGGCTCGCCCGTCGCGACATAGCGCGAGATCCACCGCTCATCCATCGTGCGGAACGTGACTTCGGTCGAGACATCGCGGACCAGGTCCGTCCCGCGCGCGGGATTGACGATGCAAAACGCCGTGATCACAGTGTGCGTCGCCCCCGAGAGCATCCCCAGCATCCGCGCCGCGTCGGCCGCGTCCGCGGGTTTCCCGAGAACGTCGCCGCCGAGCACCACGATCGTGTCCGCGGCGAGGACGATCTCGTCGCACCCGGCGTAGTGACGCCGCGCCACCTCGTGCGCCTTGGCGCGCGCGAGCCTCCGGGCCATCTCGGCGGGCGGCTCCCCCGCCTCGGCACTCTCGTCGATGTCGGCGTGCACGATGTCGAGGTCGAACCCCATGCCGGCAAGGAGATCCCTTCTCCGCGGCGACGACGACGCAAGGACCAGACGTTTCGCGTGACTCAAGCAGACACCTCCATATTCGGCCGAAGAATACCACGTTTTTCCTTGAGCACGTCGCGTCTTTTCCGTACTATCGCGCTGATGAGGGAAGCCATAACGATAGCTGTCGTGTGTCTGGCCGCCTGCGGCGGCGGTTCCGTCAACGTCGATCCGGACAGCGGGCACGAGTCTGACGCAGGCGCCCCCGACGCCGCATCGCGGGACGCGGGGAAGGCCGACGGCGGAGTGGTGATCGGCGAGGACGGCGGGACGATAACCGCGGGGACGGGCGTGCTCGAGATCGCAATCGACCAGGATAGGGGGTCGGTTGACCTAAAAGACCTCGTGAACGGAGTGAAGATCGAAAGGCTCCACCTCGGTGTCGAGGTGCCCGCCGGTCCCCGAAGCCGCGTGTTCACGACCGTGGGGAAGAAATTCCCCTGCACAGAAGGCGGTTTTGGGAGCGCGGTGACGTTTTCGTGCAGCGCCGAAACCGGCTCGGGGTTCAAGGCTTCGGTGACCATGACGCTCGACCCGGCCAAACCCGATGTGCTCGGATGGGAGTCGTCGTTCGAAAATGTCTCGACAAGTCCCGTGACGGTGCGGAAGTTCCACCCGTTTCGTGCCGCCGAATCGGCCGGGAGCTCCGTCTTTGTCGGGGACGACCCGGCGAAAGTGAGGGTCCTGCAAAACGGATCGGACGGTGTCGTGGATTTCTACGTCTTTGTGAACACCGGCGACAAGCCCTTGAGCGACCCGGAGCAAAACGCCCTGCTCTCTCCATACTCGTCGTATTCGTCCGGGAGCGCCGTCGCCTATGACCTTGCGTCGGGCGCGTCGTTTCTCGCGGGGTTTACGGACTTCGAATGGGCCATCCCCTTGGTCGCCATGGCCGGCAATACCGCTTCGATGACCGAAATGTGGGGCGAGGCCAGGTTTCCCTGGGACGTCGAGATACCGCCCGGAAAAACGATTTCGGGCGGCGCCGCGGTGTTCGTCGCCGGGACAAAGACCCCTTTTGACGCGCTTGAGCGGTACGCCGGCGAGGTGGCCGCGCGAAAACAGATTGCTCTCCCGCCCGCCCCGCTTTCGGGCTGGGACTCCTGGTACACCGGGATAGGCGACGACCTGACCGAGGAATACGTGCGCCAGAACGCCGATGCGCTCTCCGAAAAGTTCCTCCGTTTCGGCCTTGCGAGCATGCAGCTCGACTCGGGGTGGAACGACACCTGGGGAGACTGGAACGCCGGCGGCGGGTTTCCGTCGGGCATGAGGGCGGCGGCAGACTACGTCAAGTCGAGGGGTTTGACGCCGGAGATCTGGATGGCCCCCCTTTCGGCCGCCGAAGACTCGCAGGCCTGGCTGGACCACGAAGACTGGTTTTTGCCCAAGGACGTGTACGGCGACCTGCTGATGTCGAAGGACATGCACCCGTTTGATCTCTCCAACCCCGGCGTGATCGATTACGTTAGAACGCTCGGCGCCAAGATCGGCGAGTGGGGGTTCGAGTCCGTCAAGATGGACTTCGCCTATTACACGCTGCTCTCGGTCCTCCCGCCGGATCCGGACAAGACGAACGTCGCGCTCTACCGCAACGCCATCCGCGAATACCGCGCGGCCGTCGGGCAGGGCGTCCATTTCATCAACATCGCCATGTGCTTCCCCAACTACGGGCTTGTTGACGCCTTCCGCACCGGGCTCGACACCTGGCCGTGCTGGGACGGCGGGGCCGACTGCCCCGATCACGGCGGGAGCGGCATCTCGGCGCCCGGAATCAAACCCGGCGTCAGGATGGCCGCGCGGCGGTACTGGATGAACGGCCGGATCTGGTGGAACCACAACGACCAGCTCTTCTTCAGGGACATCTCGGAGGAGGAGGCCCGCGCGTGGGCGTCGGTCGCGTCGCTCTCGGGCGGGATGATCTCGCTCGGGGAGGACGCGTCGGGCCTCACAAGCAGACAGGCCGACATCTATCGCCGGATTCTCCCGCTTTCGGGCGCTACCGCCAGACCCCTTGACCTGTTTGCAAGGGAGACCCCGGAGATCTGGCACATGGCCCAGACGGACCCCAACGAGGGCCACGTGTTGGCGCTTTTCAACTGGGGCGCCAACAAGGACCTCACGACGAACCCATACACCGATCGGCCCGACGGCCCCCCGGTCACGCACAGCATAGATCTCGCTTCGCTCGGCATGGACCCGGACGCCGAGTTCATAGGCATCGAGTTCTGGACCGGGCAGGTGATCCCCTCGGTCAAGGGGACTTTCGTTCAGGAGATCGCGCCGCACACGTCGCGCGTCTACCGGTTTGTCAAGAAGACCGACAAGCCGGCGTACCTCTCGACCGACCGGCACCTCCTCATGGGACCCGGGTTCATAAAGGGGGCGTCGTACAACGCCGCGACGCGCAAGTACACGGGGACGGTCCGGACCACGACCGAGCACACGCAGACGATGTACGTCGCCGTCCCGCCGGGGTTTAGCGACATCTTCTCGCAGATAGACGGCGTGAAAGACCCGTCGTCCGGCGGCCCCGCCGACGGCGTCTACTTCCTCACGTTCACCGGCCAGGACAACGACTGGCACACGTTCGAAGTGACGTTCAACCAGAGGTGACGAGCAGGCAAGAGGCGGGAGGCACGAAGTGGGACAAAAAGGAACGATTTGGGATTTGGGATTTTCGAACGGGGGACGAACATCAACTTCGTCTCGTCGACTCCGGGTGCCACGGACAACCCGGTTGTCCGTGTGCGACGTCTTGGAGTGCGGTGGCCCGCCGCCGCACTCCAAGACATCCCGAACCCAACCTACCCCGCCGCCTTGAGCGCCGAGACGATTTCGCTCAGCGCCTTGTCGGCCTCCGGGGTGGCCACCTGGCAGGTGCCCACCTGCGGGTGCCCGCCCCCGCCATATTTGAGCATGAGCGAGCCTATGTTGGACTTGCAGGTGCGGTTCAAGATGCTGTACCCCACGGTGAACACCGTGTTCCGTTTCTCGCGGCCCCAGATCACGCGGACCGAGACGTTCTGCTGCGGGAAGAGCGCATATTCGATGAATCGGTTCCCGCTCAGGATCTCGGCGACGTTGCGCAGGTCGATGACGAGGACGTTTCCGTCCGGCCGGCTGTTGGCCGATATCATCGCCTGGTACTCCTTTTCCTGCTTGAAGTACCTGTCGACCCTTTCCTTGACGTCGGGAACGTCCAGGATCTGCTCGATGGTCATCGTCCGGCAGTACCTGATCATGTCCTTCATGAGCGCATGATTGCTGATCCGGTAGTCCTTGTACCGGCCGAGGCCCGTGCGCGCGTCCATGACGAACGAAAGGAGCATCCACCCTTTGGGGTTCTTGATCTCGTCTTCGCTCAAGTCCCCCGAGTCGCTTTTGTCCACCGCCCACATGAGGCCCGAGTCGTCGAACTTCTTGAACTTCGCCGCGCCGCCGTAGTAGTCGTAGACGACGCGGGCGCAGCTGGGGGCCGGTTTCGAGGCGCCGGCGAACTTTTTCCCCGCAAAGGCCTTGAGGCGCTCGACCTCGCTCATGTGGTGGTCAAACCACAGGCCGCAGCCCTCGACGAACGGGACGTTCGCGAGCACGTCGTCCTTGGTGACCGCGACCTTGCCGTCCTGGACGTCCTTGGGATGGACGAAGAGGTAGTCATTCACGACCCCGATCTCCTCGAGCAGCGCCGCACATGCCAGCCCGTCAAAGTCCGATCTGGTCACCAGCCGCATGAAGACCTCCTTGGTTGCGAATTCGCATCCGGGAGTCTATGACCCCCCGCGGGGCATGTCAACCGCGCTTTGATTTCGCCGCTTTGATTTCGCCTTCTGCGGCGTGTAGACTCGGCAGTATCTTGACCCCGAGACGTGCGGAGGTCTATCGACAATCGGTGTCGGAGGCGCGGATGACCAGACAAATGGCGTTGATGGCATTGGCGGCAGTTCTCCTCTTTGGCTGCAGTTGCGGGAGAACCCCGGCCATCGAAGAACCCGGCGCGACGCCTGACGGAGGAGGACCGGGGGACCGAGAGACGAGGGACGCGGGGACGACCGACGATGGGACGAGGGATGACGGGACGCGAGACGCGGGCGGGGACGAGGCGGCCGACGCGGGGGCGTGCGACTGCGCGGTGCTCGACGATTGTCCGCTCGGGGAGCGATGCGGGTCGGCCTGCCGGTGCGAACCGGACGACAGGTGCGAGACCGCAATTTGCTGCCGAGACGACTCGATCTGTCCGCCGCACAACAGATGCGAAGATGGAGTATGCGCGGAGGTCGTCGCGTGCGCGGCCGACGGGGACTGTCCCGAGGACGAGCAGTGTTACGATTCGTCATGCCACTTCGTCCCGCCGTGCGACCGCGACAGCCAGTGCCCCCACAACCAGGTCTGCAACGCGCTCGCCGGCCAGTGCGTCGTCCCCAGCACCTGCATGAACGACCTCGGCTGCCGTTTCGGCGCGGTGTGCATTGCCGGACTCTGCGTCAGCTTCCCCCGGTGCAGTGCCGAGGAAGAATGCCCGCAGGGGGACTACTGCCGCGACGGCGTCTGCACGCTCATACCGTCGTGCCGGACCGACGCCGAGTGCCCCGGCGGCGAGCGGTGCGACTACGGGTACTGCCAGCCGACCTCGTGCGCGTCGTCCGGCGACTGCAACAACAAGTGGGCCTGCGCTGGCGGCATCTGCTGGCCGCCGCTCCTCTGCTCGTATCCCGAGGACTGCCCGGTCCTGGGGATGGAGTGCGTGACGCACGTGTGCACGACGCCCGATGGCTGCTCGTCGGACGACGACTGCGCGCACGGCGACCTGTGCCTGGCCGGAACGTGCGTTTACTTCCCGGCCGACTGCGGACTGGACGTCGACTGCGGGCCCGGGATGGTCTGCAACTTCGGCCACTGCGAGCCGAAGCCCGCGTGCCAGGTCGACGCCGACTGCCCGGAAGACCTGCGCTGCGTGGGCGGCCGGTGCGCGCCGCCGCAGGCGCAGTGTGCAGAGGACGATCACTGCCCCCGCGGGTACCGCTGCGACGAAGGGAAGTGCATGATCAAGACGAAGTGCGAAGCCGACGACGACTGCCAGATCGATTTCAGGTGCCGGGCCGGGCGGTGCGTCTTTGCCGGTCCGTGCGGCAAGCCGGCGGACTGCCCCGCGGGGTTCGATTGCCTATCGTCGAAATGCGAGCCCGGAAAACTCTGCACGGCGGACGCCGACTGCCCCGGCGGCAGGTGCGCCGGCGGCCGGTGCGGGCCGCAGATCGAGTGCGCCGAAGACGACGAATGCCCCGAAGGGGACTACTGCAACCAGATCGAGCTTCGTTGCGTGAAGCAGCCGATGTGCGACGGGCCCGGCTGCTCGGCGCCGCCGTACGGACCCGGCCCGTTTGCCGTCGGGGTCGCGACCGTCACGTTCTACGACGTCTCGCGCCAGCGGACGCTTGTGACCGAGGTCTGGTACCCTGCCGGCGACGCCGCGCGCGCGATGCCGCACGAAATGATAGACCTCGGCGGGTACATCGATCCGCTGGACACGGGGGCGGTGCGCGACGCGCCGGTGCGGGCGGACCAGACGCCCTTTCCGGCCGTTGTGTATTCGCACGGCGGCCGCGGCTGGCGGCTCCAGTTCTTCAGCCTGTGCGTCCGCCTCGCAAGCCACGGGTACGTCGTGGCGGCGCCGGACCACGAGGGCGACACGTACCTGGATGTCGGCGAGGAACCCGACTTCAACGCCACGACCATCGCGCGCGTGAAGGACGTTAGGTTCATCCTGGACGAGTTCGACGCGACGTCGAAAGACCCGACCGACAGGCTTTACGGGAGGATCGACGCAAACCGCGCGGGCGCGAGCGGACTCTGCTACGGCGGCGCGACGGCGCTTCTGGCTCTCACCACCGAAAACCGCCTGCTGACGGCCTCGGGACACGCCCCGGCGATGATCAACACGGTTAAACCCGAGTACTTCACGTACATCCCGGTGCCTGCGCAGCTCATAGGCGGGGAGGTCGACCCGAACCCGAGCGTGGCCGACATGCTCTACGCCTTCAAGCACCTTCAGGTGCCGACCAACCTCGTCGAGCTCATGCGCGCCGGCCACATCAGCGCAAGCAACATCTGCGACTTCGACCCGTACAACGTCGAGGCCTGCGGCGCCGACTTCATGCCCGCGAAGCGCTCGCAGGAGATCACAATGCTCTTCACCACCGCCCAGTTCAACTCCGTCATCAAAAACGACGCTGTCGCCGGCGCCTACCTCCAACCCTCCTACGTCGCCGGCATCCCCGACGTCCTGTACTGGGAAAAACCGTGAGAGGTCGCGCAGACGCGATCGTTCCGCCCCCCGGGTGCCACGGACAACCCCGGGTTGTCCGTGCCTCGACCACACCCGCCGCGCTTACCTTCCTTGTCCTCCTGGCGGCCCCCGCCATCGCATGGGCATGCGGAATGTGCGCGGATCACCACTACTTGATTTCGCATCCCAGATGGCATGCGGTCAGCAACGCCTTGTGGCTCTGGGCATTGGTGACGAATGTCGTTGAGTTCTTCGGCGACCGAGCGAACAAAGACAACGACTCCCAGTCGGTGGCAAAAGTCATTTTCATGTCGCTCTCCGGAATTATTGCAGTTGTCGGAGGAATATCGTGCTGCGTGTACGCCTCGGTCGTGGGGATGACGTATGCGGGATGGACCGTCGGCTCCGGGCTGGCGGGAGTCGCCGTTCTTCGACTCGTCCACAGAATCGCCACGAAGCGACGTTTCAAGTACCAGATAGCCGCGCACGTGGTGATGGGATCACTCACTGCGATCGTGTTTCTGACCACGGACGTTGACGGAGTTCGCCACTACCTTCAAGTGTTCCGCACCGAAAAGCCTGTCACATCAGGAACCGCGCTCCCGAGGTTCATCGGAAAAGGCCCGGAGGTTGTGCCGCAGTTGGTCAAGAACGTCGAAGGCATGCCATGGGGCGACGGCAGAAGCTGTTTCTACGCGCTTTACGCGCTCGAGCACTTCTGCACGCCAGACGCAAGACAGTACCTGAAAAAGGCTTTTGCCAATCCCCCGGCCTTCAAACAACTCGAAAACAGGGCGGCGCTGCTTTTCGCGTATGCAGGATGCGCCGGACGGGACGCGGTGGATGACCTGATCGAGCGCCACAAGAAAACGACCGAGAGCCGCGAGGGGTTTCTCGCCGTCGTCGCACTTGTCAGGACCGCATCGAAGAAAGGAGTCCTGTACGCCATCGACCACAGGGAGGTTCTCAATCGTCACGCCACCTCCGACAGATGGAAAGAACCCGAGAACTACGCCCTGCACAAGATGGGCGCTTTGACCGACCAGGCGTTGCGGACCCGCGGGGACACGGCTCTGTTGAAGTCACTTCTCTTTTTCAGGCGGGAGAACCCTTCGTTCTCGCCCTGCCAGGGACTCAACTGGAAATTCTACGAGAACTGCCCTCCCCCTACCGACCACCCCCGCGTCCTCCCCGTGATGACCAACTTCGACAACGAGGTCCGCGACTACTGGGAGAAGACTTTGACGGAATGACCCTTCGGCGCCGGATGCAGCCACGTCCTTTTCCCCTCACCCTGACCCTCTCCCGACGGAGAGGGTGAGAACACTTTCACAACACACGCCGACCTGCTCGCCGAATAGCGGGTACTCTGCGGCCGGAGTGCCTCATTTGCTTTATTATGCTTCTCAGGTATAATGCTTGTGCGGCATAATGTTTGCCGGGGAGGTGTCAGGTGCGGCTGCCGTTTCTGGATCGCGAGCGCGAGATCTCGCGCCTTCGCGGGTGTTTTGAGGGGCGCGAGCCGTCGTTTGCCGTGTTGTTCGGGCGGCGGCGGTGCGGCAAGTCGCGGCTCCTGCGCGAGGCCGTCGCCGGCAAAAAGTGCGCGTACTACGTCGGCGACGAGCGCGACGCCGCGCTCCAGGTCCGCAGCGCGGCGCAGGCGGCGGCGGCGGTGGTCCCCGGTTTAGATCAGGTTGAATATCAGGGCTGGGAGCCCCTGCTCGACCGCTGGTGGCGCGAAGCCCCGGCCGGGGCCGTCCTCACTCTCGACGAATTTCCCTGGATTGTCACCGCCTCGCCCGAACTCCCTGCCCTGCTCCAAAAGAAAATCGATGCAAACACGACACGCCCGATCCACACGGTCATCTGCGGTTCGTCGCAGCGGATGATGCAGGGTTTCGTCCTGGACCGAAATGCGCCTCTGTACGGACGTGCAAAGGAAATTCTGGCCGTGCGTCCGCTGGGCGTCCACTGGCTCGGGCGTGCATTCGGCGAAAAAGACGCCCGGAAGATCGTGGACATGCACGCCACGTGGGGCGGCATCCCTCGGTACTGGGAGCTCGCGCGTGACTTCAAAGACCATCGGGCCGCCGTCAGATCACTCGTGCTCGACCCGTTGGGCGTTCTGTATCAGGAACCCGAGCGGCTCCTTTACGACCACATGCGGGAGCTGTCGCAGGCCGCCACTGTCCTTGCGCTGATCGGCCAGGGCTGCCGCAAGATTTCCGAGATCGCGGGGCGAATTGGAAAACCGGCGACGGCGCTCTCACGCCCGCTCCAGCGGCTTCTCAAGCTTGGGTTCGTCCGGCGCGAGACCCCGTTCGGACAGGAGCCGCGCGATACGAAACGCTCGATCTACGCAATCGACGACCCGTTCCTGTCGTTCTGGTTCCGCTTTGTCGAACCAAACCGATCAAGGCTCGAGGCCGGCCTCATCGGCGCCGTCGAGCTTGACATCGGCCGATCGTGGGACGGGTTCGTCGGCGCCGCATGGGAGGCGCTGGCAAGGGAGGCCGTGCCGAAGCTTGTGATCGGGGGACGCGAATGGGAACCTGCCGGCAAGTGGTGGGGGTCTGGAATCGACCGGACGCCCCTCGAAGCCGATATCGTCGCGAGGTCGACCGACGGCAAGGCCGTGCTGGTTGGCGAGGCGAAGCTCAACGCCGCCCCGCGCGACCTCGACCGCCTAAAAAAAATGCTCGCCGACAAGGCCCACCGCCTCCCGGTCACGCAAGACCTCGCCGTCGTCACGTGCGCCTTCGCAGCATCTGCACCTCTGGGACGCGGGCCACAAGACCTTCAAGTTGTCTCGGGCAGGGATGTCATTGCAGTGATGAGGTAACTCCGAACGCTGGCGGGTGGCGCCGAATTGTTGTACACTCCAATCCTGAAATGGTCCTGTCCGCGCATGCGTTGACGCGAGGGATCGGAATGAGAGAACCAAGGGCCGTTCGACTCGTGGTCACCGCCGTGTCGGTCGGGGTTCTGCTTGTCATCACGTTCGCATGCGGGTCCGACGAGCTTCCATCCAAGATTGAGATCCCGGGCAACGGCAAACCCGACGGGGGGGCCAAGCCGGTCTTCTGCACGACCAACACCGAGTGTACGCCGCCCAAGGTATGCGTCGGCGGGCAGTGCCAGGTGCCGGTGGAAACGCCCGACGCCGGCGAGGACGACTCGGCGTCCGGCGACGGCGGCCCCGAAGACCGGGGGACGGCCGACGACGGGACAATGGGCGGGGACGCGTCCGACGCGTCCAATCCGTCCGACGGCTCCCGCGACGGCGGTTTCGACGCATCGGCCGACTCCGGAACGGATACCGGCCACGACACCGGCCACGACTCTGGGTTCGACGCGGGGAAAGACGCGGGGGCCGACGCCGGAGGCTGCCACGCGGGGAACTGCCCCGGCGGCTGCTGCGCCGGAACATCGTGCCTCGGCGGCACCGGCGACGGGAACTGCGGAACGGGCGGCGCGGCCTGCACAGACTGCAAGTCGCAGGGGAAGATGTGCCTCAACCAGACCTGCGAAAACCCGCCCGCCTGCAACAAGACCAACTGCGGTGATGGCTGCTGCGACCCCGCCATGGTCTGCCAGGCGGGAAGCGCCGACACAATGTGCGGGACCGGAGGGAACTCGTGCCAGGACTGCACGGCAAACGGCGGCGAATGTACGGCGAACAAGGCGTGCGTGGCATGCAATGCCCAGACCTGTCCCGACGGCTGCTGCCGGACCGACAAGAGCTGCCAGTCCGGCGACCAGCGAAACGAGTGCGGGACCGGCGGCGTCGCGTGCGCCGACTGCGCCGCACAGAAGCTCCTTTGCATAGGCGAAAAGTGCGCCGCCTGCGACGGGACCAACTGTCCCGCCGGGTGCTGCGACTCGAACGGGGTCTGCCAGCCGGGGGACCAGAACGACGTATGCGGGAACGCCGGGGCCGCGTGCTCGAACTGCTCGTCCGCCGGGAAGACGTGTTTCCAGAAACAGTGCGAGCCGTGCGGCGCCAACACTTGTCCGGGCGGCTGTTGCGACGCATCCGGGAAATGCCAGGCCGGGGACACCAATGACAAGTGCGGATCCGGCGGCACGCAGTGCATCAACTGCATCTTTGAGGCCGACAAGGTGTGCTCGGGGAACGCGTGCAAGCCGTGCGACGGCACGACGTGCACGAACGGCTGCTGTGACGGGAGCGGCGTCTGCCTCGCGGGGACCAGCAACACCGCGTGCGGAAAGGGGGCGGCGTGCACGGACTGCACGGCGACCGGCAAGACGTGCTCGGCCGAGCAGTCGTGCGTGGCGTGCGGGGCGTCAAACTGCGCCAACGGGTGCTGCGCGGGCGATTCGTGCGCGGCCGGGACCGCGGCCTCTCAGTGCGGGAAGGGCGGGACCCCGTGCACGGACTGCACCGCCGGCGCAAACAAGTACTGTTACAACGGCGCGTGCGCCCCGTGCAACGCGAACACCTGCCCCAACGGGTGCTGCGACGCGAGCGGCTCGTGCCAGGCGGGGAGCGCCGACACCCAGTGCGGCAAGAGCGGAGTCGCCTGCCAGGACTGCAACCCCTCGGGCACCCAGCGCAAGTGCGTCACACAGATGTGCAAGTGCGACAGGACACTTTGCAAGAACAAGTCGAGCTGGAACTGCTGCGATACCTCCACCCAGCAGTGCGTGGACGGCTGCGACCCGGACCACTGCGGGACTTACGGCGACCCGTGCGAGAGCTGCGGTTCGTGGGACTGTTGCGACTGGGGATCCCAGAGCTGCATGTCGTACTGCAACAGCGAATGCTGGTGACCCCCGTAACCGACGACCGACGACCGTGGTCAGTTGTCCGTGATCCGTGGTCCGTTTGGATCACTGAGCACTGGCCACTGGCGCTTAGTTTGTGCACGTCCGCAGGGCCGGGTCGCAGGTCTTCCCGGCCGACGTGCAATCTTCGCAGTCGGCTCCTGCCTTTCCGCACTCGTCCTTCGTGTTGCCCAGTCTGCACACGCCATCGGGGTCGCAGCAGCCGGTCTGACAGCTCGTCGAATCGCAGCCGACGCACTGCCTGAGCTGGCACGTGGCCTTTGACTTTGTGCAGTCCTCGCACGCCGCGCCGCCCTTTCCGCACTCTTCGTTGACATCGCCGTCCTGGCATTGATCGTAGATGTCGCAGCAACCGGTTTGACACGACTTGGAGGAGCAACCGGCGTCGGCCCCGGCGTCGGCGCCCGATCCGTCGGCTTCGCCGCTGTCCGCCGTCCCTCCGTCGGCCGGCCCTCCGTCGGCCGGCCCGCCGGCGTCGCGCCCGGCGTCAAGCCCCCCATCGCGAGCGGCGTCCTTCGCGGCCCCGGCGTCGTCCCCGCCCCCCGTCACGTCCTCCATGGTGAGTGTGAACGAAAACCCGCCGCCGTCGGATGCGACGATGACATACACGTCAATGTCCTTGCGGGGAGAGTATTTTAGCGTGAGGCGGCCGCCCATCATCCCCGACGTCTCGACAAGCGGCCCATCCTGCGAATCCTTCTTGACGATGTAGAGCCTGGGGGAAAACATGGACGAGTCGCCGCCCGCGTCGGGATCGAGTGTGAACTCGTAGTCGTGCCCGCCCTTGAGGTGAACCTCGAACGGCACCTCGTCCCCGGGGCCCGAAATCACGCCCGTCACCGGCTGGCCCGGCGCAAGGTCGGTCTTCCCGCGTTCGCACAGCCCGCCGGCCAGAATCTGCGAGCCAAGCACGAGCGCAGTCAGGGCGGCCTTGCGGTAGTTTCGCATGCCGCACATGATATGACCAAGCCGCCGGCGTTTCAAGTGCACGGGGCGTTTTCCGCTTGAACCAGTATCCGAAAAGCGGTACACCTCCGCGTGCCGTACGGAGGTGCCGGATGCCGCAACCCGACCTGACCGACCATTTCACGGAGCTGATTCGGCGGGCATCCACCGTTCTACCGTCGGACGTCGGCGCGGCGATCAGGGCGGCCGCGGACCACGAGGACGAGGGAAGCGTCGCGAGGCGCGTTCTTCTCTCCCTCCTCGAAAACGCCGCTGCGGCCGCCAGGGAATCCAGCCCGATCTGCCAGGACACCGGGACTCTGACCTTCCACGTGACGCACGACGCCGGGTTCTCGCGCGCCGTCCTTGAAGACCAGATCCGCGAAGCGGTGGCCGAGGCCACCCGCCGGTCGTTCCTTCGCCCCAACGCCGTCAATGCGCTCACCGGAAAAAACAGCGGAAACAACCTCGGCACCGGCGCGCCGCTGGTGTTCTTTCACGACGCCTTTGGGAGGTCGGAAGCGGCGGACACTCAGCACTCAACGTTGAGCGCAACCCTTTTGCTCAAAGGCGGCGGGTCCGAGAACGTGAGCATCCAGTACTCGCTCCCGGACGAGCGGTTGGGCGCCGGCCGTGACTACGCCGGCGTGCGGCGCTGCATTCTGGACGCCGTCCACCGGGCGCAGGGCTACGGCTGCGCGCCGGGCACCCTGGGGATAGGGATCGGCGGCGATCGCATGACCTCGCACATGACCGCCAAGGAACAGCTCTTGCGGCGGCTGGACGACGTCAACCCCGACCCCGACCTGGCGGCGCACGAGAAGGAGGCGGTGGAAAAGCTCAACACTCTGGGCATCGGCCCGATGGGATTCGGCGGCAGGACCACCGTCTTGGGCGTGAAGATCGGCGCGCGACATCGCGTCCCCGCCTCGTTCTTCGTCTCGATCGCGTACATGTGCTGGGCGTTCAGGAGGTGCACGATGACCTGGAAGGACGGTACGGCGTCGTTCGAATCGTAGGAGTGCCGCAATGAAACACATCTCGCTCCCCGCCGACGAGAGCGCCATCAGGGGTCTCACCGTCGGCGACCAGGTGCTTGTTTCCGGCGTGATGGTCACGGCGCGCGACGCCGCCCACAAATACCTGGTTGAAAACGACGACCCTGACGCGAAAAAGGTGCTCGCCGGTTCGATGATCTACCATTGCGGGCCCGTGGTCGCCAGGGAAGAAGGCGCGTACCGGTTCGTGTCGGCCGGCCCGACGACCTCGGAACGCGAGGAACCCTACGAGGCGGCGGTCATCCGGCGCTACGGCGTGCGCGGCATCATCGGCAAGGGCGGGATGGGGGCACGGACGCTGGATGCGCTCAAGACTTCCGGCGCCGCCTACCTGCACGCGGTCGGCGGGCTGGCCGTCCTGCTGGCCAAGTCGGTCGAGAAGGTCGAAGGGGTGATGAAACTCGAGGAGTTCGGCGTCCCCGAGGCAATGTGGATCATCCGTGTCAGGGACTTCCCTGCGGTGGTAACGATGGACTCGCACGGGGGCAACCTGCACGCCGAGATCTCCAGGAGGTCGGCCGAGCGTCTCCACGATCTGCTCGCGCCGTCACCGGGGGATACCGGCGTCTGACCTCTTGACCCTTCGCAAGTCCTTCTCGGTCCTCACGCCCCCATCCGCAAGCGAAAACGGCCGCCGCCATTCCATGACGACAAACTTCGGGCCCAAATCCAAATACCGAAACGCCGCTTCGCCGCCGGCAGCCGCACAGCGGTCGACCGCCGCGCGCACGAGCATCTCAAACTGTCCCCGCCCGCGCACGGCATGCCGCATGGAGCGTGAGAGCGTCCCATTGAAAAACGGCGAGATGTGGAGCATCTCGTGGACAAGCGTCCGCAGCCGCCGTCCGGGAGAGGCCGCCAGGAACGACGGCCCGTACTCGATCACGTACCTCACGCGGCACCCACGGAATCTGACAAGCGGACGCCGTCTCCGGCCGTCGCGCGACACCCTTGTCCCCGTCGCATCGAAAGCGAGCGGAAACACGCGGGCCCGAGACGCCATATGCGGATTGAACACAAAAAGGATTCTCGCGGGATCGATGTGCGACAGCGCCGGGACCGACGCGGCCAGTGCGCCCGACGCGGCGCGAAGGGCACGGTTCACGTCGGGCGCGGCGGGCTCAGACCTTGATGACGTGCTCGGCAATGACGCTCTTGACGTCATCCGGGGTAGCCGGTTTGGAGAGGACCCTCACGCGGTTGCTTGCGATGTACTCGCTCACGCCCGGATCCATCTGGCTCGAGGTGACGTACACGAACCGCGTGAGGAACTCCGGACGGGTCTGCCGCAGCTTCTCCCGAAAGCTCACGCCGTCCATGGCCGGCATCCGCACGTCGCTCAGGATGACGTCCGGCTGGTACCCCCCCTCGATCTCCTTGAGCGCGTCGATGGCGCTGGCGAACGTCTTGACCTCGTACTCCTTGCGGAGGCCCCTCTCCATCACGCGGAGTATCGCCTCTTCATCGTCGACCAGCAGCAATTTGAGCGGCATCATACGCCCTCCTTCGGAGGACACGGTGTGTGACCACCATCACAGTGTACAACCGCCGGCGCGGTTGTCAACGCAAAAAATCCGCTTGCCGCCCCCCAGATTTTGACCGGTCCGGTTTTGCCTGCGCGCTGAAGGCGCACAATTCTTTGGCCCGGGCCATCCAGCCTTCGCAGCCGTAGCTGCTACGGCGGAGTAGGCACGGCCCGGGTAAGGATTCCCCCCTCGTCGGGGAGCCCCTTCCTTCCCGATGTACGCCCGGTGGCTTGTCCACGCCTCATCGCTGAGCCGGGTTACCAGGTGCGCCTCCACCGGACCGTCCCATTGGTGCCGTGCGTTCAGCCACAACGTGTAGGTCCCGTTGAGGTACTGCATCGCCTCCGAAAGGTTCCCCGAAACGCTCCGGACCAACTGTCTTGCCATGCCCCCAGCCTACGGCAGAACCTCGCAAGTGGTCGGGTAGGACGATGGCGCGGACCGGGCTTCGAATGATGCCGACGTTTCCATCGTCCTCCCTAAAATTCCGTACGGCGGATTTTCTCCAGTACGGCTTCAAGGCTGGCCTGTCAGGCGATGCCTGCCCGCGT
>JACRCP010000262.1 GCA_016218965.1 Deltaproteobacteria bacterium | reverse complement strand
GGAAGCGGAGTGCCGAGGTGCCATGAGGACTCCATGCGCCGAAAATGGTTCTCCGAGGAGAACGCCTGGCTTTGTGAGCGGCTCACTGTCAGTCAATTACGCCTCCGAACCCTGTCGTACAGAGGGAACTAAAGAGATACATTGCGTTTGCATGGGCCTCACCGCCAATTTGGGTGAACATCATGAAACCAACTCCGTCAACAGCGGCTTCGGGCCGGTTCCTGACGATCCAGAGGTAGTGCTCGATCGCCTTCGTCCGAAGTCCATCGTTTCCGGAAAGCCGCATGTGGCGGCTGAAATACCCGAGCAACTTCAGTCTGTTTGACACGTCGTCGGGATGTGTGGCCAGTTCAGCTTCCGTCGAAGCCGCTTCGTCCGCATCCATCCGATCCCCCGAAAAGTAGGCGTGGTGCCAGTATGTGCGGTCCTGGTCAAGGTCCGGTTCGGGGATCGTGCATGAAACGGCGTGCAAAGCCGTGACAACGATGACTGCCGCGGTGAACTGCACTTTGGAACATCTGGCGCGGGATGCTGTCGTCGACAACCCCCTTCCGTTTCCGGCGTGAAACTGACGCAATCCTAGCGAAAACGAATGCCAGGTGTCAATCAGTCGTGACTTCACCGTGGCTCCGCGCTTTAAGGGTTCTCGACGGGGCGGGTCAACCTCTACTCGCTCCCCACGGCGTGTTGGGGCGAGAGGGGCAGGCCGCGACGCCGTCCTCCAAGGCTGCTGCCCGGAGTCGGGTGCCCAAGTTGCGGCGGTGGCGGCTCCTCCCTCACCTAAATGTGTATTCCATCTCCACCGGCTTGCCCGAGCGATCGATGCGGACGCGGACGTGCCGTGAGTCTCTCAGCCTCTGGAAAACCTCCAGCGCCTTCTCGGGGCTGTTGAACTCGAGTCCGTTGACCTTCTGCACCACGTCGCCGTTCTGAATTCCGATCTGCGCAAACAGGCTGTCGGGCTTGATTGACGTGACCTTGAAACCGTTTGCCCGGCCCCCCTCGAAGCTCGGGGTGAACCGCGCGTGCGTGGCGGTTTCGTTGAGATTCGCCATTGCCTTTTCGACTTCCGAGTGAGGGATCAGGTACGACGTCGGTGACGTCTTCCGGATTGTTTCGGCGCCGGCTTCCGCCGTGCGCGGCGACAAAGACTGCGCAGGGAGTCTCTCACCGTCCAACTCAAGGTATTCGAGCCGGTCCCCGTGCCTGAGCGTCACGCGCCGCCTCTCGATCTTCACGACCTTGAACCCGTCGCCGACGACAGAGCCCTTGCCGTAGACTTCCGCCGCGCGCGTCGCCCGATCGACAATGACGAAAAGCGACCACCGCGGCTCGTCAGCGACAACGGTCCCGACGAGCGTTGCCGCGAGTGCTGACGGCACGGCTTCCGGCAGCTTCCGGACGGTTGTCTTCGTGCCGATGTCCCCGCCTCCGGGCGGGGGATCCCGCGGCCGAGCCGGAGCTTCGTCGGCCGGTTTCTCTTGGGAAATCGGCGGCGCTTCGGGCACGCGCCTTAGGCTTCCCTCGACGTACGCGTTGACCGTCGATGCAGTGAAAAAGGCGATCCCCGCGATCAGAACGAGTTCGACGCCCCACCATCCCTTCCTGAAAAGAGAGTCCATCGTTCACCTCCAGCCGCGGTACCAGCAAACCGCGCGCCGCAGGGCGCGTCCAGTCGGCAAGGAAACCGCCACGGGGAACCTTCTGAAATCGCGTCTTTTTTTTGAACCGGACCCGGGCGCAGGAACGCCTTGCGAACCCGCCGGCGGACCGGGCTTTGACAGAATTGCAAAACCGCCGCCGCAAACCCGCCGCGGCGTGACAATCCTGCAAACGACGGTTTCAGGGGGCGGGACCGCCGCATCCCGAACATGGCACGTGACCCTCTCCGGCGCACGTCTGATGACCCCAGTTGCCCCCCGAACAAGGCTCGATTCCCTGCACCTTTATGGTTTGAAGATCCTCATCACCGGTTCTCCATGCGCATCCTTAATTGATGCAATCTCCAAGTGCCGGCGAACATAGTCCCGCGCTTTTTCCTCCGGGTCGTGTCTCATTATGGTATGTGCGACCGTGTGTGCAACCGTCTCCCCGCCGAAGCGCTTTCCTGTGGAACGCAAGCTGTATATCTCTTTGTGCGCCAACGCATACAACGCAGCCTGTTCGCAACTTTCTACGGCAAGATGCGCCACCGTCTTGCCCGGCTGACGCTTGCCGTTTTCCGGTGCCAGAAGGTGCCAGGCACGAAATAGGAGTATGATAACAAGACGTTAACAGGATTGAGGGTTTTTGGTGACGTTTGGCGTCCGCATTCTACGCGGTTTGCGTGAAGCGGCGGTCGTCACCCCCGCTGGTCTATCGGCCTCCACTTGCCGTCGAACCCGCCGGTGTATTTCGAAGTCGGGCGGATGAGCCGGTTGTCGGCGTACTGCTCGCGGATGTGCGCGATCCAGCCGGCGGTGCGCGACGCCGCGAACACCGTCGTGTAGAACGCCTTGGGTATCCCGAGGGCCGCCTGCGTCGTGGCGCTGTAGAAGTCGACGTTGGGGAACATCCCCTTGCGTTCGTGGACGACGCGCTCGATGTGCTCGGAGATGTCATGCAGGTGGCTCAGGCCCGCCTGCTCGCAGAGCTTCGACGAGAGCTCGCGCAGATGCCTCGTGCGCGGATCCTCGGTCTTGTAGACCCGGTGTCCGAAACCCATTACCCGCTTCCCGTCGGCGAGCATGCCGTCTATGTACTCCTCGACCTGCGCCGGCCCCTCGATCTCCTCGAGCATCTCCATCGCCTTTGTGTTGGCCCCGCCGTGGAGCGGGCCTTTGAGCGTTGCGAGCGCCGACGCAAGCGACGAGTGCATCCCCGCGAGGGTGCTGGCGCAGACGCGGCAGGCAAACGTGGAGGCAGCAAGCCCATGGTCGCAGTGGAGCATGAGGACCGTGTCGACCGCCTTGTGCTCGAGCTCGTCGGGCATGCGGCCGTGGAAGGTGTAGAAAAAGTTGGCGGCGAACGTCGTCCGCGGGTCCGGCGACAGGATGGGCTGCTTCATGTGGATGCGGTGGAGGGCCGCGATAATGGTCGAGGTCTGCGCCAGCAGCCTGCGCGCCTTCCTGTCGTTGGCCTCGGGGAGGTTGCTCCCGCCGTCCGGGTCGAACATCCCGAGCGCGCTCACCGCGGTGCGCAGGACGACCATCGGGTTGGCGTTGGGCGGGGCGAGCTTGAGCATGTCGGCGACTTGCGTCGGGAGCCGCATCTCCGAGACAAGCGAGGTCCTGAAGGCGTCAAGCTGTGCCCGCGTGGGGAGGTCGCCGTACCAAAGGAGGTGCACGGCCTCTTCGAAACTGGTGCGCCCCGCGAGCTCATGCAGATTGTAGCCGCGATAGAAAAGCTCGCCCTTTTCGCCGTCGACGAAGCTCAGGTTCGTCTCGGCCGCGATTACTTTTTCGAGCCCCCGCACCACCTGCGGCCGCGCCGCTTCGTGTTCCATCCCGCCGTCCTTTCGCCCCCGAAAAACAGGCGCCGATGATACATGAACGCGGCGGCAAATCAACGATGCAGCACTGGCGCTCGAGATGCCGGGCGGCGGTCTGACTGCCCGTTCGACATCAGGGGGGAAGATGGCGTATAAGGGCGGCGTGGTTGTGAAGACCGGCTGAAGGGCGGGCATGGGTGAGGATTCCCGGCGGGGGCCGCTTGAGGCGCTGTTCGACGACGAGCGCGAGCGCCACGGGCACGCCTATTTCAACGCGTTTCGGCGCCGGTTGCGCTGGCGGCTGCTGGTGGCCTACGTCATCCCGCTCATTCTGCTGGCGGCCTTCTTTCACTACCAGTACAGCGCCACCATGGAAGAGGGGATCAACAACCACTTGAAGTCGGTGGCCGAGAACCAGCGGAACACGGTGGACCTCTTCCTCCAGGAACGGGCGTCCAACCTCAGAAACACGCTGCGGACGGGCGTCCTCTCGGTCCCCCCGCGGCCCGGCGAGATCGAGCGGGCGCTTGGCGATCTCCGCCTCGACAGCCCGGCGTTTGCGGACCTCGGGCTTTTCGGTCCCGACGGCGTCCTGGTCTCGTACGCGGGCCCGTACACCGACCTTCTTGGCAGGGACTACTCGCGCGAGGAGTGGTTCCAGCAGCTCAGAACCCACGGCAAGGATTTTCTAATAAGCGACGTCTATCTGGGGTTCCGCGGCAAGGCGCACTTCGTAATAGCCGTCCGGCGCGCCTTCGAGGGGCGCATCTGGGTGCTCAGGGCGAGCCTTGACCCCGAGAAGTTCGAGGAGTTCGTGCGCAGCTCCCATCTTGTCAAAGAGGCCGAGGCGTTCATCATCAACGGAAGGGGGGAGCGCCAGGCATTCTCGGGGCGCGAGACCGGCCCGGCGTTCGGACCGGCGGAGGTCCCCCACTACACTTCGTACACCCACGTATCCGTCGCGGACGCCCGCGGGCACAAGAGCCTAAACGGCGTCGCATGGCTCAACGAGAACAACTGGGCGGTCATCGTCCGCGTTCCCAGGGACAGGGCGTTTGCCCCGCTGCGCCGGGTCACGCTGGTTCTGGGGCTTGTCGTGGCCGCCGCCCTCGCCCTCATCGTGGTGCTCGTCGAGCGGAGCTCGCGCAAGCTCGTCGATCGGCTCGAGGCCTCGGATACGGACAAGGAGCAGCTCCGCCGCCAGCTCTTCAACGCGGCCAAGCTCGCGTCCGTGGGCGAGATGTCGGCCGGCGTCGCGCACGAGATCAACAACCCGCTCGCCATCATCCACGAGGAGGCGGGGCTCCTAAAAGACCTTCTCGACCCGCAGTTCGGCCAGGAGTTCAACCCGGCCGAGTTCCGCGAGAGGCTGGGCGCCATCATCGAGGCGACGTTTCGGGGGAGGCAGATCACGCGGAACCTCCTGGCGTTCTCGCGCGAGCATGACCCGGCATTGGAGCGGCATGACATGAACGCCGTTCTCGAAGGGATACTGGCGTTTAAAGACACCGAATTCCGGGTTTCGAACATCGAACTCAAAAAGGAGCTGGCCGACGTCCTTCCGGCGGTGCTCGTGAACCGCAACCAGATGGAGCAGGTCCTCTACAACCTGTTCAACAACGCGCGCGACGCCATCGGCCGCGACGGGAGGATCACGGTGCGGACGCGGCAGGTGGACCGGGAGGTCCAGATTGACGTGGAGGACACCGGGTGCGGGATGAGCGACGAGCAGATGGAAAAGATCTTCTTCCCGTTTTACACGACCAAGAAGGTCGGAAAAGGGACCGGGCTGGGGCTTTCCATCAGCTATGGCATCGTCAGGTCGTTCGGTGGTAGGATAGAGGTCAAGAGCAAGGTCGGCGAAGGCACGACGTTCACCGTGGCCCTCCCGATTCGCGAAAAAGAAGCAAGGACGGCGGGGCGGGAAAGACCGGCTGACATGGAGGCGTCCGATGGGTGACAATATCCGAATAATGATAGTCGACGACGAGGAGCGGTTCCTCAACACGCTGGCGCAGAGGCTGCGCCTCCGGGACTTTGACGTGGCCGCGTTCTCAAACGGGCAGGAGGCGGTCGAGGCGGCGCGCAGCCGCGAGTTCGACCTCGCCATTGTCGATCTCAAGATGCCCGGGATGACCGGCGAACAGGTCCTGGAGATTATCAAGAACGAGCGCCCGCTGACCGAGGTCATCATCCTCACGGGCCACGGGTCGATCCCGTCGGCCGTGCACTGCACGCAGGTCGGCTCGTACAACTATCTCCAGAAGCCGTGCGAGACCGATGAGCTTCTGGAGGTCCTCAAGAACGCCTACCAGAGGCGCGTGCAGAAGAAACTCAAGATCGATCAGGAAAAGATGGAAAAGATGCTCGACACCTCGCTCGGCGAGTCGCCGCTCGGAATCCTCCGCCGCCTTCGCGACATCGACAAGGGTTGAAGGTCAGAACTTTCCGGCAATCACCGGCATCCCCATCGCCGGCCAGACAAACCACACGAACGCGCCGAGCAGCAAGACGAGCGCCGCGCTCGCGGGGAGGCCGGCGCGAAGGAACTCCCTCTGCGTGAACTGTCCGCTCCCGTACGCAATCGCGTTGGGCGCGGCCCCCAGAAGCGTCATGAACGGCATGCCCGCCGCCGCGAGGACGGCGCAAAACATGGCCTCGGTCGAAACGCCAACGTACGGCGCCACCACGAACGCCACGGGGAGCGACACCGCGATCACCGCGACGTTGAGCACGAGGTTGGTCATGAGCAGAACGGTGAGGACCACCGAGAGGACGAACACGTGCCAGGGGTTGGGGGTGAACAGGCCCAGCAGGCTCACGCCGACCCACCGGGCCGCCCCGGTCTGCCACAGGCAGTGGCCGAGGCTCATGGCGCCGCCGAACAGGAAAATGATGTTGAGCGGGGTGCCTTCGAGGTCGTCGAGGTTGAGCACGCCCAGCACAAAGAACATCACCGCCGCCGCGACCAGGATCGCGCTCTGGTCCACCGCGCGCAGGGAAGGGACGACCGACTGGAGCGAGAGGACGGCCACGGCGGCAGCGATGACGGCAAGCGCCAGCGCCTCGCGGCGCGAGAACGGCCCCAGGCTTGCGTGCAGCCGCCGAGCGCGTTCGCGAAGGCCCGCGACGACCTTCTTTTCGGGCGGCCAGAGGACCATGACAAGCGCCCACGCGAGGGCCACCATGATCGCGCCGACGGGGAACATGTAGAAGCTGATCTCGAGGAACCCGACGCGCCGCCCGGCCATCTCGGCGTAGAAACCGGCCGCAATCACGGCGCGGGCCGAGCCCAGGAACGTGATTACGCTCCCGGCCCCCGCCGCGAGCGCCATGCCGATGAACAGCGCCTTGCCGAACCTTGTGGGCTGGTTTCCCTCGGAGTAAAGGGCGTGCACGGCCATGAACAACGGATAGACGGTGGCCGCCACCGCTGTGTGAGCCATCACCAGTGTCAGGCCGGCGGTGAGCAGAAGACAGCCCAGAAGAATCACGCTTGTGTTCTCCCCGACGAGGACGAGCGTCCGGTAGGCCGCGCGGCGCGCAAGCCCCGTCTTGGTGAACGCCATGCCCATGATGAGCGACCCCGTGATGAACCAGACGGCAGGGTCCATGAAATCGGTGAGCGCGGCGCGCGCGGGCCGGATCATGAAGATGGCCTGGATCGCCACCACGGCGGCGCCGGTCACTCCGATCGGCACGACCTCGGCCGTCCACCACACCAGCGCCAGGAGGAAGAGTCCCAGGGCCGCCTTCCCCTGCGCGGTGAGGGCAAAAGAGACGCCCGCGGGATCCATGGCGGGTTCGGGAAGGGGGAGGAGGTGCGCGGCGGCAAAGAGCGCCGCGCCAGCCGCCAGGATCAGCGGCTTTTTCAGTTCGGGAAGGCGCCGCCGCACGCCCGGGGCGGAAACGCGTTGGCCGGCTTGCGTGCGCGTGCTCTCGGATACCGGTGCCATTCGAAATCCGCCGGGGGCGGCGCCCCCTAAAGGACGAGTCCCGCCACTTCGTGGAGCATCTCGACCGAGCGCACCACGCCCACCACCTTCCCGCCGCGCAGAACCGGCAGAAGGCTCACGTTGTTGCTCACCATCTCGTAGATCGCCTTCAAGATGTGATCGCCCACGTCCACCGTTGACGCAACCGGCCTCATTACCTCGCTCACAGGGGTCTTTGCCTGTTCGCGTACGTCGCGGACCAGCCTTTCGTGCGAGAGCTCCGAGAGGTTCGGGTCGAGATCCACGTCAAAGAGCTTCTTGCGGTAGTCGAGCGGTCTGCTCACCAGGAAACGGGGCTCGAGCCCGCGCATGATGTCGCGGCGGCGGACCGTTCCGACAAGCGCCCCGTCGGCGCCGAACACCAGAAGGACCCGCGGGAGCGAGATCCGGCCACCCAGGTCCAGCCGGGCTTTTTCCATCAACTCGACGGCCTCGCGAAGCGTGCTCCAGAGCAACACCTTCGGGTAGGCATCGACCGGGATCATGATGTCCCCGACCCGGACCGTCTCGAGCCTTTCGGTTCCAGCGGAAGAATCCATGTCGTCTCCTGGGCGCCCGTGCGGCGCCGCCGCCGGGACCGGACCCCTCGGCCGGCCCGATCCCGGACTCCCCGCGCACCGAAAAAGAATGGATCGAAAGCCCCCCGCCGGTCAAATCAAAAGTTTCGTCATCTCCCGCAGGGCGTCGAGCGCGTACACCACCCCGACAATCCGCCCGTCCTGCACGACCGGGATGAGGCTCAGGTTCCGTTCGATCATCTTGTAGATCGTCTCGAGCAGGTAGTCGCCGGTCCCGACGGTGGTTTCGATGGGCGAGAGGAACTCGCTCACCGGCCGCTCGATCTGCCGCCGCAGGGACGCCATGGCCTTGTCACAAGAGAACGACATCGCGAGAAGGTCGGCGTCGATTTTTACATCGACCATCTTTTCCTGGTAGTGGTTCGGCTGGTTGGCCATCATCTCGGGACGGAGGCCCCGCAGCAGGTCCTGGCGGTTCAGCATACCCAGGAGCTCGTTCTGGGCCGAAAAGACCACGATGACCCAGGGGAGGCAGCCGCCGCCGTCGCTTTTGGGCGCGTTCTTGAGCGCCTCGGACTCGGCACGGTCGAGCTCCGCGAGCGCCTGGCGGAGCGTGAACCAGTGGGGAATATGCGGGAACTTCTCGAGGGGGATCATGACGTCTCCGACGCGCTTCATGTCCATCTGAGATGCTCCCGAAAAAACCGCGCGACCCCGATGCCCGACCCCACCCGCGCCGGGAAATCCTTACCAAACTGTATCCCAAGCGACCTGGTATGGCAAGGTGCATTTCACGCAAATGACATTGCGGCGGGGCGGACGCCGCTCGATCCAGGAAGGGTTTTTGCTCGGAGTAGTAACTACATACGGACGAATCAACCTTGATCCTTCCGTAAGAACCCCCTGTTCGCGGACATGCGCGTAACTTCTCAAAAAGTGGTGGCCGAGGCGTCGGAGCGGAGTCGGACGGTTGCGCCGATCGTCGTCGGTCCGGGGATGCTCCAGCGTTCAGCTTGGCACCGGGGGAGTCTACGGCGCCTGTGCGCGAGCTTCGATGAGG
>JACRCP010000257.1 GCA_016218965.1 Deltaproteobacteria bacterium | reverse complement strand
AAGGTGAACGATATACAGATTTCTCAACAGACCTTCAACAGTCTGGACGACATCTTGTCCTCAAGCCTGTCCTTCGGCGCGGCACACTCCTGCTGCGACGGCCGGAACAGCAACACCGTGACCGTGGACAACGTGGTGCTTGCCGGGGTTCCCGCGAATCTGCCCAAGGCTCTCTGTGCTTGTTTGACATCTTCATCCAACTTCCAGGAGAACCTGAATCTCCTGACCGGAGCCGGGTTTGACGTGACGGTCGTTTCCGGTGCGGGCTCTATCCCGCAGGATCTGAGCCAATACTCACTGGTTTGGGTCAACGACTACGCTGCAGCGACACCGACCGCTGCAGGGTACTTGAAGAGCTACGTGGACGGCGGTGGCGGCGTGGTGAGTGATTCTGGGGCGCCATATTTCCTGGCCGGCGGCAACATGGCCAACATTTCTGATTGGTTTGGCGCGAGCCAGTATGTGAACGCCAACTGTCCGATGACAGTGTCGACCGTCGTGGCGAATCCGATTGGGACTTCTCTGGCGAACGGAACACTGCTCTGGGACTGCCCGAGCGGAATCGGTCTTCCGGTAATGGGGGACTTGGAGCAAATGCCCAGGCGATCGCGAATTACTCCAGCGGTCAGATCGCTACCTTTACGAACACCTACGTAAACGGCCGCGTGTTCTGGTACTTCACAACTGCAAACTACTCGGGGTCCAACAACAAACCTGAAAGCGATACACTGCTCTCCGCCGGGTTCAAGTGGGTGGCGAAGCTCCAGCCGACGGTTGACGATCTCGAAACCTCGGCGACCGGGTATGGCTGCGGGTACTGGACGGCATATGGCGGTGGCGGGTGCGATCAATGGTGCACGTCCATCGACCCGTGGCGCGATACGACAGCCTACGATCCACTGCTCGCCGCGGCCGGAAAGACGTACTACATGGGCCTCTGCGACGCCTCGGACGGGTGGATCACGACCCGCAAGTTCTACTGCGGTCCGGGTGTGCAGTTTGACCTGTATGTCAAACCGATGAGTTGGACCGGCAAGATCGAGCTCTGCAACGAGACGAAGACCGACTGCCGTGAGGTCGACACGATTCCCTCGGGAAGCAACGTGTGGTCGAAGGCGGCGAAGAGTTATCATCCCGATGTGAGCTACAACTGGGGCATAAACGACGTCTGTTCCCTGAAGGTCAGCTACGCCGGCACCCGGTGCTGCAACACCGACGCGAAATACGCGGCGATTGACAACGTGACCGCCGCGTTCGCGCCGTGACAGGCATCGGCGTGCCGAGCATCTGAACAGGGCGGCGAGGGGCAGGAACAGGGATGCCGTTTTCGTTGCGCGACCCAAATGGGCCGGGCGGGGCGGCCGCCAGGACCGTCGACGGCGCGTCGCGCACTGAGGACCGGGCAAGCGGCGCTACCAGATCGTTTCCAGATCCCGGGCGTCCCGAAGAACCCTGTCCTTGGTGAGCAGCGCTGCACGGTAGTACTTTGCGGTGGCGGCAATGATCCGATCGTGAAGCTCCCATTCTGCGGGCAGACGCAGAACGGTCGAGAAGATCTCGAAATCGAACGGCACGACGGCAAATCCGTTTTCCTCTCGAAGGACCGACACAACCTTTTCGATGGGCACCGGGGCCTTTTTCCGCTGGGCGATATGGGCCGATTCCGCGAGAACAATGGTCGGCACGAGCACCTGCCCATCACCACGTTCAGCATCTTCCAGGAGCCGGTGCGCGGTTTCAGGCAGGCGGGGATCGCCGGTAAAGTACCAGACGATGGCGTGGGTGTCGACGACGACGGATTTCACAAGAGATCAGCTTTCCACGCCGGTCGACTTGAACAACGATCTGGCTGCGTCCTCGAAATCGGTTTCGTCGACCTCAGTGCCCTGCCAGATACCCTTGAGCCGCAGAGTCTCGCCCTCGTTTGCGGGTTGCGGCGCGACCGCCCTTGCAAGGTCGTCCAACTCCTTCTGAATGGCGGTAATTCTCGCAAGGATAAAGTCGGGAATCATGTCAATCCCTCCTTCCCAGCACTACCGTACCAAGACCTGCCCCGCTCGTCAAACCGCGCCTCCGGCGAAGCCAACGGACGGAGTCGCAGGTCGGGCGTACGTCGCGCGTTTTTTGTCTATACCGGCGATGGGGCGCCTGGGGGAGGGGTGGAATCGGCGAACTCGGGTGTTTCGAAGCGGGTGGATAAACGAAGGGGGTCAGACACCGTCACATAACACTCGGCCGGCCGTGCGGCGGGTTGTCGGTGAAACCTGGGGGACGGCGGGGCGGGGTCGGACGCTGTGCCGCCCCCTGCCGGGGGCTCTGGTCGGTTCGTTTCTCGTGATCCACGGGCTCACGCCCGTGGCTACCCGCTGTGCCGCCCGCGGCGGGCTTCGTGCACCGTCTCCAAGTGGTCCAAGTGGTGCCGGGGTCAGACACCGGCACTTGAGTGCAGCGATGCTAGCTGACGTTCTTGCGGGTGAAAGTCCCGCCGGTGCAACTTGCCCAGTTGGCACCGTAGTGTTATCCGGCGGCAGGAAGGGCGACCGACCTGCCGGAAGCCCGGGTGTAACAGTCTCCGTT
>JACRCP010000256.1 GCA_016218965.1 Deltaproteobacteria bacterium | reverse complement strand
GACGGCGATCGGTACGTCCGATCTCTTGGCCGCCGGGTTCACCGAGACGCTCCCCAAAGGGACATTCATGCTCGACACGAGCTACAACCGTTCGTGGCTCACGAACGCGTACGACAATAACGGCGAAAAGGGGCCGCTCATAGACAGGATCGAGCGGTACGAGCCCGGCGGCGGGCTTCAGGGCGTCATCACCCCGAACGTCGTGGTGACGTACGAGATTCTCATCATGCAGCTCCAGTACGGCCTGTCAGACGACCTCTCGATTGGCGTGGGGGTTCCGCTGGTAATCGGTACCACGGTGGCCCCATCGCTCGAATGGACGCCCGGCGACTACCAGCAGCAGCTCGGCCGCGCATACTCCGAGCGGGACTTTTGGGATTGGGCGAAGAGCATGGGCCAGCCCCGGCCCGACCGCTGGACCGGGAACGTTGGTACCGTGTCGGACATCATCCTCGGCGCCCGCTGGAGGTACAGCGACCGCCTCGCCCCGGAGTGGTGGAAACGCCTCGGCCTCGCATCGGCGTTCATGCTCTTCGGCGCGATCCCCACGGGAAGCCCGCCGGACCCCGAGGAGATCCTGGCCGCGGGCACGACGTCGTGGGACCTGCATGCACAGGGAGATCTGGGAGCGCACCTGTCGCTTGACAAGACGTTCAAGGAATCGCTCGACGACCGCCTCACGCTTGGGCTCGATGTATTCTACGAGGCGTTTTTGTGGCGACGTATGACGACGCCCACCGGGACCGTCCACCCGCTCCTTTTGAACTACGAACCTTTCGTGGGCGAGCGGTACTCGCTTGACCCCGGGGACTTTTCGGGATTCTCGGTCCAGGCCGACGTCGTGCCGTACAAGGGGCCGGCGAGGGCGACGTGGCTCTCGGACTGCGACGCTGGCAAGGCCGCCGCCTTCCCGCCGATTGTCTCGCTCGCGTTCCGCTACACCTTCACGCACATCCAGCAGTCCGACTGGCATTCTGATTCGGATCTCTGGGACTGGGAGCGCGAGAAGCTCTGGCGGCCGGGGTACAAGAACATCCTAAACGGGAGAATCACCGCCAGCCTTCTGCGCATCGGCGCGCCGGTGCAACTGTACGTGAACTACCGGACGCTCTCGCTCCTCCCCGGCAAAAACACCCGCGCCGCCGACGTAGTCGCCGGCGGCATCCAGGTGCCGGTCAAGTTCTGGTAACTTTGGAGTGCGCAAGCTTGCTTGCGCTTTTTCGGGGATTTGGCTCGACTCCGAACGATAGCTCGAAAAAGGAGAAGTCCTTCATGCGCAGCATCCGCTCGATTGCCGTTGTCGTTTTTGTCGCATCGACGGTTTGTTTCTCCGGTTGTGCCACGTGGTCTTACCTCTGGTACCGCGTGGCGCCGGACTACCCGGAGGACGAGAGCGGAACCATCGAGCTTCCGGGCCTCAAAGCGCCAGTGAAGGTGTTTCTGGATCCGGCGGGGATACCGCACATCGACGCACGGGACGACGAGGACCTCTTTCGCGCCACCGGTTTCGTTCAGGCGCGCGACCGGTTCTTCCAGATGGACGTCATGCGCCGGTTTGCGCGCGGGCGGCTTTCGGAGCTTGTGGGCCGCCAGAAGGTGCCCACCGGGAGTACGGTGGACGTGGACCGCGCCATGCGCGGCTGGGGGATTGAGAAGGCGTCCGCCGACGACGCAAAAGCCCTCGGCGCCGAAACCCGGCGGCTCGTCGAGGCGTTCGCTGCGGGCGTCAACCGCGCTCGTGAGGTGCACGAACCTGTCGAGTACCGTTTGATCGAGGTCGATCCCGAACCGTGGACCGTCGAGGACACGTTTGCCATCGGGAGACTCAACGCCTGGGGCGTCTCGCACAACTGGCACCAGGAGATCGCGCGCCTGATCCTCGCGCTCCACGGCGGCCTCGACCGCGCCGAAAAGATATACCCAAGCGACTGGTGGCGCGGCGGAACGTCGATTCAGGCCACGGGCGATCCGGTGACGCTCCCGCCCGCAATCCCCGAACCGCTAAAAGGGATGTTCCCGCCGCGGGGGTGTGCCACCAGAACGACTCACGACTCACGACCCACGACAAACGACTCACGACTTACGACTTACGATCGGTCGGCGACGGGCTCCTCTTCTGGTTCGTTGTTCCCTCCCGATTCATCCTTCACCCTTCATCCTTCATCCTTCTCCTCGGCGAGCAACGCCTGGGTCGTATCCGGCGATATGAGCGTCTCTGGGCGTCCGATAGTCGCCAACGACCCGCACATGGCGCACATGCTCCCTGCGATCCTGTACCAGCAACACCTCCGAACGCCTGACCTCGACGTGATCGGCGCCACGGTCCCGGGAATCCCGTGGGTGCTCGCCGGGCACAACCGGCACGCGGCTTGGGGGATGACCTCGGCGGTGGCCGACGCCATAGACCTTTACATCGAAAAGGTAGACCCGACCAACCCGGAAGAGTATGAAACACCCGACGGCAAAAAGGCGCGCTTCGAACGTGAAGATCACATCGTGGGCCACCGCGACGGCGACGTGATGACCGAGCGCCAGCACACCATTCGGCGTACCGTGCACGGCCCTATCCTAAACGACATGTACCCGGACCTCTTTCCGAAATGGGCGCCGCCAATCGCGCTCAGTTGGGACGCCCCGGACGCCTGGAAGAGCGTCGCCGCGCTCGGGCGCGCCAACCGCGCAAAGACCGTCGAGGAACTCCGCGCAGCGCTCGCCTTCATGTCAACGCCCGCCACCATCTGGACTGCGGCCGATGACACGGGGACCATCGCCGTCTTCGCCACGGGGTCGGTCCCCGTGCGCAAGGGCCACCTGGGCACGTTCCCCGCTCCGGGCTGGTCGAAGTGCTGCGGCTGGGATGGAAACGTGGATCCGGCGTCGCTCCCGGGAGCGACCTCAAAGACCGGGTTCTTCGCACATGCCAACAACCTGATGACCGACCCGGGGAAAAGCAAGGTCCTCTTCAACATTGACAGCGCACCGTCGTACAGGTTTGACAGGATAGCCGATCTCGTCCGCGCGCAGGCGAAGCACGACTCAAGGAGCATGTCGGCCATCCAGCAGGATACGAAGCTAATGCGGGCGCAAAAGCTTGTCCCGGCCATGCTCTCGGATCTCAAAGAAGCGGCGGGCCTGTCCGCGTTGGAAACCGCCGCGCGCACCCTGCTCGAGAAGTGGGACTTCTCGGCGGGGCCTGACTCGGCGCCCGCGGCGGTCTTTTTTGTAACCTACCGCGAATCTGTCATCGCGGCGCTACAAGACGAGGTGGACGAACCGGGCTTCGAGTTCATCCTCGCCCAGCGCTACTCCACGAACGTCGCAGACCTGTGGCACGACAACCCCGAGCACGTCGTCTGGGACAACCGGTGCACGCCGGCGACAGAGACGAGGAAGGACGTGATCACCGGTGCATTCAAGAAGGCGGTCGCGTCGCTTGCGAAGGATTTCGGACCCGACCCCGCGAAGTGGCGCTGGGGCGCAATCCACGACGTTCACCACAAGCACCTGTTCGGCTCAAAGAAGGAGCTCGACACGCTTGTGAACCTCCCGAGAATGGAGGCGGCCGGCGGGCTCGACTCCGTATGGAAGTCGCACTTCGACCTTGCGCACCCCGAAACGCCGTTCCGCGCGATGGCCGGGCCTGTTTACCGGATGATCGTCGACCTCGGCGACATTGACCACGCGCATTGGATCATCGACACCGGGGCCTCCGGCTGGCCCGGCTCCCCGCACTACGGCGATCAACACGAACTGTGGAAACGCGGCGAGCTCGTCCCGATGACGTTTGACTGGAAGGAGATCGTGTCCGGGGCCAAGGGCGTGCTGGAACTCGTGCCATGATAACGGTCCACTGTCCACTGTCCACGGCGGTCCAAAACTACCCCGGGCGGAAGACGATGGTGAAAGTCGTGCCTGCGGAATCGGAGTCGACGGAGACTTCGGCGCCGCAGGCGTCGCAGATGGCTTTGACTACGGCGAGCCCGAGGCCGGTGCCGCCCTTGTCCTTTGCGGTGGTGAAAAAGTGCTCGAACACATGCGGCAGATGTTCGGGCGGGATTCTCGGACCGCGGTCCCGGACGACCAGCTTCGGCCCGGCCTCGATGGTCAGCGCCACGGGCGGCCGGCCGTGTACGAATGCGTTGTCGAGCAGGTTGGCCATGAGCGCCTCGGCGAGATGCGGCTGGATTGACACGAAGGATGGCGCATCACCGGCTTCGATTTTCACCTCGCGCCCCGCGGCCCGGCATTCCTCGACGAGACCCTGGGCGACCGCCCGCAGGTCGGCGCTCCCCGTGGCCGGCCCCGCGGCTTCGATTCGCGCAAGCTCCAGGAGTCTGCGCACGAGCCTTTCCATCCGCGCCGTGTCGGCCTCGATGATCCCCAGAAACCTCTCGCGCTCCTCGTCCGACATCTCGCGCCAGCCGTCGCGCAGAAGCTCGACCGAACCGCGGATGCCGGTCAGCGGCGTCTTGAGCTCGTGCGAAACCCGCCGCGTGAACTCCTCGACGTATCGCGCCCGACCCTCCAGACGTTCGACCATCGCCCCAAGCGCGTCGTTGAGTTCGAACGCCTCGCGCGGCGCCCAGCCTGGGGTCCGAAACCCTCCCCCGCTCCCGCCCGCCGCGATCTCCTGGGCCCGGCGCACGGTTTTTTTGAGCGGGCTTGCGACGAAGGCGGCTATCACGATTCCAATCGTCAGGGTCACCACAAGCATCACTGCCAACGCAACGGTAAAACGGTCCTCCCAGAGATCACGAAAGAGCGTCAGGCTCGTGCGGCCGATGTAGATCGCCCCTGCGACCCGATCGTGAACGATGATCGGCAGCGCCACGTATATCCGGTAGCGGGAGTATCGGCTCAGTGGCCCGGGCCTGGCGATCTCGGCGCGCTCCCGAAGCACTGACGTATACCGACCGGCGAGCGCCCGCGCGACCTCGTCGCGTTCCGACAGGTCATCGCCCTTCAGACCGGCGCTCGATGCAACGACAATCCCGTGATGGTCGACAACACGCACCCCTGACAGGCTCAGCGGGAGAGCCTGAATAAGAATCGGTTCGATCTTCGCGCCGGCCAAAACGGCCTCGGGGGCGGCGGGCCCCGCCGGCACCTGGCCGGGGGTCGTGGGCGGAAGCACGCGGTCGCGTCCGACGTCGATGGACGGGAAGAACGGCGGCCTGGTGCCGTTGCCGGGGGGCGGCGCGGCGGGGGCGCCATCGGGCGGGACGTTTCCCAGCGCTTCGACAAACAACGCATGAACGAATGCCCCTTCGGCAATGAGTTTCGATTCGGTCTGCCGGTGCATGACGTTTTCGACGACGCGGAGCATGGCGACGCCGGCGATCGGCATGACCAGCATCAGAAGCGCCGCTGTCACGATTAGAACACGCAGTGAGAAGGGTCTTCGCAAAGTCATCGCTTCCGGCAGTCCGAAAGGCGGTATCCGATTCCGTGCACGGTGTCGATCGGGCCAAGCCCCGAACGCTCGAACTTCTGCCGCACGCGCTTGACGTGGCTGTCTATCGTCCGGTCCGCCACCACGGTCTCGCCCGGATACGCCCGCGACATGAGCTCGTCGCGCGTGAACACCCTTCCCGGCGCCGCCATCAGCGCCTGCAACACGCGAAACTCCGTCGCCGTGAGCTCGACCTCTTTCCCCTTGCAGAGCGCCTTGAACCGCGCCACGTCGAGCGTGAGGTCGCCGTACGCGAGCACCTTGGGGCCGTCGTCGTCCGGCCGGGCCGCCGACCGGCGCAGGACCGCGCGCACGCGCGCCACGAGCTCGCGCGGCGAGAACGGCTTGGTCACGTAGTCGTCACCGCCGACTTCGAGGCCGACGATCCGATCGATCTCCTCGTCCTTGGATGACAGAAATACGATCGGAACGCTGCCCTTGGCCCGAAGCGCCCGGCATACTTCTATCCCGTCGATCCCGGGCATCAGGATGTCGAGGACCACCAGGTCCGGTTTGTGGCCGGCGTACGCGTCGAGCCCCGCCTTGCCGTCGTGCGCCACCGTGACGACGTACCCGGCTTTTTTAAGCGCGTACCCCACGACCTCGCAGATGCTCGGGTCGTCGTCAATCACAAGGACAGTCGGCATGTATCTCCCGCAGCGCCTTTTCCAAAGCCGATGCTAACAGATAACCCGCAGGGCGACAACGCGTCTCGAATCCTACCGCCTACCGCCATCGTTCTTCTCACTTCTCACTCAGCCCTTGGCTGGCTCCGCGGCCGGCATCCCGGCGAACCGCGCCGTCCAGTCAATCTTTGCGGTCAGGTGCATCACGACCGCCAGCGTGAGGATCGCGCCGATGGTTATCGTGAGCCCCGTGTAGCCCGCGAAAAAGTGCGCCACCGAAAAGACCGTCTGATATAGGACCTGGCTCAACCCTGCCTCGACCACGGCAAACCGCCAGCCCGCCACGCGGCGCAGGTACGGTGCCACGAGGCCGATCGACACGGCTGCGGACGCGGCGAAGGCCGCAACAATGTCCACGTGGTCCACAAGATATGAGAAAAGGAGGTTGAATGCGAACAAGCTTGCGGCGAGAAAGAAGTAGTTCATCGGGTGCAGGCGGACGCCGCGCATGCACTGGAGCATGAAGACCATGAAAAAGAAGAACAGGAGCGAAACGGGGGCGGAAAGGCTCATCGATGCCGCGAGCGGCCCGGGGTTGATTTTGTGGGGCATGACCATCCCGACCATGAGCGCGCTCACGAGCGACTGTTTCCGCCATGCGAGCTTCCAGCCGGTGCCGTCACTCCGCTGCACTTTGGTGTCAGGGCTGATGGACGAAGGCGGAAAGTCGATGTCGTCGAAGTCGGTCGTCATCACGAGCGAGAAGTTCTTCACGATCCGCTCGTCGGCGCCGAAGCGGTACGTCCATTGATCGAGGCCGCGGGACTGATAGCGGACGCGGAACTCCTGTTCGGCTCCGGGTGGAAGCGTGAATCGTCCGATAAGCGTCCCCTTCTCGGTCGACACGTTGAGATCCGCCCGTCCGTCGACGTCCAGCAGCATGTTGTCGAAGACCGACTGGCGGCTCCCGAACGGGAACACGACCGTGGCCGCCACGAAGCGGTCGACCGGATTTCGGAACTTGTACTGGGCGTCAAAGGCGACCTTGTACGTGGAAAACCACAGAAGGCCCTTCTGGCGGTAGTCGAGCCCGAGGCCGACGTCCACGTCACTGCTCTCGAGTTCCACCGACAGCTTGTTGTCACGCTCCTCGACCTTGATGAGTTCCTGTTCGTGCACGAACACCTGCCTCGCGGGGCGCTTTTCTCGCTCGGCCGCAAGGTCCTCCTCGTGCTGTTTCCTCCGGGCGTACGCGGCTTTTTCCTTGTCTGTCATCTCCTCACGGTGCACCTCCTTCCACTCGATGGTCACGGTCGGGGCGACCTGGGCCTGCTCGCTGCCCCAAAGCTCGGCGACCGCCCCGCGCCCCTTGTCGGATTTCTCGTCGGTCCGGAAGCCCATGGAAGCCCCCAGCACAGCCCAGGCGATCGAACAGACGATGAAGATGAATACGATGGCGATGATGTGCTTGAGCATGGCGGTTCCTCCTTCTTTCGCGCGGTTTTGGGTTCGGCTCTCCATCCGCCCCGATGATGCTCCGCGACCGTGTACCCATGATGAAAGCCAAGAGGAGTCTCTGAGGAAAGATGTGGCGGAAATGAGGCAGGACGTGCCCCGGAACGGGGCAGCACAGTGGCAGCCACGGTCGTAAGACCGTGGATCCGAAAACCCCATTTCACCTCGGAGCACCGGAGGTGCGGCACACGTTGCGAAGAACGTCTTTGGGTGCCACGGACAACGCCTCGTTGTCCGTGTGAGCGGATGTGGCTCGCCCCCCTTAGAACCCTTACTTCTTGATCTTCTTCGCCAGCAGGTCCCCGAGCGTGCCGAACGAGTCTTTGCGGCCTTCGTTGAAGAGTTTGTAGGTTTCCGCTGCGGCCTTTTCTTCGTCGAGGGAGTCGTCGTGGAGCGCGAGCGAGATGCGTCGGCGCTCGTGTTCGAACTCGACTATCTCGATGGAAATCTCCTGCCCGGCGCTCACGATCTCGCGCGGGTTGTTGACTCTGCGGCCTTCTGCCATCCTTGATACGTGCAGAAGCCCCTCGACGCCCGGCGAAAGCTCGACGAACGCGCCGAACTGCATGAGGCGCGTGACCTTCCCGCGGACCACGCTCCCCCGGCGGAACCGGTCCACCGCCTCGACCCACGGGTCGGCATCGAGCGTCTTGAGCGAAAGCGAGATCTTGCGGGTTTCGCGGTCGACCTTGATGACGATGACCTTGAGCTTCTGGCCCACCGAGAGAACGTCGCGCGGGTCGCCCACGCGGGCGTGCGAGATCTCCGAGACGTGAAGCAGTCCCTCCATCCCGCCTATGTCGACGAACGCGCCGTATTTCTGGAGTGATGTCACCGTACCGTCGTACATCGTCCCCTCGGCAAGCGTCTGCCAGAGCTCGCGTTCCTTCTCGGCGGCCTCTCGCTCCATCTCGCGCCTTCTGCTCACGACGATGTTTCGCCCGTCTTCGCCGAACTCGGTCACGACGAACGTGTATGTCTTGTTGACGTGCTGCTCCGGGGTCTCGCAGTAGACCTTGTCGATTTGCGATATCGGGCAGAAAGCGCGCTGGCCCATTATTGTTACCGAGAACCCGCCCTTGATGACCTCCTTGACGGTCCCTTCGACCGGGACCCCGCCTTCCTGCGCATCGCGGAGGGCCGCAAGCACGGCGTCCTGCCCGGCCTTCCGATCCTCGGCCCCGCCCGACCCGAGCCGCCGGGTGAGCGTCATGACGCCGTCGCGGCGGCCAACAAAGTAGACGGTGAGCCGGTCGCCGGGCTTCGGGAGCTCGAGGCCTTCGCCCTCGACCTCGGGCCGCGGCAGAGCCCCCTCCTCCCGCATCCCGATATCCAGAAACACCGTCTCGGCGCCGACCTTGACCACCTCGGCATCGATCTTCTCGCCCTTCTGAAGGTGGCGCGGGCCGGCCTTGGCGAGCGACTTCTTGAGCAGGTCGTCAAACCCCTGCCCCGGCGCATCCGTCGAGAAGAACTCGTCTTCGCCTTCGAATTTCTCTTCGTCTTTCATCTGCACTCCCAATCGCAGATACTATACACGAAGTCAGGAAAAGTTGAAGGTGGTTGCGAAGCGCGCGCGGCGGGGTATGATGTCGGCAAGATGAAACCTCTGGCAACGGCCTTGTTTGCCCTTGCGATCCTGCCTGGCTGCCCCGAAGGCGGCGGCGGGGGGACGGGCGACGGCGGCACGACGAAGGATGATGGGACGAGGGACGCTTCGAGGAACGAGGGGACGACAGACGAAGGGACGAGGGACAACGGGACGATAGACGAAGAGACGTGGGACGATGGGGCGAGGGACGACGGGACCTGGGACGCAGGAACGAAGGACGGGGGGACGTGGGATGCCGAACAGGACGACGCGGGGAGCGGGACCGAAGACGGGGGAACCGATTCAGGTGTTGTTGTCACGCCTGTCGCTCTGACCGAAACCAAAATTGCCATACGGACGCACGTTTACGAGCAGTTCCTCAAGACCTTCCCCGACGGGCATCCTCTCCACCCGTACCGCACGCTTGACTGGGACGCATTCGCAAGTTCCGGACGCGTCGAGGACGTCGAGTACACGGCTGTGATCCTCGAAAACGAGTACGTCGTCCTGACGGTCCTCCCCAGGCTCGGCGGGCGCATCTGGCGATGGCAGAGCAAAGTGACCGGCCGCGACCAGTTCTACGTCAACCCCGCCGGGATCAAACCCTGCCACTTCAGTTACCTCGGATGGTGGCTCGCCAGCGGCGGGATAGAGTTCTCGTTCCCGGTGGAGGAACACGGCTACGTCTTCAGCGTGCCGTGGGACTACGAAACGTCGCGCGATGCGGACGGGAGCGCTTCGATCCGCGAATGGGTGACTGATGCGGTGAGCGGGCTCACCCTTGAAGTCGCAGTCACGCTCCGTCCCGGCCGCTCCGACTGGGAGATGGAGATAGCGGCCGCCAATCCGACGCCCAAGGTCGTCTCGTACCAGTTGTGGCTCAACGCCATGCTCGCGCCCGGCGGGGGAGCCGACACCGCCGGGGACACGGTCTTCGTTTACCCGACCGATACGATGATCGTCCACGGCGGCGACGCTGTGCTCGGCAACCCGCGCGACCTGATTCCGTGGCCGGTTCACAAGGGGATGGACCTCTCTCGGTACTCGACGTGGCTTGCCGGGATCGACGGCGCCGGGCTGTTCGTGAAGGACAACGCCGAGCCGTACGTCGGCTCGTGGGTGCCGTCCAAAAACGAGGGGATCGTACGCGTTTTCGACAAGGACGTTCCGCGAGGGGTCAAACTCTGGAGTTTCGGGAGACTCAAACCAACCGCGAGCGCCGACTACGCCAACGCCAACCCGCCGACGGCGTACTACGAGATATGGGGAGGTGTCACCGATTCCTTCTTCGACTTCGCGGGCTTTCTCCCGGACGGCACCGTGGGGTGGAAGGAGAGATGGGCGGCCCCATCCGGAATAGGCGGACTGTCGCGGGCGAACGACGCGACGGCTGTGTACCTGGACGCGCCGGCATCCGTCGCGCAGAACGTGACGATCGCGGCGACCGTCGGAGCGGTGCCGTTTTCACGAAGCCCCGACGGGAACGTCAGGCTGGTCTTCGACGGTCGCGAGGTCTTCAACCTTGACGTCGCCCTTGCCCCCGACGCCCCTATGCTCGCCCAAGTCGATTTCGGCATCGGCCTTCTGCCGCCGGGGATCTACGATCTCGAGTTGGTCCACGACCTCCGAAACGGCACGACGCCCCTCCGTGACACACGCAAGATCGAGGTGAAATGAATCCGGCCCGTGTACCGTCGATTGCGACATCCATGTCGCTCTTTCTCGCCGTCACCTGCGGTTGCGGCGAGCGGGCGGTTTTGACGGGCGACGGCGGCGTGCCGGCGGCCGGCGAAACGCTCGATGCCGGGACGCGGGAGGACACGGGGACGTCGTGTTCCCCGATGAAGGTCGTACTGCCCGAACACCCATCGCCGGCAAGCGACATGGCCGAGGATGGACAGGATTACCTTGACCGGCTCGCGACCGGGTATGTGTGCGGTCTGCCCGCCGGGGAATCGGCCGACGACGCACATTTCATGTACGGCTACGCGCCGATTGCGGCGTTCAACGAGATCATCGCCGGCAGGCTTGCGGAGATCAGGAAGATGCGCTGGATGCTTTTTGTCTCGGGCCATTTTGGCGGAGTCTGGCTGCACGGCGGGCTGGGAACGCCGAGTCAGGACGGAGGCGCGGCGGACGCGGGCGCGGACGGCGGGGGCATTCCCGACATGGACGGCGGGCTTCTCAATGCAGACGGGATAGCGCGGGCCGCCGAAGCCGCGGCGGCGGGGACCGACGAGGAACTCTTTGCGTACAACCTGAAAAGCCTGACCGAGTTTCTCCTGCCGAATCTGGGGATCGCGAGCAACTTCGGCTACAACAAAGGGTATCTTCTGGAAATCGTCGAGCGCCCGCCGGCCGGATGCGTGCCGCCCGTCGGGTTCGTTTCGTGTGAGGGCCTGCTGTGGTGCACGTACGCCGCGCAGAGAATCCCCACGCTCGCGGCCCTGCGCACCGTCGCCGGAAAACTCAACACGGGCGACGGGAGGTGGCGGGGCCTTCGCGACGGCGTGGCGGGCGGGCCGGGCGTCAGGGAGGCGCAGGAGGCCACAGAGCCGCTAGGACATCAGGTCTGGGAGGGGATCCTCTCGCGCGAGGGGATGGAGCAGGAATTCTACCTCTCGCTCTTGGACGTGAGCGCGTCGTTTCTCGAGTCCGTGCAGGCCACCGGGCTTTTCGCCGCCAAAGGCTACGCCGAAAAAGACGTCCAAGCCGGCCGCACCTCGGCCATGATGCAAAGCGCCCTCGCCTTCTGGCTGGCCTCATACATGGGCGCCTTCATGGGCGGCAGCGACGCAACGTCGGCAGAACTGCCGAGGATAGTCCCGACAGAGTAGAATTTGTCAGATTGGCGAGTCGTATTTAACCAAAAACGGACAAGCGGAGCTGTGGCCAGGTTTCCGCGTCCGGGGTCTCCGAGAAGGACGGTCTTTCCGGCCGATGAAAGCGACGAGAGCCAGTCGAGAACGCGCCGGGAGAACTCTGGGTCGTAGAACATGTCGCCGGATGAAGTCCGCGTGACGCCCGTCGCCGTTCACTCGTACTCCGTGTATTTCGCCGACTTGCCTCTCACCTTCCGCGCCGGGTACTTCTTGGCGTTGACCCGGAGTTTCCGCCGCGCCGCATCAAGAGGGTCAATCCCCAGCTTGTCGGCGAGCACCACAAGATAGATCAACGCGTCGCCGATCTCCTCGCGCACCGCCTCGCGTTTTGCGGCCGGGAGTGATCGGCTCTCATCACAGTCCATCCACTGAAAGTGCTCCGCGATCTCCGCGACCTCGACGGACAGGGCCATCACAAGGTTCTTGGGCGAGTGGAACTGGTCCCAGTCGCGATCGGCGGTGAACTTTCTGAGGGTTTTCACGAGCAATTTCATGGAAGTTCTCCGCAAATGTCGAGAAACTGCCTTGCCGGGGTGCCACGGACAACCTGCGGTTGTCCGTGCGGAACCGAATTCGGACACACGGACAAGTCCCGTCGATCGGAACTTGTCCGTGGCACCCAATACCGCGCGCAATTCCGTTTTGGTTTTCGTTGTCTTCTTCGCACGGCTCTTGGTATTATGCCTGCGGATTGGCGGAAAACAACATCGAACGCGGCGACATGACATCAAGAGCGTGCCGGACAGCCGGGTACCAGACGGCCGACCTGCCCGAAAAGGACCGGTCCTTCTGGCAGCTCCTCGGCCCGGGGGCGATTCTCGTGGGGCTCGCGATCGGAAGCGGAGAGCTCATCATGTGGCCCCGCATGACGGCCAAGTTCGGACCGTCGATGACATGGGCCGCAATCGTCGGCGTCTTCCTTCAGCTCTGGGTGAACTTCGAGATCGGCCGTTACACGATCGCGACCGGCGAGAGCGTGTATTCGGGGTTCTCGCGGATCGCACGGTTCTTCGGGCCG
>JACRCP010000259.1 GCA_016218965.1 Deltaproteobacteria bacterium | reverse complement strand
GGTGTGCTCGAAACACGGTGAAAGCCGTCGATCTGCTCCAACTGCGGGCTTCATGTGGTGAGAAGACGCTCTATCAGAGAATCCCGGCCTGCCCCAACCCCTGTCCGCCTCGAAAAAAACGCTACAGCGCGAATAGCTCGACCACATCCACGCTTCAACTCGCGTTCCAGTTGTGGTAGAGTCGGAGCATCTGCACCGGCAGCCTTGGAGGGCGTGCCCGATGAAGAACTCCAGCCCGCTTTTCGTGATCGTGGTCGCGGCCGTTTCGACGTTGCTCTGCGTCGCGCTCGTCCAGTGCGCGGTGGGCGAGTCGGGCGACGACGCCGGGCAGGGGTCCCAGAAGAAGTGCAAGACGAGCAACGATTGCGTCGGCGGCGGGACCTGCGTGGGAGGGTTCTGTCAGGGGGGGACCATCATAGCCGACGCGGGACCCGGAGGAAGCGACGCGGGGATTGAGGCCGACTCTGGGCTGGAACCGGACACGGGGCCGCAGCCGGACGCAGGTCCGAAACCCGATACGGGGCCGCAACCGGACGCGGGACCGCAGCCGGATGCCGGACAGGATCTGGACGCGGGACCGCAGCCCGACGCGGGACCGCAGCCGGACGCCGGCAAGATCTGCAACAGCGGCAACTGCACGGGGTGTTGCGACGCGTCGGGGAACTGCCAGGGCGGCTCCTCGGACAAGGTCTGCGGCAAAGGCGGGACGCTCTGCGAGGACTGTACGGCCGCAAACGGGACGTGCAAGAACAACCAGTGCGAAGGGGGCACGTCGTGCACCGCCACGTGCCAGGGCTGCTGCGACGCACAGGCGCAGTGCCAGGCCGGGAACCAGACCGCCGTCTGCGGCACGGGAGGCGCGCCTTGCCAGGACTGCACGATTTCCGGCGGGTGCTCGGGCGGGAAGTGCACCGGCGTGGGTCAATGCAACTTCAACTGCACAGCGATCCAGGGCGGCTGCTGCGATGCTTCGGACGTCTGTGTGGAGGGGACCTCTGACACCGCCTGCGGCGGGAGCAGCAGCAATCCGTTCGATTTCAAGTGTGACAACTGCACGGCCCTCGGCCTCAGATGCGTCAACCGGCAGTGCGGCACACCGACCTGCAACATGACGATTTGCGCCGACGGATGCTGCGACCTGACAATCGACAAGTGCTGGGGCGGCGCCAGCCACTACAACTGCGGGATCGGCGCGGAGCCGTGCAAGGACTGCACCAAAGAGGGAAAGGCCTGCAACTCGACCACCAAGCAGTGCCAGTAGGTCAAGTAGGTCAAAGAGTCGAGAGTCGAATGTTGAGAGAAGGCAAAAGGAAAAACAGGTTCGACTCGCCAGCGGCGAGACTGCCGGCGCGAATGGGAATCGCGGCGCTCGCAGTTGCGATCTGCGCCGCCGGCTGCTCTTCCACCGTGCTCGTCGCGGAGTTCCCGGGGGATGCCGGCGCGTACGGGTTTGACGGCGATTTTCACCCGGCGGACGCCGGAGGAGGAAGTCCCGGGGACGCGGGATCGCGCGACGGCGGCGCGAAGGACTCCGGCCCTGCATGCGTCTGCCCCGACGGTTGCTGCGACAAACAGGGCGTCTGCCGTGCCGGCACGGCAGGTGAGCTGTGCGGAAAGGCAAGCGCTTTTTGCGTCAATTGCGCCGCCGAGGGCGCTTCGTGCACCGATCAGGCGTGCATCCCGTTGTGCGGCGGGTGCCTGGACACCGGCGGCACGTGCAGGGCCGGGATCGCCGACGAGTTGTGCGGGGCCGGGGGCATCCCGTGCGCGGACTGCACCAAAAGCGGCCGCATCTGCACGGACAGCGCGTGCGCGCCGGGACCGTGCCCCGGCTGCGTAGACAAGGATGGCGTCTGCCAGGCCGGGACCAAGGACGGCGCCTGCGGGCGCGGAGGGGCCCCGTGCCAGGACTGCGCCGCGACCGGCGCCTCGTGCAGCACCTCCAAACAAGTGTGCGAGGGCGGGACGTGCGACGGCTGTCTTGACATAGTCAACCAGTGCCAGGCGGGCGACTCCGACTGGGCCTGCGGCGCCGGCGGCGCCAAGTGCGAAACCTGCGCCGCGAGCAGCGAAAAGTGCATCGGGCACGCCTGCGCCGGCGCGGGGTGCACGTGCCCCGACGGTTGCTGCGACAGGAACGCCGCCTGCCAGCCTGGCACGGCCGACGGGGCGTGCGGTTCGGGAGGTGCGGCTTGCGAGGACTGCGGCGAGAGCGGCGCGTCGTGCGACTCCGGCTCCAAAACGTGCGTTTCGTCGTCGTGCACCGGCTGCCTGGACCTCCTGGGCCAGTGCCAGAAGGGCGACTCGGACTGGTCGTGCGGGAAGAACGGCGCAAAATGCGAAATCTGCGCGCTCAAGGGCGCGACCTGCACGAACGGTTCGTGCGGCGGGCAGGGATGTTCGTGCCCCAACGGGTGCTGCGATTCCGGCGGCCAATGCCAGCCGGGCGCCGCCGCAGACGCCTGCGGCTCGGGCGGGGCCGCGTGCCAGGACTGCTCGTCGTACGGCGCGACGTGCAACGCCGACAAGAAATGCGAAGTGGACGGCTGCACCGGCTGCCTTGACATCCTCAATAACTGCCAGAACGGCGACTCCGACTGGGCCTGCGGCGTCGGCGGGCGCAAGTGCGAGGTCTGCATCCTCCAGGGGACAAAGTGCGGAGGCGGGGCGTGCGGCGGCCCGGTGTGCGACTGCCCCAGCGGCTGTTGCGACAAGGCGGGGGCGTGCCAGCAGGGCACCTCGGACGATGCATGCGGGAACAACGGGGCGCTTTGCCAGGACTGCACCGCCAGCGGCGCCACGTGCAGCGTGCTGCAGAGGACCTGCGTGAACAGCTCGTGCCAGGGGTGCGTGGACATTCTCAATAACTGCCAGACCGGCATCTCGGACTGGGCGTGCGGCCTGGGCGGCAAGAAGTGCGAGGCCTGTTCGTTGCAGGGAAAGAAATGCTATTTCGGGGTGTGTTTCTGAACCCGTCCGCACCGTATCGAGCGAATGAAAGGAGCACCAGCGTGAGAAACCACAGAACGCGGCCGCCGTCCGGACTGGTTGTCGCCCTTGGTGTGTTGGCCGTGTCGGTCGCGGCGGTGTCTTTCGCGCACGGCTGCGGCGTGAGCGCCCTCGTCGGGGAGTTCCTTGACGGCGCGGTTTCCGAAGACGGCGGCTGGGGGACATCCGACGACAGCGGCGGCACGAACGGGGACGGAGGGCAGGCCGGGTCGGACGCCGGGACCGGCGGCGACGCCGGCGGTGAAACGGACGGCGGCGGCACGGACGACGCGGGAGGGGACTGCGACTGCCCGGACGGATGCTGCGACATTGACGGCGTCTGCCACAAAGGCGACTCGAACTCGTTTTGCGGAAAAGACGGCGAGACGTGCCGCGATTGCGAAAAGACCGGCCGCTTCTGCGTCCAGCGCGTGTGCGAGGGGCCGTGCGACGGCTGCGTCGACCCGGCCACGGGAGACTGCAAGCCGGGCGACGCGATGGAATTCTGCGGCGCGGGCGGGGCCGACTGCTCGGACTGTACGATGCTCGGCTGCCCCGGCGCGGCGTGTGCAGGCGGCGGGTGTACGTGCGGTTCGTGCGGCGGCTGCACGGACAGCGGCGGGAACTGCCTGGGCGGCGACCTCGACAACGCGTGCGGAACAGGAGGCGCCCCGTGCCAGGACTGCACGCAAGGCGGGGGGTCGTGCAGTGGCGGGGTATGCGGGGGCGGATGCGGCGGATGCATCGACAGCCGCGGGGACTGCCAGCCGGGCGACCAGGGATGGGCGTGCGGGCAGAACGGCGAGCCTTGCGCCAACTGTTATGCGCAGGGGAGCCAGTGCGAGAATCAGTCGTGCGGCGGCCAGCCCGCGTGCGACTGCCCGCAGGGCTGCTGCGACGACGGTGACCAGTGCCAGCCGGGCACCGCAAACGACGCCTGCGGCGCCGGAAACGGCGCGTGCACCGACTGCACCGCCACCGGGGGGACGTGCAACGCCCAGCAGCGGTGCGAGGGCGGGACGTGCCCCGGCTGCCTCGACCAACAGGGGAACTGCCAAACCGGTGAGGCCGACGACGCCTGCGGCGGCGGCGGTCAGCCTTGCGAGGACTGCACTCAAAACGGCGGGACGTGCAGCGCGCAGAGACAGTGCGAGGCGGGCTCGTGCGCCGGCTGTCTGGCTTTCGGCTTCTGCCTGGCTGGCGACTCGAACTACGCATGCGGAATCGGCGGCGCCGACTGCCAGATGTGCCAGGGAGGTGCGCAGTGTGTCGGGGGACAGTGTCAATGAAGTGGGAGGGAAACCACAAGGCCGGCAAGGCCGCTAGACGGAGGGTTCGATGAGACCGATCATTCCTGCAATCGTGGTTTGCGTTTGCCTTTCGCTGTGTGCGTGCTCGTCGTCCGAGACGGAGGACGCCGGCATCGGCGGCGACGGGACGTGCAGGGTGAACGCCCAGTGCAGCTCCGGTCAGGTGTGCCAGGACGGAGTGTGCGTGGCGACGGACGGCGGGATATACATTCCGCCGATCAGCGACGGGGGCGGCGGCTCTGACGCCGGCGGAAACGGGTACGACGCCGGCGGGGGCTACGACGCCGGCGGCGGGACGCCGTGTGTCGACGCCATCTGCGATGGATGTTGCCGGGCCAACGTCTGCTGGTTGGGCACGACGGACGTTGAGTGCGGCAAAGGGCCCGGTTACTACAACGTGGACTGCGTTGACTGCACGGCCAGCAACAAGATCTGCCAGAACTACACCTGCGTGGACGTGACCGCCAGCTGCGGGGTCGGCTCGTGCACGGGGTGCTGTGAGTTTGGCGGCGGGTGCGTCAGCGGGTTCTCCAACTCGGCGTGCGGCAACGGCGGGTTGCAGTGCGTCGACTGCACGCTGACGAACCAGACCTGCAACAACGGGATCTGCAACTGAGCCGGCGGACCCCAATGGCTTGAGGCGCAGCCCGACGCAGGGTCCCGGTCTGAATTCCGCGCGACCCAAAACAGCGGCGTTCCGCGTGCCACCATGTCCGGACACAGTTCGCCCCGGAACCCCCGGGGCGGATGTTCGCCATTCGGAGTACGTGCGGGAACGCCCCACCCCGGCACGCCCTTCCGCCCCGGCTCGCGCATGCTCCGCCGGGTGTTTCATTGCTTCTGGCCCGAATCCGGGGCGAGCCGGGGCTCCAGGGCGCACCGGGGCGGGGCTCTGGGTGTCGGCTGTTCTAGGAACGTACTCCGAATCCCAGGGATGTTTTTTGGGCTTGACAACATAATTGCACCTGTTTATACATCTGTTTAGAACACATGTTAAAAACATTTGTTTAAAAAGAGAGCCTCACCACGAACACGGAATCGAAACCCGGAACAAAAGAGAGAATCCTCTCGGCCGCCCAGGCATTGTTCGTCTCGGACGGTTTCCGCGAGACGACCGTCCGCGACATCGCGCGGGAGGCGGGCGTGAACCTGGCACTCATCAACTACCACTTCGGCTCGAAGGAGGACCTGTACAAGGACCTGCTTCGCGCCCGCATCATGCCGATGTTCGAGGTGCTCGATCGAATCGCAGACGACCCGGCGGCACCACCGCCGCAGAAGGTCGAGCTTCTAATCGAAACGTACGTCAACTTCGTGTACTCGAACCCCGATGTGCCGCGCATCCTCCTGCGCGAAATGACGCTCCGGAGCCCCATCGCCGTCTGGTTCGCGCAGGAAATCGTTTCGAAGATCGCAATGCGGGTGTTCGCGGTCATCGGAGAGGCACAGAGGGAAGGACACCTCCGGCAGGATGTCGACGTGTCGGTGCTCATCCCGTCGTTCATCGGTTCGATCGTGTTCGGGGTGGTGGCGACGCCGCTCATCGAGATCATCAGGACCGGCATGGGGTTGCCCCCGCTCGACGTCGATCAAAGGAAAAGAGAGGTGAAGGATGTCATCCTCAACGGCGTCAAGAGGCGGTAGCGCCGCGGCGATCGTCCTGGCGCTCGCGGGGTGCCCGCCCATGCAACCCGCGGGCATCACCGCGTCCGGTGTATTCGAGGCCATCGAGGTCAACGTCGGCGTCAAGGTCCCCGGCCAGCTCAAAACGGTCGCGGTCGAGGAGGGCCGCGAGGTGAAGGCCGGGGGCCTGGTCGCCGAGATCGACTGTTCGGACCTCGACTTCCAGGTGACGCAGGCCAGGGCGAACCTGGCGCTCGCCGCGTCACAGCACCAGCTCGCCGCCAAAGGGGCGCGGGACGAGGACATCCGTCACGTGGCGGCCGGCGACTCGCTCGCCCAGGCCGGCCACACCCTGGCACAGACCGACTTCGAACGGGTGCAGAAACTCTTCAAGGAGGGGGCGGTGACGCAGAAGATGATCGAGGACGCGGCAACCCGCCTGAAGGCCGCGACGGTCCAGAAGGAGCAGGCCGCCGAGGCGTTGAAAAAAGTCAAACGCTTCACCCGCTCGGAAGAGATCGCGATGGCCGGGGCGCGGGTCGACGCTGCGCGCGCCGCGGTCGACGCCCTCGAGAAAAAAGTCGGGGACTGCCGGGTGGTATCCCCCGTGTCCGGCCTTGTCCTGCGCAAGGTCTTCGAGGCCGGCGAGATGGTCGGCCCGGCGTCCACGATCGCGGTCGTCTCCGACCTCCGCAGGCTCCGCGCGGTCGTCTATCTTCCCGAGCCGGACATGAGCAAGATAAGGCTCGGCGACCGCGTCGCGATCGCCATCGACGGGTCCTCGCGCCGGTTTGAAGGCACCGTGTCGCACATCTCGCAGAGGGCCGAGTTCACACCCAAGAACGTCCAGACGCGGGACGAACGCGTGAAGCAGATGTTCGCCGTGAAGCTCATGGTCGAGAACCCCGATCTGGCGCTCAAGCCGGGAATGCCGATGGACGTCGATTTCGGGCCGCGCTGACCGCATGGCAGCCTCGATCCACACGCGGGGACTCTCCAAGGCCTACCGTTCCGGGAAGACAACGACGGCGGCGCTCCGCGGGGTGTCGCTTGGCGTCGCACCGGGCGAGTTCGCGGCCCTCATCGGCCCCGACGGCGCCGGCAAGACCACGCTCATCAAGATCCTCTGCGGAATGATCCCGTTTGACGGCGGCACGGTGGAAATCCTGGGAGTCTCCCTCCCCGGCGGCGCCAGCGCGATCAAACACCGGATCGGTTACCTGTCCCAGCGGTTTGCGCTCTACGGCAACCTCACGGTGGAGGAGAACGTGCGGTATTTCGCGCGCGTCTTCGGCGTTGCGGACTACGGTGCGAGGATGCGCCGCCTCCTCGACGCGGTGGACCTCGCGAGGTTTTCGGATCGGCTTGCGAAAAATCTTTCCGGAGGAATGAAACAGAAGCTCGGTGTCGTCTGCGGGCTGATCCATTCGCCCGAGATCCTGTTCCTGGACGAACCGACGACGGGCGTCGATCCTGTGTCGAGGCGGGATCTGTTCGACGTCGTCGAGGAGATGGTCGGCGCGGGGCTCACGGTCTTCATGGCCACGGCCTATATGGACGAGGCCGAGCGTGCGGCGCGGATCATCATGTGCCACGACGGCAGGGTGATCGCGGACGGCACCGCCGCAACCCTCGCCGTCGAGTCGGGCTGTACAGCCTATGACGTCATCTCGGCGGATCCCGAACGCGTGCTTGGGGCGTTCGATTCCGTCGCGGGCGTCCGGTGCGCCAACGCCGTGGGATCCGCCGTTCACCTGGTCACCGACGCCGCGATCTCCGAGTCCGACCTTCGCTCGCGCCTCGGCGGATTCGACGCGCGGATTGCGCGTCCGCGCCTCACCATGGAAGACCTTTTCGTCGGGCGCGTCGCCCGGGAGACCACATAGATGGCCGCCCGCGCCGATCGGCTCGTGAAGCGCTTCGGCGGGTTCGCCGCCGTGGACGGCGTGTCGTTCGAGATCGCCGACGGCGCGATCTTCGGATTTCTGGGCGCAAACGGCGCCGGGAAAACGACCACCATCCGGATGATGTGCGGCCTCCTTGCGCCTACCGCCGGAACACTCTCGGTCGCCGGAGTCGACGTCGCCGCGGACCCCGAGGCCGTTCGGCGGCGCATCGGCTACATGTCGCAGCTCTTTTCGCTGTATCCCGAACTCCCCGTCGAGGAGAACCTGCGCTTTTTCGGCGGCATCTACGGCCTGCGCGGCGCAGGGTTGGACGCGAGGATCAGCGAGGTGCTTCATGACCTTGATATGGCCGGCCTGCGTGACCGCCCGGCGGGCTCGCTCCCCTTGGGATTCAAGCAGCGGCTCGCCCTCGCGTCCGCGGCCCTTCACCGCCCCGAGATCATCTTCCTCGACGAGCCGACAAGCGGCGTGGACCCCATCTCGCGCATGAAATTCTGGAGGTACATCACGAGACTCGCGAAGCACGAGGGCATGACGGTCGTGGTCTCGACACACTTCCTCCACGAGGCCGAATACTGCGACTACATCCTGCTGATGAACGCGGGAAGGGTCGTGGCCGAGGGAACGCCGGCGGGCCTCCGCACCGGGATCGGCGTGCGGATCTTCGAAACCGGTCCCGCGCCCCCGGGCGCGCTCCCCGCGGTACGGCGGGTGGCCTGCGTGCGCGACGCCTACGCATGGGGCCGCGCCATGCGGCTCGCGGTGGACGAGGGGACGGACGCGGCGGCACTCGGGCGGGATCTGCGGGCGGCAGGGGTCGATGCCGGCGGGATTTCCGAGGTGCCGCCGTCGCTCGAAGACGTCTTCATAAGACACTACAAGCAGTGAGCGAGAAGTGAGAAGTGGTCAGTTGGCAGCGAACAGTGATCGAGTCGCAAAAAGGCGTTTCTCACGCAAAGACGCAAAGAACGCCAAGTCGGAATGCTGGAATTGATTGGATTTCTTTTGACCACGCGGGTCTGATTCCATGTTGAGCAAGCTCTGGCCGATCGTGGTGAAAGAGTCCACCGAGCTCCGGCGCGACCGCCTGAGCCTGGGCACCTATCTTTTCCTTCCGACAATCCTCCTCTTCCTGTACGGGTATGCCATCTCTTTGGACGTCAAAAACATCCGGACCGTCGTTTGCGACCTTGACCAATCGAATGACAGCCGCGAACTCGTCCGCAAGCTCTTCGCCTCGGAGTACTTTTCGGACGCGGGGCGAGTGACGGACCCCCGCGCCATCGACGACGCGCTCCGGCGCGGGGAAGCGGCCGCGGCGCTCGTCGTGAACCCCGGCTTCGCCCGCGAGATTGACGCGGGACGCCCGGCGCCCCTGCTGATGATCCTCGACGGCTCCAACCCGCAGGCCACACAGGCCGCCCTGACATATCTCTACGGGATCGTCGGAGACTTCCAGTTGGACCTGTTAAGGAACTTTGCGCTCAAGACCGGTGCCCGCGCCGCACGGGTCGAAGTTCGCGAGCGGTTCTGGTACAACCCGCGGCTCGAGAGCAACAAGAACCTCGTGACCGGACTGATAGCCTTCGTCCTGATGATCGTGGCCGTGATCGCAACGGCGATCGCGATCGTCCGCGAGAAGGAGACCGGCTCGATAGAGCAGATGGTGGTGACACCCGTGTCGGCGTTCCATATTCTGGCCGGCAAGATGGTCCCGTACGTCGTCCTTGCGCTCGTGGCCTCGGGCCTGATGATCGCGGCGGCCATCGTCTTCTTTGACGTCCCCTTCAACGGGTCGCCCTGGGTGTTCGGCGCGGCCCTCTTCATCTTTCTCGTCGCGGCGCTCGGGCTGGGGATCCTGATTTCGACCATCGCGCGGACCCAGCAGATGGCATTCACCGCGGCGACGTTCATCTCACTCCTCCCAACCCAGATCCTGTCGGGTTTCATCTTCCCAATAGACTCGATGCCCGAGGTGATCCAGTACGCGACGTTCACCATACCGGCGCGGTACTTTATCGAGATCTGCCGGTCCGTGATGCTCAAAGGGACCGGCGCCGGGCCGCTTTGGCACGATTTCGCCGCGCTTTTGGGGTTTGCTGTCGTGTTCCTGTCGGCCGCCGCGGCGCGGATCAGGGTGAAAGGCCTGCTGTTCTACTACTCCGAAAAATCGTCGTGCCGCGCAGAGAACTCATGCGGCTTTGTCCAGGAGTTGTTTGATGCAGGCGGTACGAGTTGCGAAGAGCGCCGCGGCAAGCAATTGACCGCGGGTGGTGAGACGGTAGCGGTG
>JACRCP010000031.1 GCA_016218965.1 Deltaproteobacteria bacterium | reverse complement strand
CAATCACCGACCGCGACGGCGTGTATGGCGCCGTGCGCGCGTACGTCAAGGCAAAGGAGATCGGCCAGAAGATCATTCTGGGCGCCGAGCTCACCGTCGAGGGCCGCCCCGCGTCGCTCGTCGTCCTTGCGCAGGACCGCGCCGGGTACGCGAACCTGTGCCGCCTGATCACAAAAGGCCGAATGCGCTCGCCCAAGGGCCAAAGCTCGGTCACGTGGGACGAGGTGTGCGCCCACGCCCCGGGCCTCATTGCCCTTGTCCCCTCGTCAAATCCCAAATTGCCCTCCGCCTTCGATGATCGTTTGTACGCCCTCTGCACACGGCATCTCGAGGACGCTGACGCCGCGCGCGAGGCGGCGCTTGCCGAATGGGCCGCGCGGCACAACGTTCCGCCCGTCGCCGGCGCCGAGGTCCTCTATCACACCGCCGAACGCCGGCCGCTTCAGGATGTGCTCACCTGCATCCGCCACGGGGTCACGATAGACGACGCCGGCCGCTTGATCCGCCCCAACGCCGAGCACTTTTTGCGCGACGCCGTCTCTTTTGCGCGCCTGTTTTCGGACATGCCCGATGCCGTGGCACGGACGGTCGAGATCGCGGCGCGGTGCACGTTTTCACTTGACGAGATCCGCTACCGTTACCCGTCCGAGCGGCTCCCCGACGGCATGTCGTCGAGCGAGTGGCTCAAAAAGCTCACCTTTTCGGGCGCGCGGAAACGCTACGGGGGCGCAATCCCCGACGACGTGGCGCGCCAGCTCGAAAAGGAGCTTGCGATCATAGACGCCCTCGACTACCCCGGCTACTTCCTTACGATGTGGGAAATAGTGGAGTTCTGTCGCGCGCGGGGGATTCTGTGCCAGGGCCGCGGCTCCGCCGCCAACTCCGCGGTCTGCTACTGTCTGGGGATCACGGCAATAGACCCGGTCCGGATGAACCTTTTGTTCGAGCGCTTCATATCCAAGGAGCGGGCCGAGCCGCCCGACATAGACCTCGACATACAGCACGGCAGGCGCGAGGAGGTCATAGCGCACGTCTACGAAAAGTACGGCCGCGACCGCGCGGCGATGGTCGCCAACGTCATTCGCTACCGCCCCCGCTCGGCCGTGCGCGACGTCGGGAAGGCTCTCGGCATCCCCGACGAGACGCTCGGCCGCATCTCGTCCATGCTATCGCACGACCGACCTGTCGACGCCGAACTGCTACAGCCTACAGCCTACAGCCTACAGCCTGCACGGGCTTCCCTTCTGATTTCCCTCTCCCGCAAGATCCAGGACTTCCCGCGGCACCTCTCGATCCACCCGGGGGGTTTCCTTCTGGGGCACGAGCCGGTCCACGACCTGGTCCCCATCGAGAACGGGACCATGGAGGGCCGCACCGTAGTGCAGTGGGACAAGTACGACGTCGAGGCGCTGGGGTTTTTCAAGGTGGACCTTCTGGGTCTGGGGGCGCTCACTCTTCTCGACCTGTGCTTCAAGCTGCTCAAGGACCACCACGGTGTCGATCTCGACATGGCGACGATACGGGCCGAGGACCCGGATACGTACGCGATGATCCGGAAGGCCGATACCGTGGGCGTCTTCCAGATCGAGAGCCGCGCGCAGATGAGCATGCTCCCCCGGCTCGAACCGCGCACGTTCTATGATCTCGTCGTCGAGGTGAGCATCGTGCGCCCCGGGCCGATCTCCGGCGGGATGGTCCACCCGTATCTTCGGCGCCGCCACGGCGGGGAGAAGGTCGAATACCCGCACGAGTCGCTCAAGCCCGTGCTCGAGAAAACTCTCGGCGTCCCGCTATTCCAGGAGCAGGTGATGAAGCTTGCCGTGGTGGCCGCCGACTACACGCCCGGCGAGGCCGACCAGCTCAGGCGCGACATGGCCGCGTGGCGGCAGTCGGGCCGGATCGAGGCACACCGCGAGCGGCTTGTGAGCCGGATGGTGCGCAAGGGGATCGCACCCGAGTTCGCCGAGCGCGTGTTCGAGCAGATAAGGGGTTTTGGCGAGTACGGCTTCCCCGAAAGCCACGCCGCGAGCTTTGCGCTCATCGCGTACGCCACCGCGTACCTCAAGTGCCACTTCCCGGTCGCGTTCACCTGCGCGTTGCTCAACGCCCAGCCGATGGGTTTTTACGCCCCCTCGACCATCATAGACGACGCCAAGCGCCACGGCGTTTTAGTTCTCCCGATCGACGTGACCAAAAGCGCATGGGACTGCACGCTGGAGCCGACTCTACGACTCACGACTTACGACTCACGACAGCGGGCGGATTACGCTTCGCTTCAGCCGCCCCTACAGCCTACAGCCTACAGCCTACAGCCTTCCGAAGCCTTCGTACTCCGCATGGGTTTGCGTTACGTCGGCGGGCTGCGCGAGAGCGCAGGTGAGCGCATCGCGGCCGCGCGAGGCGAGGCGCCGTTTGCGTCGCTTGCCGATTTCATCCGGCGGACCGGCATCGATCGGGGGTCGCTTGACGCGCTCTCGGAGGCCGGGGCGTTCGACTCGCTCGGCGTGGACCGGAGGCAGGCGCTGTGGCAGGCGCCGGGGCTTGCGCACGCCGCGCGCGCGCCGCTAAAGCTTTCGGGCGGGGAGCACAGGCCCCTGTTCCGCGCGCTGGACTCTTTCGAGGAGGTCAACTGGGACTACCGCCGCACGAGCCACAGCACGCGCGGGCATCCGCTCACGGCGCTTCGGCCCCAGCTTCTGAAGCTCGGATTCCCCGCCTCGGACACCGTGAGGGCGATGCCGCACGACCGCGTCGTCCAGTGCGCGGGGATGGTGATCTGCCGCCAGCGCCCCGGCACGGCATCGGGTGTGGTGTTCATGACGCTGGAGGACGAGGAGGGCGTGGTAAACGTCATCATATGGCCGAAGGTCTTTACGGAGCACGAGGTGGTCGCCCGCACCGCGCCTCTTGTGGCCGTCCGCGGGAGGCTGCAGGTCGAGCACGGCGTCATGCACCTCATAGCCCAAAAACTCTGGGTCCCCTCCCTCCAGCGCCCCCCGGCCGAGGTCGAAAGCCGGGACTTCCACTGAAGGCCGGCAGGAACTTCCGCTGGGGCACCCATGATCAAATCGTGCCCGGCCATCACCTGCTCAAGCAGTTCGGCACAAAGCCCGCGCGCGGTAAGAGCGCTGACGAGCACGTTTGTGTCCAAGAACACTTTCACGACACGTCGCGGAAGACATCCTCGTCAGTGAGGTATCCCTTCGCTTCGGCAAACGGCATGAGACGCCGCCGCGCCTGGCGGAAAAGATCGATGGACAGTTGGCGCCGCAGAGCTTCCTTGACCACCTCGCTGCGCGGCCGTTTGGACATCCGGCTCGCGCGGTTGAGAAGGCTATTGAGTCTGCGGTCGAGTTTGATGGTGATGGTCGCGGTGTTCATGTCCCCAATGTTAGTTCACGTCGTGCCGACTGGCAAGTTCCACTCCCCGGGGAGCCTTTGGGGGTCGGGCCACCGGCCGTGCCATTTCAAGGGGGGGGGTGTCATTTCCTCACGAACATGGATCATGTGAACTTCCGTCCGCCTTCTTGCCGCATCCTCCAAGACACAAACGGCGCGGCAGCCCGAAGATCGTCAACGAGGGAGGTCTACCTGGCCGCGACGTGGGTGGCGTCGGCACGGCGGGGTTTCCGCGGTGTGCGGCAAACGGTCTCGTGACGCGGGCGTTCTTCTATTACGAAGTCCGAACCCCCCGCGACGGCCGAGAGGAGGTCGAAGAGTTTTGCCGCCGAAGGAACGGATGACCCCT
>JACRCP010000260.1 GCA_016218965.1 Deltaproteobacteria bacterium | reverse complement strand
CCTCATCGAAGCTCGCGCACAGGCGCCGTAGACTCCCCCGGTGCCAAGCTGAACGCTGGAGCATCCCCGGACCGACGACGATCGGCGCAACCGTCCGACTCCGCTCCGACGCCTCGGCCACCACTTTTTGAGAAGTTACGGCAAACACTTTCAACTCCCCGAAAGCACTTGGCAAACAGGGGCGCCGAGCGGACCGGGGCCGGAAAAAGAGTTGATGGACGCGCGGGCGGGTGGTAATAAGAATGGCTCAAGGACCGCCGGACGGGAATGGAGGCCCTCTGATGGATGAACCGGTAATCGGCATTGACCTCGGCACATCGTATTCTTGCGTGGCGACCGTGCAGGACGGCACGCCGGTCGTGATCCCCAACGAGTGGGGCGAGCGGACCCATGCGTCGGTCGTGACGTTTCTGGACGACGGCCGGGCGTTGGTCGGAAACGAGGCCAAACGGCGGATCATCACGAACCCGGAGACGACGGTGTACTCGGCCAAGCGGCTGATTGGGCGTTACTTCTTCTCGGAGGAAGTAAAGAAGGCCAAATCGCTCTGCCCGTACGAGATAGTCGAGGGTCCCAACTCGAGCGTGCGAATCAAGGTCCGCGACCGCGTGTTCTCGCTCCCCGAGGTCTCGGCCTTCGTCCTTCGCGAGATGAAGCAGATCGCCGAGAACTGCCTCGGACGGCCGGTGTCGAGGGCGGTGGTCACCGTCCCCGCATTTTTCAACGACAACCAGCGCCAGGCCACCAAGGACGCCGGGCGCATCGCGGGGCTCCAGGTCCTCCGGATCATCAACGAGCCGACCGCGGCCGCCCTCTCGTACGGCTTCGGAAAAGGGCTCGCCCAGAAGGTCGCCGTGTACGACCTGGGCGGCGGCACCTTCGACATCTCGATCCTCGATATCGGCAAGGACATCTTCGAGGTCGTGGCGACCGCGGGCGACACGTACCTGGGCGGCGACGACTTTGACCAGAGGATCATGCAGCATCTCCTGGACTTTTTCCGGGGGAGCCAGGGGATCGACGTTTCGGCCGACCGCTACGCCCTCCAGCGCGTGCGTGACGCGGCCGAACGCGCCAAAATCGAACTCTCGGTCTCGCCGACGGCCGCCATCTCGGTGCGGAAGCTCTGTGAAGGCCCCGACGGCTCCCCGCGCGACTTGAGCACCGCGCTTTCGACCGAGCAGTTCCGCAACATGTGCATGGATCTCGTGCAGAAGACCTTCAAGGTCTGCGACGAGGCCATCCAGTCGGGACGCATCACCATTGGCGACATCGAGGGCGTGATCCTCGTAGGCGGCCCGACGAAACTCCCGCTCATCCGGGACTCCGTCCAGTACTATTTCCAGCGGAAGCCGCTCGACGGGGTGAACCCCGACGAGGTGGTCGCCATGGGCGCGGCCATCTTTGCCAATTCGCTTTCCGAGGAGAAGCACGACGCCTATCTTCTGGACGTCACGCCGCTCACCCTGCGCATCGGCACCGTCGGGGGCTTCACCGAGCCCATCATCGTCAAGAACACGCCGCTCCCGGTAGAACGCGGGCGCGCGTTCACGACCTCGCGCGACTACCAGGACAAGGTGCGCATAAGGGTCTTCCAGGGCGAGGTGCAGAAGGCCGAAGGCAACGAGCTTTTGGGCGAGTTCGAGTTCTCGGGATTCAAGGTTGCCCCGCGCGGGCAGGTGAACATCCAGGTCTCGTTCGAGATCGACAACGACGGCCTGGTCAACGTGTCGGCCGCCGACGTCGAGACGGGGATCAAACAGTCGACGACCATTTACCTGTCGAGCGGGCTCTCCGAGGAGGAGGTCGAGCTGTCGGCCGAGGTCAACCGCGAGATGGCGCTCTCGCGCGACCGGGACATGCCGGAGGCCAAATGACGCGTGACCAGCGACTCACGACTGACGACCCACGAACAGCCCGCGAACGACGGGAGGGGTTGTGCTCCGATTGTCGCAGGTCGTAGGTCGTCTGTCGGAGGTGTGATGAATCCGGAAGTGCTGGCACAGATCGAGATCCTTTCGAACGTCGTTGACGAGCTGGACTACTACCAGATCCTCAAGGTCGCCCCGACCGCCGGCCCCGCAGAGATCAAGGCCGCATTCCACACCGAGTCGCGCGAGTACCACCCCGACAACTTCGGGAGCGTCACCGACCCCGCGCTTCGCGAGCGCATCCTCAAAGTAGCCAAGCGGCTCACCGAGGCGTACACGGTGCTCCGGGACCACGACAAGCGCAGACGTTACGACGCCGTGCTTTCCCTCCCCGAAGGCCAGCGGAGGATCAGGTACACCGAGGAGGATGAACACAAAAAATCGCAGGCCGAGGAAACGTTCAAGACCGCGCAGGGAAAGAAGCTTTACCAGCAGGGAATGATCGACCTCAAGGCCGGCCGTTTCGCGCAGGCCGAAAAGAGCTTCAAGCTCGCCCTCGCCTACGAGCCCTCGAACGACACCATCAAGAAGGCCGCCGAAGAAGCCGCCGCCAAGATCCCCGTAAAGAGCTTCGCGATCAAGTGAAAACCGCCTCCCCCGGCGCCCGTTTTCAGACGATCAGCATCGCGTCGCCGTAGGAGTAGAAACGGTAGGCGCGCGAGACGGCGTTGGCGTAGGCGCGAAGGGTGAAGTCGCGGCCGGCGAAGGCGCAGACGAGCATCAAAAGCGTCGAGCGCGGGAGGTGGAAGTTCGTGAGCAGGCGGTCCACGGCCCTGAAGGAATACCCCGGCGTGATGAACATGTCGGTCAACCCGGTCTGGGCCTTTATCGTCCCGTCTTCATCGGCGGCGTGCTCGAGCGCCCGGGCCACGGTAGTGCCCACGGCCAGCACCCTCCCGCCGCCCGCGCGGTGCCGGTTCAGCCGCAACACAACGCCCGCCCCGATGCTCATCCATTCGGCATGCATGACGTGGTCCTCGACGCGCTCAATCCTGACGGGGAGGAACGTCCCCGGGCCCACGTGGAGCGTGAGGCGCACCACCCCCGCCGTCGCCTTGCCGACGGCAAAGAGCAGCGCGTCCGTGAAGTGCAGACCCGCCGTCGGCGCCGCGCACGAGCCGGGCGAGCGGGCGTAGACGGTCTGGTAGCGTTCGGCGTCCGTCCGGCCGGGGCCGCGCTCACGCCTGATGTACGGCGGAAGCGGGGTCTTCCCGAAGTTTTGGATGATCGCCCGAAACGCCGCACGAGACTCGAAGGCCGCGACGCAGAAACCCCCCTTGGCCGTCTTCTCGAACATGCACCTCTCGCCGCCTTCGAAAAACACCTCCGTTCCCTCGCGTATCCCCCGCGACGCCTGCGTCATGCATTCCCATCTTTCGGTCGGGCCCGGGAGGCGCCGGACGAGAAGTATCTCGACCTTCCCGCCGGTGCGCTTGCGCGGGACGAGGCGCGCCGGGATGACCCTGGTGTCGTTGATGACGACAAGGTCGCGTTTCGAAAGCAGCGCCGGCAGATTCGAAAATGCGTGGTGCGAGTACCCGCCGTTTAGGCGGTCGAGCATCATGAGCCTCGACCCGTCACGCTTCTTTGCGGGCGTTTGCGCGATGAGACCCTCGGGAAGATCGTAGTCGAAGTCGGTGAGCTTCATTAGTACATCCTTATGAGCTCCGCCCCCGAGAAATAGTACCCCAGGATCTTCCGGTAGTCCCAGCCCGCCTCGGCCATTCCCTTTGCGCCGTACTGGCACATCCCCACGCCATGGCCCGACCCTCGTCCCGAGAACACCGCCTGTCCGACCTCTGAAGAAACCGTGAACCAACCGCCCGGGATCGCATTGTACCCGACCGCCCGGCGAAGCTGGTCGGTCCGGATCTTCCGTGAGCCGTTGAGCACCGCCCTCCCCCTCTCGTCGATCGAGACCGAGTCGAGCGCCCCCGAGAGCAGCCCCGCCTTCTTGAGCGCGTCTCCGAGCTTTTCGAGCGGGACCGTCCGCTTCCAGCGGAACAAAGGACAGGCCGAGTCGAAGCCGCACTTCCGCCCCTTGAGGTACGGGACCGGTTTGCCGAACACCTCGGCGATGTCGCGCGTCTGGCCCCCGCAGCACGAGTGAAACAGCGCAAGCGCCGGCTCGCCGCCGTACGAGAGCACCTCGCCCGCCGTGTCGGCCACCGCCTGGATGGTCGAGATCTCCTCTTTCTGCAGGCCCGTGTAGACCTGGTCGATGACGCTCGACTCGACGTGGTAGTGGCACTTCCCGCCGAAGTACCGCTGGTGAACGGCGTAGCTTCGCGCCGCCACCGCCTGCGCCTTGAGCGCCGCAAGCGGCCATGAGTGGCTCATCTCGGACCCGAGCATCCCCTTGAGGTAGTCCTCGATTGGTATCCGGTTCACCACCGCCAGTCCGTCCCGGGCGGAGGCGACAAGCTCCATGCGGCCCCGAAACGTGCGTTTGTCGAACGTGATGCTCCCGCCCGCCGCCTCGAGTATCAGGTGCCCGTAGCCCGACCCCTCGCCGTTGATGGTGATGACGGACTTTTTGAGCCCGAACTTGAGCGTGTGCCTCCCGGGAAACGACGAGATCCTCACGAACTTCTCGCCGTTGAAATCCGCGGGTTTCGCCCCGTCGCGAACGTCTTTGCCGCCCGACTCGATGAGGCCCTCAAGATCGGGCAGCCCCCCGTCGCCGGCGGAGGGGCTCTCTGAAAGGCACTCCTCCCCCGGCTTGAGCTCGCTCGCGAATACCTTGAAGTCTTGCCCCGAAAGCGCCGCCGCCGCAAACCCGCCGCCGACCTTGATCATCATCTCGGGCGTCTCGCCGGCGCGGGCGTCCGAAGGACCGGATGCCAGAATCGCCGGAATCGCGACCGAGATCAAACGGCTTGTCACTCCCGCCTCATGCCTCATGCCTCGCGCCCTGCGCCTTTGGCCCTCTTCCAAGCGAAGTAGACGGGGATGCCGAGGGCGACGATGATGAGCCCCGGCCACGTGTACATGGGCTTGTGGACGAGAAGCACGATCATTATGGCAGATGCGGCGGCAATGTAAAAAACCGGCAGGACCGGGTACGCCGGCGTGCGAAACGGCCGCGGCGCATCGGGTTTGGTGCGCCTCATCCGCATCATCCCGGCGATGGTGACGACGTAGAAGAGCAGCGCCGCGAAGATGACGTAGTCGAGAAGCTGGCCATAGGTCCCCGAGAGCGTGAGAAGGCACGCCCAGACGCACTGGACGACGAGCGAAACCGCGGGGACGCGGGTATTCTCGGAGAGCGTGCCAATCGGGGCGATGAACAGCCCGTCCCGCGCCATCGCGTAGTACGCGCGCGCGCCCGTGAGCAGCATCCCGTTGATGCACCCGAACGTCGAGACCATGATGGCCGCGGCCACGAGGAACTTTCCCGCGCCGCCGAACAGGACCTCGGCCACAGCCGTCCCGACACGGTCTTCGGCGGCATGCGCAATGCCCCGGCCAAGCGGATCAGCGGCGGATTCCTCACCACCGAGCGGCAGGACGGCAAGGTAGGAAAGATTCGTGATCACGTAGAGGACGCACACGAGGGTCGCCCCGAGCGCCATCGCCTTCGCGACGTTCTTCCCCGCGTCCTCGACCTCCTCGGCCGAAAACCCGACGTTGTTCCAGGCATCGGCCGAGAATAGCGAGCCCACCATCGCGACCCCAATCGCCGAAAACGTCGCAACCGCGAACGGCCCGGGCGAACAGAACGATTCCAGGTTTCCGGAGAACACCCCGCTCCCTGCGCCAAGCGCCATGCCCGCGACGACCAGCGTTGCGAGCGCGCCGGTTTTGAGGAACGTGAACACGTTCTGGACCCGCGCCCCGGCCCTGACCCCGCGGAGGTTGACCAAGGTGAGGAGGACGAGCGTGAGGATACCGGCGACCTGTTGCGTCGAAACCCCAGGGTGGAAATCGCGCCCGAAGACGCGGGCCGTCCCGAAGTCGAGCACCAGGTTTTTGGCCGAAATCGCGGGCCAGAACACGCCCAGGAATTTCGCGAACGCGACTGCGACCGCCGCGACCGTCCCGGTCTGGATGACCAGGAAGAGCGTCCAGCCGTAAAGAAACCCCACCATGGGGCTCCACGCCTCGCGCAGGTATACGTACTGCCCGCCCGCGCGAGGCATCATCCCGGCAAGCTCCCCGCAGCAGAGCGCCGCCCCCACGGTCATGAGCCCCGTGAGCACCCACACTCCAAGAAGCCCGGCCGGAGAGCCCACCGTCCGGGCGATGTCGGCCGAGACGATGAAGATCCCCGAGCCGATCATGGAACCCATGACCAGCATCGTCGCGTCCAACAGGCGGATGCCTTTGATGAACCCGCCCGTCCCGTTGCCCGCCGAATTCCGTTCCATCGTGCCGGAGCCTAACAGAGATGGTTTTGACTGTCTATCGCGACTTGTGCTACAAAACGTTGTGTGAAGACACAGGAGGCCAGATGAAGGCAACTCTGGTTTTGTCAGTTTCGATGCTCGCGGCGCTCGCGGGGACCGCGTGGGCCCAGCAGATCAACACCGACTACTCGGTGGATGTGGACATCACGCCCAAGCACGTCATGCAGTACTCCGGCGACTGTTCGGGGGGCGGCTACGCGGGGATCACTGTCCACGAGAACGCCACGGTTGCCGTGGCCGACGTGGAGTGCCCGCAGACCTTCGGCGTCACGGCGCAGGGGATGCAGATCATGATCACCACGCCCGGCCCCGTCGCCCGCAGTGTGCCCGTCACGCTGGCGCTCGACACCAGATACCACCTGCGCATCCTCGTGCGCGGAGGCAGCATCTTCGTTTCGATCCCGGGCGTCGCCGAGATCAACTGGGAAAACGCCCCCATCAAGCCGAACCCGACCGAGTGGCCCAAGAGCGTCCTTTATCATGCGCTCGCGGAATTCAATGGATGGACGGTGACGCTTCTCGATCAGAACGGCCAGCCGATCCCCATGCGCCCCGGCGCACAGCCCGGCGCCCCGGCGACCCCGCCGCCGCCCGCCCCCGCCGCGCCGCCCCCAGCGGCGCCTTCGTACCCGCCGCCCGCCATGCCCTCGACCGCGCCGGCAACGCCCTCGTACACGCCCTACCCTTCGGCGCCACCCGAGCCGGCGTACATCCCGCCGCCCCCGCCGCCGACAACGCCGACCTGGCAATAACGCTAGTAGTTGAGCGTTTCGACTTCCCTTGCCGGGATGGCTGCGAGTTTTGGCTTGGCCGCGTCGGCGACCAAAAACTTCAGGATGACGTTGCGGTCGGAGACCCCGCCGGTGTCCGGGTCGGGGTCGGCGCCGGTCTGGATGTCAAGGATTGAGAGGGCGCGGGCACGCCAGGCGACCGAACCTTCGGGTGCGTCGTGGTTGATGACCGTCACGTAGACCGAGCCGGTGCCGTCGCCGTCGTCGACGATCTCGACAAGATGGGCCTGCTGGGGGAAGTCGATCGTCGAAGTCGCCTCGACCTCCCAGTAGCCCGTCCCATCCGCGTTTCCCGACGGGTGCGGCGTCACGGTGTTCGAGTGCCCGTGGCCCACGAGATGCAGGATCACGTTGGGGTACGACGCGAGCAGCCCGACAAGCTCGTCCGATCTGACCTCGCTCTTCTCGACAATCGCCCACGACGGATGGTGCGAGGCGACGACCACGAGCACACCGTCGTTTTTCGCCCTCTCGAGCTCGGGCTTCAAAAACCCGTCCACGACCGTCCGGAGCACGTACCCTTCGTCGTTTGCCTCGGGATGGGCCGTTTCGAACGCAACCAGCCGGACGGGCGCCCCCTCGCCCAGATCCGCCGTGTAGACCCCGAGATCGGCATCGATGGACGACTGCATGAATCCATGACCCGAGGGGAGGCCGGTCGTGACAAAGAACTCCTCGATCATCTGCCGGTGCGTAAGGAACCTCCGGTCGGGGTTGGGCGTGACAACGCCCGACTTGAGATCCATTGGGTTGAGCGGCCCTTCCTGGCACTCGATCACGGTGTCCGACTTGTCGCCCACCGCGGTCTTGTAGAACCCCGACTCGGAGATCTGGACCTCCTGCTCGTCGGGTGTGAGCGCCCGCGACACGACTTCGAAGTTTCCCTGCATAAGAATGTCGTGGTTCCCGATGACGTAGAACCACGGCACCGCGGGGTCGATCCCGCGCGCCGAAACCGGCGAACACATGTTGAAGTCACCCGAGAACGGGTAGCCGCCGGTGTTCGGGTCGACCGTCTTCCCGTCGAGGGCGTCGACGAACAGGCGGACCTCGTTGTAGTGGTTGTTGTCGATCCCGTCGCCGGTCAGGACCAGCGCGTCGAGCTTGCGGAAGTACGAAAAGGCGTTGAACGTCTTGAGCATCTGATCGAAGAGGGCAATCGCGAACCCCTCCTGCGGCCGGTACGCCCCGGCGTTCTTCGGGTTGTCGAGCCTCACGACCCTTGCCGGCGATTGGAAGTCCACAACGTGGTTGTCGCTCGTATGCCCGATGTAGAGGACCGACTTGGGCGCCGGAGTGCCCGACCGGTGCCCCGCCGTGCCGAGGTCGTCCCGAAGGATGTGCGGCTCGCCCGGCCCGTTCATGGAGTACTCCCCGAAGTCGTCCGAGAGCGACTCGTCCTGTTTCTCGAGCGGGAGCCTGGGGCTGAGCGTGACCTTGACGGTCGTGGGCGGTCTTGCGACCGGCGGCCATCCGGCATCGAACCCCGAATCGGCCCCGGCGTCCGCCGCGCCCCCGTCCGGCGCCGCCGAGGCATCGACGCCCGGGCCGGCGTCAACCGCGCCATCCCCCCCGCCGCACGCTGCCCACAGAACGCCCCCCAGGACACAGAGCGAGATACCCAGTGTTTTCACCGCGACATTCCCTCCCTCAGTCCTTCCTCTTCCGAAGGAAGATTGCCTTCAAAACGAACACAAAGACCAGCAGCGCCGCCGGTATCGAGAGCCACGGGACAATCGCGACGACGATGAAGACGATGGCGGTGAGGAACTTCACGAGCGCCCCCGCCGACGACCTGAACATGTCCGAGACCTTCTCGCCGAAGGACGATTCCTTTTTTGGCCGATAGTCCTCTTTGGTCTGAACGTTGAGCGTGATGGTCGAGAGATCGATCCGGGTCGAGAGCACCTTCATCTGGCCCTGGAAGCGCTCGAGCGTCTCGCGGACGCGGCTGATTTCGCGCTCGACCTCGAGCACTTCGTGGAGCTTGCCCGTCTGCCGCTCGAGGATCTGGAGCATCCGCTGTTCGGTCCGCCGCTGGTTGCCGATGCGCGCCTCGAGGTCGTAGAACTGATCGGTCACGTCCTCTGTCCACACCCTCTCAAACGTCACCTCGCCCATCGATCGGATGTGCTCGACCGCCGGGCCGAAACTCCGCTCGGGGATCTTGAGGACGATCCGGGCGTGCGGGGGCGAGCCGGGGTTTCGGTAGACGTTGGTGTCCGAGAGAAACCCGCCCAGACCTTCGAGCTTTCGCGAGAGCGCCTCGAGCGGGCCGTCCATCTCCTTGACGGTCACGTTGAACTCGCCGGTCTTGACGATTTTCCGTATAGCCTCCGCCTCCACCGCCTCCCCCGCCGGATCGCTCTTCTCGCCGGAGATTGCAGCGGGAGCAGATGCCGTGGCCGCCGCCTCACCCCTAGGCACGCCATGTCCGGCCTTCGCGGAGGATTTCGCATCGACCGCCTGCGCCTCATTCGCCCCGGCCTTGGATTTCGCCTGGAACTTGACGAACGGGGGCGGGCCCTCGCCTCCACAGGAAAACGCACCGACTACGGCAAGCAGGCATGCAACAGAATAGTGTTTTTTCATGCTCCCCGTGGGATACCCTCCTCCCGTCCCCGTCATCGGTCCCGTCACGTCTTCACGTTTCTCAGCCGCCTGACGAGCACCTTGATGATCCCCTGCGGGATCTCGTGCTCGTCGGCCATGAGCTCGTAGAAGTCCTCGCGGCTCAACTCGAGACAGACCACGTCGGCCGACGCGACGATGGTGGCAGAACGCGGTTCGGAGTCGAGTATCGCCATCTCACCGAAGCATTCCTTTTCGCCGAGCGTGACGAGCCTCCTGTCGCCCTTGACGACGTCCACCGACCCGCGGACGATGAGAAACAGCGAGTTCCCCGCGTCGCCCTCCGAGAAGATCTTCTTGCCGCGGTCGAACTCGACCTCCTTGGCGATCTGCGAAACCTGCGCGAGCTTCTCCCCCGAAAGCTGCGAGAACAACTCGACACCCTTGAGGAAGATGATCTTTTCAAGCGTCGAAATCATTGCGTCGCCTCCGGCACCGGCGGTCTTATCATTGCGAGCAGTTCCCTTGCAAACCCGGCTACAAGCGGCGACTTGTCGCGGGTGAGGTCCTCGAGCACCTCGGGGTCGACGAGGGGCGCGCCGCTCTGCAGCATGGCGTAGAGCGCGGTTTCGCGGACCAGCGTGTCCGAGGACCTCACCGTCCCGGCAACGAGCGGCATGAGCGTCGCCGGCCCGTGCGTCTTGATCTCGCAGAGCGTGCACACCGCGAGCCACGGGTCCGGACCTTTGAGCAGGTCCTTGAGCCAGGCCTCGCGCTCCATGCTCCGGATGCCGCCGACGTCGTCAAAAAGGTCGTCGCGCGACGCCGGGTCGCCGCTCTCGATGAGCGGGATGATCTGCCGGCCTATGGAGCGCGAAACCATGTTGTCAATGGCTTCAATGGCATTGGCGCGGAGCGAGGCGTTGTCGCTTGAGAGGTTCGCGATGATGATGCTCATCTGGCTCTGCGGATAGAGGCACTCGATGAGCCGGAGCGCCGTGGCCACGTGGCGCTTGAACCGGATCTCGAGCGCCTCGCGCAGGATGTTCCACCCCTCGGTCTCGAACTTGAGATCGCGAATCGTCACGGCGTCCTGGTACGCGTGCCGGATGTCCTCGCGGATCTGGGCGATGATTGCCGCGTCGTCGACCATGATGTCGAGGTGCTGGCGCCTGAACTTCGACAGGTACGACACCATCCGGAGGCGAAGAACACCGTCCGGCTCCCCGAGGCACTTCATGAACGCCTCCAGCGCCCGCGGCGTCCCGATCTCGGAGAGGACCCTCGGCACGCGGAGCCTGATCTCGCGCCGCTCACCCGTGTTGGCCAGCACCTTGTAGAGCGTATCGACGACGTCGTCGCCGTACCGCGCAAGCGTTGATGCCGCCACCGAGGCCGCCCCCTTGCGCCCGAGCTTGTATATCAGCGCGGGCACCAGCTCCTTGCTGCGCATCTCGCCGGCCGCGGCTATCGCCTCCTTTTCGACCTCCAGGCTCGAATCGCCCAGGAGCCGGAACAGCGTGTGGTAGAAGTTGGGGACGGCTATCTGCCTCATGGTGCGGGCGCCCCAGAAACGCTCGGCGTCATCGCGGTTCTCGATCATCTTCTTGAGCGTGTCGGCCGCCTCGAGGATCCCGTCGAGGCCGCAGTGCCTGATGAGACCCGAAACCGCCGCGGCGCGGATCATGGGGCTCGGGTCGCGGAGCGCCCCTTTTACCCCGGCGACGGCGCGTTCCTTGAGCACGTTGCAGTACGCCTGGATCGCGGTCGCACGGACCTGCTCGTCGGCGTCCTGCATGCACTTCATCATCTCCTTGATGTCCACGCTCCACCCGAGCGACCCCAGAAGCTCGAGCGCCCTGTTCCTGATTCGCGGATCGGCGTGCGAGAGCAGCGCCGTGAGCACCGACGCCCACCCGGGTGACTTGACGTATACGACGAGATCCATGGCGTGCAGGAGGTGGTCGGGGGCGGTGGCGGGGTCGGTGAGGATGCCCGACAGGGTCTTGACGGTCCCCTCGTCGCTTGCGTTGATGCCCGTGGCCGCGAGATCCAGACTGCGTTTCTTGAGCGTGTCCATCAGGCTCTTCAAGTACTCGCGCTTGACGCGGGTGAGAAGGAAGAGCCACAGACCTATGGCGACGGCCGGGATTATCGCAATCCGGTTGAGCGGCATCCTGACCTGGTTCAAAAGAATGAGCAGGAGGCCTGCGGTGCCGTTGGCTATCTGCTTGAGCATCCCGTCTATGAACGCCTTGGCCCTGCCTCGTTTGGCGGGTTGGACGGGGATGTAGAGGAGCTGCATGGTCGAGTCGTTGACGGTGTACCGGAACACGTAGTTGCTGGCCTGCGCCACGACGGCGCCCGCGAGCGCGACGGTGGGGATGAAGTAGATCAGGCCCGAGCCCATCCCAAGGGGCAAAAACAAGAGCGCGACCATGATCCCGAACCGCTCGACCAGCCGGCCGGTGAAAAAGAACTGCATGACGCAGCCGAAGATCCCCGTGCCCATCACGAACCATGACTGGAATACGGTCAACTGGTCGCCGGTGTAGTGCTTCTTGAGGCTTACCATGTACTGGTAGTCCACGAGCGTGATGACGACGCTCATCACCGCAACGACCATCGCGACGAACCTCAGGTGCCGCGACGACATGACGTCCTTGATGTCGCCGAGGAAGTTGGCGGTATGCCGCACCGCCTGCGGGGGCTTGATGGTGAAAGACGTGCCCCGCCCGGCGAGCCTGATGACCAGCGCGCACACGAACAGGTAGGCGGCCGTGAGCAGGATGAGATCGACGGTGCCCAGCCCCCCGCCCTTTACGAGCCACGTGGTGGTCGAGCCGCACACGACGTTGGCCAGCACGCCGCCGGCGCCGATTATCGAAAAAAGCCTCTTTGCCTCGCGCGAAGTGAAAAGGTCGTTGGCGAACGTCCAGAAGGTGACGACGATCAAGAGGCCCATCGCCTCGATCAGGATGTAGAAGGCCGGGAAGACCCAGTCGCCCGGCTTGAACCCCGCACCCTTCCCGGTCTGCATCGCGATGAGGCCGTAGAACCCGATGACGAGGGCGGCGAACAGGATGTCCACGCCGAAGATGAGCCGGTCGCGCCTGAAGCGGTCGACGATGCGCGAGTACCCCGCGGCCATGGCCGCCATGACCACGGCGACGGCGATGTACATGTACGGGAGGTTCGAGACCTTGTAGTACGTGAGGAAGAGCGTGCTCTTGACCGTCCGGCCCAGGATGAAGGCGCTCATCCCGAGAAGGAGGTAGACGAACATCAAGAGCGTCCGCCTCGCCTCGCCCGGCTGGACCTGGAACATCGCCTCGGCGATCTTGTATATGCGGCTTTCCTTCACCGAACACGATTATTGTGTATCCGCGGTCCAACTGCAACAGCAAAATTCACCTCGGTACCGGCTTGGCACCGTCGCCGGACCGGGACCACATGCATGTCGGTTGACATCATGTCCCCGCGTGGGCCTAGATGAATCGCCCACCACCGGTGAGCAGTTGCAGCTCGTTTTCATTTCGCGGGAGCAGGCTTCGTCTCGTCCGAATCCGACACTCTTGCGTATCGTTTCAACTTCTCCCCAAGGATCTCCGGCAGCCGCGCCTTCTCCAAGAAGTGGAGCGACACAAGCCGCTTCCCTTCCTGCTGGTACAGCTTCCGTTTCTTCAACATGCCGATCTTGTAGTCCGTCGTGTCCATGCCCCAGTACTCAATGTACACGTCGAACTCGGGCAAGTAGAAGTCCGGACGGATGGCGTAGCCCTCGACGATTCGGATGCGTTCGTCGTAACGATAAGCTATTCCCTGTGCCGCTAGCCACTCGGTGATGATGCGCTCGCCGTCCGACTGAACCAGTGTGCCATCCGCGGCGCGGATCGTCTTGTTGAGTTCCACTTCGGTATCGAAGTTGCGGCGCTCGAGATAGACTTCGTCGAAGCACTTGTCGCAGAACACCCTCTGGAACGCCTTTCGTGAACGGGCATACTCGTCCGCATTCACCGATGCGCCGCAACGTCGGCATCTGCGCACGGCCTTTGACTCCGCTACACGGACGGCTTCCCGGATGGTTTTCCCTGCCGTCACCACGCTCCGCTTCACGTAGTCTCTCTCCGACGGGTTTCTGAACAGGTCACGCAGATCGGGCAACGCCTTCTCGGCGGCGGCCCCGAAGGCTCCCAACGCCTTGGCCGCGTACTGGCGGCACTGGGGATGCTCGTCTTGAAGCAGCGGGAGCAAGGCCTCGACCGCCTCCCCCTCCGGCACAATGCCGGCCAGTTTGCCGATGGCAGAGGCGGCGAGCCGCCAGACCCTTGCCGAAGACGACCGCGTAAGCTTCGTCAACTCTGTCAAAGCGGCGGCGTCTGCGCTTTCACCCAACGCCGTGGCGCGGGCGCCCAGTTTCAACTCGTTGGCGCGGTCCATCGAGCATCCTCCGTTGCCACTCAGCACGACTTGTTGCGCGCCGGTCGGCGCTTCACGGCGTCGACCCCGGCTTCGCGACCGCAGGAAGTCGGAACGACGCCCCGAAGGTCGCGTCCTTCTTGCCAACTCAAAACACCACGCCCAGGACGTAGTAGAATTGCTTGATGCCCCCGGTCGAGAACCCCTCGGCGTAGCCGGTTCGGAGGGTGGCGGGGACGTAAAAGCCGAGGAGCATGTCGACGCGCAGCTCGAGGCCGCTCCCCACTCGCAGGCGCTCGCTCTCGAACGGCCCCGTCCACGCGTTCCCAACGTCGACAAAAAACGCACCGTGCGCCCGGCGCAGATAAAACGGAAGCAGGTGGAGACCGCGCTCTATCACGAACAGCGGGAAACGGTACTCGACGTTGCCTATGACGTATGTGTCGCCTGCGATCCCGTACGGCTGGTAGCCGCGCAGGTTCTCCCCGCCCGTCCGCACGTCATCCATGAGGTCCTTGACGATGTCCCGGTCCGGCACGCCGCCGATGTAGAAAAGCCTTCTATGGCGCATGTCGCCGGTCCCAGTCCCGTACGAGAGATTGAACGCAGCGACGTGGTGCTTCATTGACGGGAGCTTTCGGAACAGTTTCCCGTTCGCCTCGACCTTGGCCACCTCGAAGGCGCTCCCCAGCACCGGGCTGTAGTACCGCAGCGTGACGCTCCCCGCCCCGCCTTCCTCGGGGCTCACCGACATCCCGTAACCGCGGGCGTTGGAAATGAAATACGACAAGGATACCGACGCCAGATCCCCCAGGTCAGGCGGCGACGGCATGCTCTCGTCGGGCATGAAGTTGCGCTGGATCGTCCCCTCGGCCGGCGTCAGGTGCTCGTACGAGTACTCGACGCCCACGTTCTGATCGACATCCCAGCTCGAAAACGGAAACGAGGCCGAGACCGTCCCCCGCGTGTTCCACTCGCGGTACCCGGCGTCGCGCCCGTGCCTGAACTGCGCCCCGCCGAGCTCGTAGTTCGACCGCGCCGAGTACAAGTTTATATACGGGTACAGCGACCGGTTGGTGTAGCTCGCCTCGTACAGGAACGCGCGGCTGTCGGCGCCGTATTTGGGGGCCAGCATGAAGTTGTGCCGCCCCACGATGTCTCCGCCGCGAACCACTGCGCCGTACACCTTGCCGTAGGCGTCGTCCTCCCAGATTGGGAACCACGACCTTGGGAAAATCGTGTCCCACGGACTGTACGGTTTGACCTCCCTTTCGGGACCGCGCTCCGGGAGCGGCGGCTCGGGCCTCCCTCCTTCATACGCATCGGCGATGAACCACCCGCGGCGGTCGAGCGGCATCCTCGCCACGTCGTAGCCGCGGTGTCCGTATATGACGAAGGCCAACTGCGAGCCGTCGGGCGAAACGCGGGGCGAGAACGCGCCGGAGAGCACGTTGGATACCTGAAAGACCTCGCGCGTATCGCGGTCGAAAGCGAAAATGTTGAAAATGCCCGTGCGGTCGGACGAAAAGAAAACGTAGCGCCCGTCGCGAGAAAAGTCCGGCTCGGCGTCGATGGCCCGGTCGGCGGTCAACCGCTCGGGGACGCCGGACTTCACGTTGACGAGGTAGATGTCGCGCTCGCCCCCCGGCGTCCACGCCGACACCGCGATCACCGACCCGTCCGGCGCCCACCGCGGGGTGGAAATCTGCGTCGCGTCGTCGGGGGACCAGAGGCAGCTGAAGGCTGAAGGCTGAAGGCTGAAGGCTGAAGGCGTTGCGGACGATAGCGGCAGCACACAAAGAGACGTGAGGCCGAGGCCGTTCTTGACGAACGCGACGCGCGTGCCGTCGGGGGAGACGTCGGGGTCGTCCGCCCGGAGGCCCCTGGTCAATCGCACGCGATCGCCGTCCCCGAGGTTCGAGACGTACAGGTCGGAATACGAGGCGAACTGCTCGAACACCTCGGACTGCGCCATGACGAACCGGTCGCTTCCGGGGACGAACGAGAAGGCCCCGCCGCCGTTCACGCGCGTGACGCGCCGGCGCGTCCCGTCCGCAGGGTCGTGCAGGACGATATGCGGGTAGTCATCTTGCGAACCCTCGTACCACGCGAGCCGCCCGCCCGGGGCCCAGCGCGGCATATGCGTCCACTGCGCGGTTTCGGTGATTCTCTCGAACTGCGTGGGCGGGCGGCGTCCCGCCCGCTCGACGGCCAGAACCGCGGCGTCGCGGACCTCTGCCTTCCAGTCTTCGTAGACCGAGATGTAGTCGTCGCCCAGAACCTTCCTGGCGATCTTGTTGAAGGAATACGGAATGATCCGCGAAGCGTACTCCTTTGAGATCTCAGCGAGCTTTTCGTGCCCGAAGCGCCTCGCGATGTAGTCGATGAAGTGCGAACCGTACAGATAGGCCGTCGTCCCCTGCGGCCACCAAACCTGGCCGGACGCCACGCGGTCGATTTCGGGGAAGGCGTCCTCGATCATCGCCGTCCTGACGTACATCCCGAACAGGCTTGACCGGATCCGGCCGCCCCCCGAGTAGTACGACTCGGCGTAGGTCGCAAGGCCCTCGATGAACCACCGCGGCTGGACCTGGTTCGGCGTCGAGGTCTTCCCGAACACCGAGTTGACGACCCAGGGGATGCCGTAGGCCATGTCGAGGTGGATGACGTGCGCGTATTCGTGGACGATGAGGCCCCATAACCACTCGTCGTAGTCGTTGAGCGAGCTCAGCGACCCGGGCGAGGTAATAAGGATGCTGATGGCGTTGTACGGCCGCACCCAGGCCGAGCCGTTGGCCGAATCAACGTCATCGTAGATGAGGATCTGCGTCTTCTCGGAAGGTTCCCAGCCCAGCCAGCCCGCGACAAGCTCGTGCGCCTTTTCGGCTATCTCCGCCGTCCTCTGCGCCCAGCGCTCCTCGCCTTTGTAGAAATGAATCGAGAAATGTCCGGTTTCTATGGTCTTCCAGTCTATCCACGGCTCGACGGCGCGCGCGTCAGTCGCCATCTCCGCAAGGACCGCGCACAAAAGCGCCGGAATGACCAGACGGCCGCGAATTCGGTTTCTGAAAGGGACTCTCACCGGCGCGTTGTCCGCAGTTCACTGGCCACTGGCCACCGGCCGCTGGCCACCTTCCGGTGTCTTCCTGTGCGTGGCCCTCTTGACCGCCGCCTTCTTGGCGAATGACCGGCCGTACGTCTTCGGGAAGTGTTCGCGCAGCCACTTGTCGAGCCGCAGCGAAAGGAGGTCCGGGTGCTCGATGGGCGCCGTGTGCGTGCCCAGCGGGAGGATCTGGATCTCACTTCCCGGGATGAGCTTGTGCATGTCCATCGAAAGCCAGACCGGCGTGAACGAATCGTGCTCGCCCCCGAAGATGAGCGTCGGGACGTCTATGGACGGAAGGACGTCGCGTGCCGTGTGCTCGTTGGCGTACTTGAGCATCTTGAGAAAGAGCTCGAGGTCCATCTGCGCCACATGCTCGAGGTACGGCATGAAGTCCTCCTGCTTGACCAGCAGGCGGTTGATTTCGGTGAGGATCGCTATGTAGTACGAAAACTGCGTCGGGACGATCTTCTTCCACCACTCCTCGATCTGGCGCGGCCGTTTCATGACCGCGTCGTATATGAACGGGAACAGCCGGTAGGCGATCTCGTTGTTGTGAAAGGTCTTCAACGGGTACCCGTACGAACCGCATATCGGGACCAGCCCCGCGACGCGGTCCTTGTGCCTCCTGAAGAACTCGAAGATGACCTGGACGCCCATGCTGTGCCCGAGATGGACCGCCTGTTCCACCCCCGCATCGTCCATGACGAGGGCAAGATCGTCGGCGATGTTCTCTATGCTCAAGTTCTCGAAGTTCTCGGGTTTGGCCGAGCGGCCGTGACCCCTGAAGTTCCAGCGGATGACGCGGCACCTGTCCGAGAAGTTCTTCAAAACGTACTTCCAAGCGTATTGGTCGCACGCGATCCCGTCGGTGCAGACCAGCGGGACCCCCCGGCCGATGGAGTTGTAGTAGAGCCTCGTCCCGTCAAAGCCCTTGACGTGGCGCTCCGTGAGCCTGTGGGTCGTCATCGAATCCTCCCGATGTTTGAACAAGAGCACCCTCCTTCGCTCCCTGCGGGAGCTACGGAGGGCAGGCCCCCGCTCGCACCGGCATCCCGATCGGAGATGTCGGCAACGCATCTGCCACGTTCGCAGGAAGCGCCCTTTCCGCATGCCGCCGCGCTTCGCCACAAACCGCCGGTACAAACCTCCACCAAAGCCGCGCCCGCGCAGCGGAGTGACCCCTCGCGGCACGCGCCGGTGTCCGCCGTCTCCGCGTCTGCGCCTGCATCTGTCTCCGCGTCTGCAGGGCCGTCAAAGGACACGTCGGACGGATCGGACGAATCGGACAGATCTGACCCGGCGTCGTCCGCGTCGTCTGTCGTCTCCGCGTCTTGCGACCCGTCGTTTGCCGTCTCCGCGTCTGCGCCGGTGTCCGTGGTCCCCCCGTCGGCCGGCGGGTCGTAGAACACGAACAGTCCTTCGGTCACAGACCGTTCGCCGTAGTGGTCGGCCTTCTGATTGTCGCTGGGGTAATTGACGACGCCGTCGTCGGGTTCGCCGGAAATCCACATCGTTGTCGATCCGCCGCCGTCCAGGTTCATCGCGTCGGGCACGCCGTACCACTCAAACCACTGCGCAAGCTCGTCGAGCGTGACGCCGGCGCCCGCGGAGGTCCGGCCGTCAAACGTCACGAGTACGAGCTTTTCTCCCTTGACGCCCACCGCGGTGCGCGGGTGTTTGTTGTTCATGCTCCCCGCGATCTCCTCGGCCGCCATCGCCTCTGACACGACGCTCGCGCCGTCTTTGAGAAGCCGCGGTCCGGCGCCGAGGCCGTGCGTCACCTCGTCAAAACGGTCGGCGGTCCCGACCGCGCGGATCACCATGCCGCCGACCGCCGTCAACCCGATGGCCGATCGCGGAGGCCGTGTCAAAACCGCCTCGTACAGGACGTCGCCGTCAACCTTCCTGAAACCCAGCGGTACGCACGCCCCCGTATCGAAGTAGCCGCCGTTGACGCCGGCGACAGCGCCCGAATCCGTACCGATGCGGCTGGTCTTCTGGCAGGCCCCCGCCTTCGCCTGCATCACGGGTTTGACGGAGACCCCCGGAGTCTTCATCCCGACCTCAAGCACGTTGACAGTCTGCCTCCCGCCGAACACGTCCGCGTACTTCTTGAGCCGCCACAAGACCCCCGGCACCACCTGTTGCTCGCACCAAGTATCGTCCGGGCAGCCCGCCCTGAGCGAAGCCCCGGCGGAGTCGAAGGGGGCGAGCGCCGATGCCGTGGCGGTCCACAGCAGGACAATCAGTACGAATGCAGCAAAAACGCGGCGCATACCCAATCATCCTATCCCGATCAACCTCGCGAAGACGTCGGCAAGGCGCGGGGCGCGGGTGACGAAGCGGACCATCAGGGTGTCCCAGCCGGTGATGTAGACGTCGGGCTTCCCCTTGGGGATCGCCGCCACAACGACGCCCGAGACCTTCTCGGGGACGACCTTTGTCGCCCGCAGATACAGATCGTTCGGCACGCTCTTCCTGAACTTGTCGAGCATGGCCGTGTCGATGAACCCGGGCATCACCGTCGTGACCTTAATGCCTGTCTTGTGAAGCTCCGAGCGAAGGCGATCGGAATACGCTATCACAGCGAATTTTGACGCCGAGTACGCGGCCGACTGCGCAAACGTCATCTTGCCGGCAAGCGACGAGATGTTCACGACCCTCCCGAACCGCCTCGGAACCATGTGTTCGACAGCCGCCTGGCAGAAGTAGATGGTGCCCAGCAGATTCGTCTCGATCACGTCCCTGTACGCCTCGGGACTGAACTTGCGCGCCTCGGTCGGTATGAAGACCCCCGCGCAATTGACAATTATGTCGAGGCGGCCGAACTTCTCAACGGCGGTCCTGCACGCCAGAAGGGCAGTCGAGGGGTCGCGCACGTCGCCCGGGACGCACAACGCCTCGCCACCGCCGGCGCGGATGCCTTCTTCGACCTTCTCGATCTCGCCGGTGCTCCGTGCCACCAGCGCCACGCGGCACCCGGTCTTCGCAAGGTCCCGGGCGATGTACTCGCCGATCCCGCGGCCCCCGCCGGTGACCACGGCCACCTTTCCTTCGAAGAACTTTTCCATTTCAGACCTCGCCAGAGGACGCCGGGTCAAACCCCGGCGGATCCAAGGCGGCGTCACGCCGCCGCACTCCAAGACGGCATCAGTACTCGCGGAGCGACTCGTGAATGCCCTTGAAGACCTCGAACCACCAGTCGAACGCCGCGGCCTTCTTGTCTTTTCGGAACGCGTCGATCCACGAGTCGAGCTCGGGCCTCTTGACGCCGTCCACGGCAAGGCAGCGCTCGAGGTACGTCTTCATGAAGTCCATCTCGCGCTCGCCCTCCCAGAACACGCTCGAGTTGCGGCTCGCGATGCGCGACGCGATCTTCCTGTGCCTGCCATCGAGCCCATCCTTGATGCCCAGCAGGTTTGCGGCAAGCTCTGGGAGGAGGTCCTCGGCCCAGCCGCGGTGGAACCGGCAGACGCCAAAGTTGTCCATAATCAGCTCCTTGACCATGCGGTCGGCGTGCATCCGGCCGAGGTTGCGCGGCGGGACGAAGTCGTACCCGTAGTACATATAGTATTTGCCCATGATTGGCATCGGCGAGATGGCACCCGGGCACCAATACTGGTTGGGGACCATCCAGCCGTGCCGCCCGAATGACGAGCAGACCAGGAGGTCGCGTACGTTCTTCCCCGTCTTTTCGCGAATGATGTGCGAAAGCTCCCGCGCGCCGCGGCGCATGTCGAGCATGGGGTTTCCGTTGAGCATCCCCTCGATGATCTTGAGGCCGATTTCGGCGTTCCACGCCGAGTCCTCGACTACACGGAATCCGGCGGCCTTGAACACGGGTTTTCCGGTCAGGCCGAGGTCCTCGGGCCGGAGCATGTCGCGGTCCATGCATTCCATCAGCCACGAGACGACGCCGCCTACCGAGATCCCGTCAAACCCGCCCGCGTCCGCCGCGTGGTTGAGTTTTTCGGCGGCACGCTGGTCGAAGACGCCCGAGAGCGGCCCCATGGTCTGGTACGGTTCGTAGTCCTTCTTGTACGGCCCGTTGAGCTTCTTGCACACCGCCGCGCACGGCTCGCCGCAGTTGTGGAAGCTCTTGGTCTTGATCGTCTCTTCATTGAACTGCCTGAGATAGTGGTCGAGGATCAACTCCTTGTGCACGCGCTTGCGCTCGTCCTCGGTCCATTCGCAGCTTGAGTAGTTGAACGCCATGAGCCGGCCGCCGATCTTGGCGTAGTTGACGCCGAACGTGCCGCCTGTGTCGAACTCGGGGTCAAAACGGTACTTCTTGGTCGCCTCGAGGTCCTTGATCTGCATCTTCTTGTGGTAGTGCTTTTCGAAGAACTCGTCGACGACTTTCCGGTCGCGGAAGTCCTCGTCTATGACCGTCCCGCCGTAGACCACCGCGGCGACGTTGTGCTCCTGGAGCATCTTGGAGCCGAGGCCTCCACGCCCCGCCCACGTGTCGACGTGCGTGAACTGCCCCGACGACGTGGTGACGACCGAACCGATGGCGCCAAGGTCCGTGTGAAGCGCCGCGGGGCCGGTCGCAAGCACACGCGGCATCTCCTTGTAATCCCCTGAATACTGCTTGAAGGCGTGGCGGATGAGCGCGTAGATCCCCTCCTCTCCGTCGAACCCCTTCCAGATGGCGCCCGCGTCCACCGGGTGGAGCCCGACGTCAATCTCCTCGCCGTGTTCGCGGTTCAGCACAAGGACGGAAGGTTTGTGTGCCCGGCCCGAGATGCTGACCATGGAGATCCCGAGGTTGTCGAAGACCAGGGCGGCGCCGCCCATTGACGAGACGTAAAAACCGCCCCAGCACGGCGAGAAGCCCGAGAAGATCAGCCGGTTGCTCCCCGGGATCACCGACCCGGCAAACAGTCCTCCGCCGAACGTCAGCGCGTTGCGCGAGATCGCGCAGTGGAGGCCCAGATCCACCGGCCCCAGAAACTGCCCCACGGGGAAACGTTCCAGTTTGTAGAAGCCGCTCGCGGCGTCAACGTGCAGGACCTTGAGTTCCATGCTGTCCCTCCATCGTCAAGATCGGTTCATTCACTACCTTTAGGACGCACCCCGAATCCTTGTCAACGGAAAACAGCTTGCCCGCCGGCCGGATTCCTGTTACTTGGACTGGCAACCCGAGAAGGAGCGGCAGAGGATCACGATGCCCGCGCCGACCCACAGCCCCGAATTCCGCCGCCGGCGGTTTCTGAACTGGTTCCCTTTGGGACTGGCCTACGCCTTTCTCTACATGGGCCGCTACAGCTACATCCCCGCGAAGAGCTTCATGACGGCCCTGATCGATGACCAAGGACTGGGCACGGTCGGAATGGTGGGGGCGTGGACCTATGGCTTGTCCTTCCTGCTGAACGGCCCGCTGACCGAACGCTTGGGCGGGCGCTTTGCCATGCTCGTCGCCACCGCCGGCTCGTCCGCAGTCAACCTCGTAATCGGCGCAATCCTGAGCATGGGCTGGACCGACCGCTTTCTTGCCACGTATTGCGTCCTCACGGCCATCAACATGTATTTCCAGAGTTGGGCCGCCATCGCGATCGTAAAGGTGAACGGTTCGTGGTTCCATGTTCGCGAACGCGGCGCTTTCGGCGGCATCTTCGGCATCATGATCTCCAGCGGTCTGTTTCTGGCATACACGGTCTCGCCTGTCGTCACCAAGAACCTTTTCGGCTCGGCCGCCGAATATTATTTCCTCATGCCCGGCGCGCTGCTCATGCTTTTCTTCGCAGCGACCTTCATCTTCGTGCACGACACGCCGGAGGATGCCGGATTGGGCCCGTTCGACGCGGGCAGCTCGGATGAATTCGATTCGGGGAATAAAGCGTCGGTGGTGCGGGTGCTTGGCAAGCTCCTTACCCACCCGGTCGTGCTGACAATCGCTCTCATCGAGTTCTGTACGGGCGTGCTTCGCAACGGTCTGATGTATTGGTACCCGATCTGGTCCCGTGAGCACTCGGCTTTCCCCGCACTGGCCGATTGGCAGGGCGTCGGCCTGTTCGCAGCAGGCGTCTTCGGAGGCCTCACCGCCGGGTTCCTGTCCGATCGCGTTTTCGGTTCCCGGCGCGGCCCGGTGGCGGGACTGCTCTATGGCGTCATGATCGTGTTGCTGGGTGCCATGGCGCTCGCAATGAGTTCGCTTGGCGGCACCACTGCCCAGGCCGTCACGATCTTCGCTGCGCTCGTCATCGGGTCTTTTTGCGTAATCGGAACGCACGGCGTGCTGTCGGGAACCGCCACTGCGGACTTCGGTGGCAAGGGCGCCACCGCCATGGCCGTAGGCATCATAGACGGCTTCGTGTATCTCGGTGTCGGCGTCCAGTCCGCCGCTCTCGGCCGCATCACGAAACACGGCTGGGCCTATTGGCCTCTCTTCCTCATCCCCTTCGCGGTGATCGGCCTGCTGTTGGCACTGCGCATCTGGAATGCCCTGCCCAAGCGCACGGGCGGACACTAACCCAACTTCCAACCTGTGTTGAGCTTTTTCCGTACTCAGAAGGGAAAAACCGCAGTGATTCCGGGGGGCGTCCTTTGAAAAGCCAAAAGTAGTCACGAATGTTGCCGCGCCGTAATCATATTTCAGCTTGACATATT
>JACRCP010000028.1 GCA_016218965.1 Deltaproteobacteria bacterium | reverse complement strand
CCCTCATCGAAGCTCGCGCACAGGCGCCGTAGACTCCCCCGGTGCCAAGCTGAACGCTGGAGCATCCCCGGACCGACGACGATCGGCGCAACCGTCCGACTCCGCTCCGACGCCTCGGCCACCACTTTTTGAGAAGTTACGAACCCAGAGGTTATCCGGCTGATATTACGAAGGTTTCTTGCCTCAACCGCCCAAAGCGTACCTGGAACCGGATCGCCAGCCTTCGCCGTCAATGCTTGCGGCTGCGGGGGGCGGGTACGGCTTGGGCTGAACTCTGGCGCTTTCGGGGGGACCGTCGGGGTGAGTTCGTCTTTCGGAGAGCGGGCGGCGGTTATGCGATGACTTCCCCCCGGCAGGGCCTGGGCCAGCGCCTTTGCGAGTGCGTCGAGGTCGGGCTGATACGTCCGCATGCAGGCGCGAATCGCCGCCATCGCCGCCTTGCCGACTTCGGTCAGCAAGATGTCGCGCGCATCACTCATCCGCCTCCCGGCCGCGACGACGTCTTCGTCCGCCGCGTTCGACGGAAGCGGCCCCCCGGCGCGAGATGACTGCCGCGGCGCCGAACGTGAAAAGGTCAAAACCGTTTTTCAAGCATCGCGAGGGCCTCGAGGGGATCGAGTATCGTTACGTCGCCTATCTTCCGCGGGGCCTTGACGGGCGCGGCGACGAAAAGGGGGACGTTCGCGTGGGTTTCGGAGAACGCCTTGAGTCCCGAAAGGTCCGCCGCCGAGATGTTGGGTGTGCTCTTGGACTCGAAAGCGGCGATAATTCTGCCCGCGCGCTCGATCAGAAGGTCGACCTCGGCCCCGTGGCTGGTCCTCCAGAATGACAGCATCCAGTCCTTGTCACCGTAGTCGTTGAGCCTGTTCACTTCCTGGATGAACCATTGCTCGAACAGGCGCCCCCGTTCGGCGGGGTTCGGAGCGGCCGGCAGCGCGTGGAGCGCGGCGCGAGTCACCCCGTTGTCGAAGAAGTAGAACTTCGGGGCCAGGCTCATCCGCTTCCGTTCGCTCCTCGCGTGCGGCTTGAGGAAAAACCCGACGAGCGTGTCCTCGAGAATCGAATAGAACTCGCGGACGGTCGCGTAGGCGACCTGGCATTCCCTCGAAACGGCCGAGAAGTTCACCTGTTCGGCAAACTGCGCCGCGGCGACGTCCAGGAAGTTCTGAAAGCCGTGGAGGCTGCGCACCAGCGCCTCTGCCTTGATCTCCTCGCGGAGATACATGGTGACGTACGCTTTCAGTATTGCCCGCGCCTCTTCATGCGAACCCGCCCCGAGTTCGATCGCGACCCTTGGAAGTGTGCCGTACGTCAACGCCTGGTCAAGACGAAAGGCCCCGCCAATCTCGGCGGCCGTGAGTGGGTGAAGGTTCAAGGTCCTTATCCTGCCGCCGAGCAGGTTCGCCTGGCCGCTGCGAAGTTTCCGGGCGCTCGAACCCGACATGATGAAACGGAGCGAACGATCGTGGTCGAACAACGACTGCACGACGTCGAGGAGGCGGGGCACGCGCTGGATCTCGTCGATCACGACGGTCCTCCGTTGCGGCGCCGCCGACAGACGTTCCCTTAGCAGGTTCGGGCTTTTGTTGAACGCGAGCTGTTCATCGGGATCCAGCAGATCGATGCGGATCGCGTCGGGAACGCCCTCGAGAAGCGTGGTCTTCCCCACCTGACGCGGGCCGAAAAGGAAGAAGCTCGACTTGGGAAGCGCGCGGCTCAAAGTACGCGTAAACATAGTTGACAATGTACACGGCATATTGTCAAGAAGCAATAGACCCCCCTGTTTGACCGCCCTTCATCTTTTTCCCTCTGTAGAAACGACGGCGGGCGATGGAGGGTCACCCGGACAGTGGCGCGAGTTCGTGCAATATTTGATTCGTTCGTAAAAAGTCAAACAGCCTCCTCCGGGGGAGTAGACATGGCCGAAATAGGCCGGTCCAAACTGTGAAACTGACAATTCCATGCGCCTTTTTTTCGCGCAAACGGGGTTTTTACAAGAGTGTCAATATTTGGGTCAGTTGGGTCTTCAGTTCCGGCAGGTCGCGCTCTACGGCGGCCCAGACCTCATCCGGGTCTATCCCGAAGTACTGATGCACGAGGACATTCCGCATGGCCACGACTTGCGCCCACGGCACCCCTGGATGCGTTACCTTGAAGTTTTCGGATACCCTGGCCGCCGCTTCGCCGATTATCTGAATATGGTGGACAACCCAGATCTGGATCAGTTCGTCGCGGTCGAATGCTCCCCTGCCCTGTTCGGTGTACCGTTCGATCCGCTCGATGGACTCGAGTATGTCCCGCAGTCGCTCGCTGTCGTCCCTCATAGTGGGAGCGCCTCGCGAAGAACGCGGTCGCGGAAGCGGGGGCGCAGGGCCTTCTCGGACACCACGTCGACCTTGCAGCCAAGCAGAGCCTCGAGGTCCAGAAGCATCGCGGCGTGGTCCAGAAGGCTCCGCCCGGGTTCGAAAGCCACAAGGAGGTCTATGTCGCTGACCTCATCGGAATCCCCCTTCGCCACCGAGCCGAAGACACGAACATTCCTCGCGCCGTGCCTTGCGGCTATCCCGAGGACCTGTGTGCGCCTCGACTTGAGAACATCGGCCGGAGCCATCAGAACACCACCTTCAACGATCATTAAGATAGGACCGGTCAGTG
>JACRCP010000255.1 GCA_016218965.1 Deltaproteobacteria bacterium | reverse complement strand
CATAGCCGTTTGTTGCGCCTCCTGTGGCGTGGAGATTGATCTTCTCCCCCGATCGGGGCATGTGGTTCTGTTCGGCGGAGTCCGCGGCCGGACACCGGCATTCCCGGCACAGCCGGCCAGGGTCTTTCTGATGCCCGCGGCATCCGGCTTGACCTCACGCGAAATGTATCATATAAGACCCTCTGGGGGTTTTAAGGGGTTTTGTATGGGTCGGAAGAGCTTGGGGAAAGAGGGGCTGGCGGTCGAGGCGCTTGGGGCGATCGCGGCAGTGGGAAATAACGTAAGGACCGCGCGGAAGCGGCGGGGGTGGGGCCTTGAGGAGATGGCGGGGAGCATGCTGGTCGCGCGAAAGACGCTTTCGCGGCTCGAAGCGGGGGACCCGTCGGTGGGGCTTTCGGTGCTCGCGGCGGCGCTCCACGTTCTGGGCATGGCGGGTGAACTTTCGCGCGTCGCCGCTCCGGAAAGCGACGAGATCGGGAAGTTTTTCGAAAAGAGGCGCCTGCCGGAGCGCGTGCGAAAAAAACAGGCGCCGGCCCAAAACCTGGATTTCTGACAATGGCCCGTGAGCTGCAGGCATTCGTTTTCATCTATCTGCCGGGAGAGACGGTCGCCGTTCCCGCCGGAGTCTTCACGCTCTACCCCGACGACGGGATCGGAAGGTTTTCGTACGGCCGGCGCTATCTGGAGCGCAGAACCGCCGTGCCGGTGGACCCCGTCGCGCTTCCCCTCGGAACGCGCACCAGGGAAGTTTCGACAAACGGCGGCCTTTTTGGCGCCTTTCGCGACGCGTCTCCCGACTACTGGGGGCGCCTGGTCCTTGCCGCCGACGCCAAGGTGCCGCCCGAGGCGCTGGGCGAAATGGACTACCTCCTGAGGGGCAACGCCTCGCGCGCCGGAAACGTCGACTTTCGGACCTCGCTCGAGCAGGGGGAGGCGGAGGGCGGCCCTCCCGCGTTTCGGTCGCTTCGGGATCTGGTGAAGGCCGCTTTCGCGCTGCAGGAGGGCGGGAGTGTCGGTCCCGATCTCCTGCGGCTTCTTGAACAGGGGTCGAGTGTCGGCGGCGCCCGGCCGAAGTGCACCGTCGAACTGGACAACGCGCTCTGGATCGCCAAGTTCCCCGCAAAGGGAGACGTCCTGAACTACCCGCGGATCGAGCACGCCACGATGGCGCTCGCAAAAAGATGCGGCATCGCCATCCCGGAGACGCGCCTCGCGGACGTCGGCGGCAGGGACGTGCTGCTCGTCAAACGCTTCGACCGGAAAAAAACCGCGCGCGGGTACCTTCGCTCGGGCTTCATGAGCGCGCTCTCGATTGCCGACTGGGACGAGCTGGACCGCGCGGCCTGGAGCTACCCGGTTCTTGCGGACCGGATGCGCCTGGCAACGCTCGCCCGGCCCGACCAGATCCGGGAGCTGTTTAGGAGGATGGTTTTCAACGTCCTGTGCCGAAACACGGACGATCATCCCCGCAACCACGGGTTCGTGCACGGCGCGCGGGGATATGCCCTCTCGCCGGCGTACGATATCGTCCCGACGCCGGCGCGGCCCGGTGTCGGCACCGACTTCGCCCTCTCGATGACCCTGGGAGCCGAAGGGAGGGCGGCGACGCTCAAAAACGCCCTAAGCCTGTCTCCGCGGTTCGGGTTGGAGGTGCGCGAAGCCAAAAAAGTGGTTGCTGGCATGAAGGCGAAAGCGGCGCGCTGGGAAAAACACTTCCGGGCGCTAGGCGTTTCGCCCGCCGATACCGAAGCGGCAGGGGCGTCTTTTGCCCTTGCGACCGGATGACAATTCCAGGCAAGGAGGAGCGCATGCCCGAAAAATCGATCATCATCATCGGTTCCGGAATCGCCGGGCGAAGGTTACACGATTGACGGTTGCCTCCACTGGCTGGTCGGCTCTTCGCCGTCGTCGAACTTTTATCCGATTTGGGAGGAGCTTGGCGCAATCAAGGGCCGCACGGTCATCGACCACGACGAATACTTGCGGGTCGAGGGCCGCGACGGCCGGACGCTCGTCATGTACTGCGACATCGATCGTTTCGAGCGGCACCTGCTCGAGCTTTCGCCCGGCGACGGCGCGGTCATCAAGGACTTCGCGAAGGCCGTCAGGGTGTTTTGCAGGGTCGAGCTTCCCGTGGACAAGGCGCCCGAGACGTACGGGATTTTCGACGGCATGAAGTTCATGCTCACGATCCTCCCGCGCATCGGGACGCTCACGCGCTGGGCGAAGGTGTCGCTTGCCGGATTCGCGTCGCGGCTTTCGGACCCGCTCCTTCGCGAAGGATTCCCGCAGGCGTGGATGCCGGAGTTCTCGATGCTTTTCGTCCTGTTCACCTTTGCCTGGATGCACCGGAAGGTCGCGGGATACCCCATTGGCGGGTCGCTCCCGTTTGCGCTTTCAATCGAGAAGCGCTTCAAGGCGCTGGGCGGAGAGATCGCGTATAAGGCGAAGGTCGCGAAGGTCCTGGTCGAGAACGGCAAGGCCGCGGGCGTCCGGCTCGAAGACGGCACGGAGCACCGCGCGGACGTGGTGATCTCCGCCGCGGACGGGCACTTCACCGTGTTCGATCTTCTCGACGGCCGATACGTTGACGACGTGATCCGCGCGCGTTTTGCGAAAGAGCCCATCTTCCCCCCCGCTCGTCCACGTCGCGCTCGGCGTCAATCGCCGGTTCGACGAGGTTCACCCGTCGGTATGCGGGATCAGCGTCCCGCTTGAGCCCCCGGTCCTCGTCTCGGGGGGCGCGCGCGACCGGATGACCGTCGAGATCCACAATTTCGACCCGGCGATGGCGCCCGCGGGGAAGACCGTCGTCCGCGTGATGTTCGATTCGGACTACGAGTACTGGCGGAGACTCCGCGAGGACGAGGCGGCCTACGCGGCCGAAAAGGACCGGATCGCGGACGCGGTCGTTTTGGCGTTGGAGAAGCGGTTCCCCGGGCTTTCGGCACAGGTCGAGATGCGCGACGTGGCGACGCCGCTCACGTTCCGCCGGTACACCGGCAACTGGCAGGGGAGTTTTGAGGGCTGGCAGATCACGCCCGCCAACTGGAAGAAGCAGATAAAAAAGACCCTCCCCGGCATCGAGGACTTCTACATGTGCGGCCAGTGGGTCGAGCCCGGCGGCGGCATCCCCGCCGTGGCGATGTCCGGCCGAAACGTCATCCAGATCATCTGCAAGAAAGACAAAAAGAAGTTCGCAACGACCAGGCGGTAGGCGGCGGGTGGCGGGCGGTGGGTTCACGCCCCCTGCACGACCTCGGCCTCCAGTTGGATGGCGTCGACGAGCGTGTTTGTCTTCGCGAGGCGGTCGGCGAGCACCCGCGCGAACGTCGAGTAGAGTTTGAGCCCTATGGCCGGGTTGGTGACAAGGATTGTTTCGAGGTCGGAGGTCGGGATGAAGATGACCTCGAGATCGTCTTGGGCCGCAACGGTCGCGGTGGCCTCGCGGTCAAAAAGCGCCGAGATCTCGCCGAAGTGCTCGCCGGTGCCGAGCGTCGTGAGCGAAATCTTGCCGCCGTCGCGCATCTGGTAGACCTCGGCCGACCCCCTAAAGATGATGAAAAGCCCGTCGCTGCGCCTCCCGGATTCGACCAGCACCTCGCCCCGGCGGCACGCCCGGCGGCGGAGCTGCATGTGGATGGCCGAAAGATCCGAGATATTGAGCGCCGAAAACGCCTGAGTGCGCGAGAGCGCCGCCATTACGTCGGATCCGGGAATGGTGTCGCCGAGCGCGTGCGGGTCGAGGCCGGGCGGAGGGGTGTGTATCGCGGCGGCGACCACGCCGCTCGTCGGCGGCACGGCCCCGGGCGCCTGCCCCATCTGCTTGAGACACATGACGATCTTGGCCTGATCGCCGGCCTTCTTGTAGTGCTCCAGCGCCTGCTCGTATTTCTCGCCCAGGTAGTACATGTCGGCGGCCTTGGCGAAGTCCTCGACCTCCTCGTAGCAGTGCGCCGCCTCCATGTACGCCTTGGCCCGCTCCATACACACCGCCGCCCGCGCCATCTCGCCAGCGAGCTGGAACATCTGTGCGGCGTAGTAGTGGTCTCCGTAGCGCTCGGCAAGGTCTCCCGCCTCCTTGTAACGGCCGACGTTGTCGAAGATTTTCGCGGCGGACCGCTGGTCGCGCACCCGGAGGAAGAACTGGGCGAACTTCATCGCCGTGTCCTTGTCGCCATAGTTGATCGCCGTCACGATCTCGTCGGCGGGCCGCTCGTGCATCTTGCTGTACAGATCGACGGCGGCGTCGACCTGGCCGCCCTTGACGAGCGCCAGAATGGCCTTGAGGAATTCCCCCTTCTTGATGTAGATGGTCGCCGCCGACTGGAAGCGCTTGCACTCCTCGAGCGCCTTCTGCACGTCCTCGTCGTTTAACATCTCCTGCGTGACGCCCTTCTGGACGAGCGCATCGAGCACCTGTGCCTCTTTCTCGCGCTCGCCGGCCGCCCCGTAAAGCTCGGCGGCTTTCTGAAGAAGGCCGCGTTTCGCATATAGGTCCGCGGCGCGGGCCGCCTCGCCGATCTGCTCGAAGTTCTTGGCGGCCTCGATCTCGTCGCCCGCCTTGAGAAGCTCCTCGGCCGCCTCGCCGTAGTGCCCGTCAAGGGCGTAGCAGCGCGCCGCGTCCTTGTGACGCCCGATCTGCTCGTAGAGCTTCGCCGCGTCCATGTTCAGGTTGTGCTTCTCGAGGATGGCGGCGGCATGGTTCTTCTCGCCGAGCTTGGCGTAGACCGTCGCCGCGTTGAGGGCGTCTCCGCCGGCGAGGAACATCTCGGCGGCCTCGCGGTGGCGGCCCTTTGCGTCAAGCACCGCCGCCTGCTGGATCATCTCGTGCGGGGTCTGCAGCTCCGTTTCGTGTCGGCGGTACTCTTTGAGCTGTTTGTTCCCGCCGAAGATGGACGCCAGGATGTTCCAGAGGAACTTGAGGAGGAATAGGCCTATGACGATGGCGACGACGGCGATGATGATCTGGTATACGGACCCGACCCCCTCGCCGATTGACTTGATGTTGTCGAGGTAGCTCTTGGAGAGGGCCTTTGTCGCCTTCTCGGCCTCCTTGGCGATCTTGATGTTCTCGTCGATCTGCGCGCACAGCGTCAGGGCGGCGGCATCGAGGACGTGCAAAAGAGTCATTTCACACCCCGCAGGTTGACTTGCGACTCACGACATTCGACTCACGACTGACGACGAACGACCAACTTCCCTCGCTTCGCGATCCACGCGCCCATCCACTATCCACTGGCCACTTCCGCGTTGCGGCCCGATTAGAGCACAGAAACGGCGCTCTTGTCCAAGCAGAAGACCCGGTACAGCTTCCCCTCGCCGCGACCAGCTTGTTGACAAATCCGACGCGCGGGTGCTAGTAGGCCAAGCTGATGACCACCCGGGAAAAGGGGGAGCCGATGCGCGCCTTCAGGCGGGGACAGGAAGGGATCACCGTGGTCGCCGTGATCGTGTACATCGCGCTTGTGGCGGCGGCCTATCTTTCGTATCTGTATGTGCCCATCTTCTGGCGGCAGTACTGCATCAAGGAAACGCTGGAAGGGATCGCCAACCTTTCGTATTCCCAACGCAACGACGAGGTCCTGCGCATGAAGTGCGTCCAATTGATGAAGGAGAAGGCGGACCTCGTAGTCCAGACCAACGACTGCCGGATCGAGCGCAGCAAGGCGATGTCCACGACAACGGTGGCGTACACGTACAACGAAACCGTGCGTTTTTTCCCAACCGACTACAAGGTCCACTACACGTTCGAGATGAGCTTCACCCAGGACATGAAAGCCCACAAGTGGTGACGCGTCCCGGAGCGGGACGCAGGAGACCTCATGCCCGCCAAGACCCCGCCCCCCGGAAGACTGAAGATCCTCGACGCCAAGGACATAGATCGCATACTCACCCGAATCGCCCACGAGATCATCGAGCGAAACAGCGGCGCCGGCAACATCGTGCTCGTGGGCATCCGCACCGGCGGGATCTTCCTCGCGAGGCGCCTAAAGGCCCGGATTGACGCAGTCGAGGGGACCGACGTCCCAATGGGGGTCATAGACATCACGCTCTACCGTGACGACATATTGACCCGTCACAAAAAACCCCTGGTCGGAAAGACCGTGATAGACGCCGGGATCGAGGACCGTACCGTGGTCCTCGTCGACGATGTCCTGTTCACCGGCCGCACGATCCGGGCGGCCCTCGACGCGCTCATGGACTTCGGCCGGCCCGCCCGGATCCAGGTGGCCGTCCTTGTCGACCGCGGCCGCCGCGAGCTTCCGATTCATGCCGATTTCGTCGGGCGGACCGTGGTGACGGCGCCGGACGAGCAGGTCGAGGTGTGGCTCACCGAGATGGGCAAAAAGCTCCGTGATCAGGCGGTCGTGTTCAAAAAGGGGTCGGCGGGATGAAGACCGACAAGGGCCCGGCAACCTTCGGCCACAAGCACCTGCTCGGCATCGAGCAGCTCGCGGCCGAGGATATCACGCTCATCATGGAAACGGCCGACAGCTTCAAGGAGATCTCGACCCGGACCATCAAGAAGGTCCCCGCCCTCCGGGGCAAGACGGTCATCAACCTCTTCTACGAGCCCAGCACCCGGACGCGCACGTCGTTCGAGATCGCCGAGAAGCGCCTGAGCGCCGACTCGATCAACATAGCCGTTTCGACCTCGGCGGTCGTGAAGGGCGAGTCGCTCAAGGACACGGTCAAGACCCTCATGGCGATGCAGCCGGACATCATCGTCATGCGGCACCAGAACGGCGGCGCGCCGCACTTTCTTACGCAAATCGTCGACGCCTCGGTCATCAACGCCGGCGACGGCATCCACGAACACCCGACACAGGCCCTGCTCGACCTGTTCACGATCATCGAAAAGAAGCAGGCGGTGAAGGGGCTGGTGGTGACGATCGCCGGGGACATCGCGCACTCGCGCGTGGCCCGCAGCAACATCCTGTGCCTTGCGAAGATGGGCGCGACAGTCCGGGTGGCCGGGCCGCCCACGATGATCCCGGCCGGGATCCAGAAGATGGGCGCCAGGGTGTTCCACCGGTTCGAGGAGGCGTGCCAGGACGCGGACGTTGTGATGATGCTCCGGCTCCAGACGGAGCGCCAGGCCGAGGGCCTTTTTTCGACCTTGCGCGAATACAACCGGCTCTGGGGCTTGAGTGCGCGGATGCTCCGGTACGCCAAGAAGGACGCCATCGTGATGCACCCGGGGCCGATGAACCGGGGCGTCGAGATAGACCCCGAGATCGCCGACGGCAGCCGGTCGGTGATACTCGACCAGGTCGAAAATGGGATCGCGGTTCGGATGGCGGTGCTGTACCTTCTTTCGGGAGGCACGGGAGACATCACGGAGTAGCTCCGGCGGGGACGGAAGGGAGCGCGGCGAAGATGCTTGTGATCAGAGGCGGGCGGGTACTCGATCCGGCCGGCGGCACCGACCGGGTGCAGAACATCCTCGTGGACAAGGGCAAGGTCGTGCGGACGATCTCTCCGCGCACGCAAATCCCCCGGGAGTTCCGCGGCGCCGACGAGATAGACGCGTCGGGCAGGCTCGTCGTCCCCGGCCTCATCGACATACACGTCCACCTGCGGGAGCCGGGCCACGAATACAAGGAGACCATCGCCACCGGCTGCGCCGCCGCCGCGGCCGGGGGGATCACCGCAGTGGTGTGCATGCCGAACACCGAGCCGCCCAACGACAACGCCTCGGTGACCGAGTTCATGATCCAGAAGGCCCGGGCGCACGGCGGCGTCATCGTCCATCCGGCGGGGGCGATCTCGGCCGGTCAGAAGGGCGAAACGCTCGCCGAAATGGGCGACATGAAGGCGGCCGGCGCGGTGGCGTTCACCGACGATGGGAGGCCCGTAATGAACGCGGGACTGATGCGCTGCGCCCTGGAATACGCCGGCGGCCTTGGCATGCCGATCATCTCGCATTGCGAGGACCTCGCCCTCAAGGGGCGCGGGCAGATGAACGAGGGGGCCAACTCGACGCGCTTCGGCCTCCGGCCCATCCCACCCCAGGTCGAGGAGATCATGGTCGCGCGCGACATAGCCCTTTGCGAGCTCACGGGGGCGCGCCTGCATTTGGCGCACGTATCGGCCGAGGCGTCCCTGCGGCACATCCGCGCGGCCAAGAAAAGGCGCATCAGGGTGACGGCCGAAACCGCGCCGCACTACCTGTGGCTCGACGACGGGGCGGTCGCAAACTACGACACGAACACCAAGGTCAACCCGCCGCTCAGATCCCAGTCCGACGTCGAGGCGCTCCGGCGCGCGCTCCGCGACGGCACCATAGACGCCATCGCGACCGACCACGCCCCGCACTCGCCCGTCGAAAAGGAGGTCGAGTTCGAGGTGGCCTCGCCCGGGATGATCGGGCTCGAGACCTCGCTGGGGCTCGTCCTTCGGCTGGTCAACGAAAACGTGATCACGCTCAAGAGGGCCATTGCGCTCATGACCAGCGGCCCGGCCCGGGCGATGGGCCTGCCGGGCGGGACGCTCTCGCCCGGGGCGGACGCCAACGTGACGATCATCGACCTCGACCGCGAGTGGACGGTCGACCCGGCGTCGTTCGCAAGCAAGAGCCGCAACACGCCGTTTGCGGGCTGGCAGCTTAGGGGCCGCGCCGCCGCGACGGTTGTGAGGGGGAAGGTCGTCTATCGGGACGGGATATAGCCGCGCACGGCATCACCAGATGTTTTCGGAGTACACCGACGCACTTTTTGAGTTTGTCTCGTCCGGCGGCCTCGAGCCCGAGATCCGGAAGGCCCGCTCCGAGTTCTTCGCCGAGGTCAAGGACGTGTATGCCGAGGAGGAGTTCTTCGAGGAACGCATCAACGCGTTCCTCGAATGGTACTGCATCGATCGCACTGTGGGAAAAACGGGGAGGACCCCTCTCCTGCTTTTTCTTGAGAAGAGCCACGCGACGCTCCCGGCCGGCACTCTCGACTACCTGAACGGTTTCCGCGAGGCGCGGCACGCGCTCTTCGAGATCCGGGGCATGGGCGAGGGCCGGGTGGAGGTGAGGGACATCTTCTCGCGGGAGGAATTCTCGGTCACAGAGCGGCGGCCTCTGGGGACGTTAAAGAAGGGAGACGTCTGCGAAACGCGCCTCGTGCCGTACCGCTCCGAGATCTTCTTTTCGCGGACCTTCCTTGTCTTCCCCCGCGAGGCCCGCCGCGTCATCCTGTCGGAGGTGCGCCGCGCCAGGAAGGCCCGCCGCCTCGACGCCCCCGCGTTCATGCGCACGCTCGCGGTCCTCTGGGTCCGCCAGCGCCGCTACAAGGGCGTGGACCCCCGCGACCTCTTCTCGCCCGCCGAGCTTGCAAAGCCCAACAGCCTGGCGGTGTAGGTTCGACCTACATCAGCTCGCGGAGTTTCTCCATGATGAGCGAGCGGATGTCGCGGAGGCGCGGCTCGGTGTCGGCCTCGAAGCGCAGCACCAAGACCGGCTGGGTGTTGCTGGCGCGGACGAGACCCCAGCCGTCGGGGAACGTGACGCGCGCGCCGTCCACGTCCACCACGTTGTACCCGGCCCCCTTGAAGTGCGAGACGAGCTTTTCGACGACCTTGAACTTCGTCTCATCCGGGCAGTCCATGCGGATCTCGGGTGTCGAGTGCGTCGGCGGAACGTCCGAGAGGAGGTCCGACATCGTCTTGTCGGTTTTCGACAGGATCTCGAGGAGCCGCAGCGACGAGTAAATGGCGTCGTCATAGCCGAAATAACGGTGGGCGAAGAAGATGTGCCCGCTCATCTCGCCGGCGAGGTCGGCGTGCTCCTCTTTCATCTTGGCCTTTATGAGGGAGTGCCCCGTGCGCCACATGATGGCCTGCCCGCCGTGCTTCGGGATGTCCTCGTAGAGCGTCTTGGAGCACTTGACCTCGGCGATGAATTTGGCCCCCGGTTTCTCGGCGAGAATCGCGCGCGAAAACACAATCATGAGCTGGTCGCCCCAGATGATCCCGCCCTTTTCGTCCACCACGCCCAGGCGGTCGGCGTCGCCGTCGTACGAGATGCCCAGGTCCGCCTTGGTGTCCTTGACCGTGGATATGAGCTTCTCCAGGTTTTTGGGCACCGTCGGGTCGGGGTGGTGGTTCGGGAAACGGCCGTCCATCTCGATGAAGAGCGGGACGACGTCGAACCCGAGTTTCTGCATGATTGGCAAGGCGATGACGCCGCCGGTCCCGTTTCCGGCGTCGACCACGACCTTGATCTTCCGCGGCCCGGGTTTGATGTTGCCGGCACAGTGCTCGATGTACGGCGTGACGACGTCGGCGTGCTTCACCGACCCGCGGCCCGAGACGAACTCACCCCGCTTGATCATCCGACAGAGCTCCTGGATCTCGTCGCCGTAGATGGTGCTCTTCCCCATGGCGACCTTCATGCCGTTGTATTCGGCGGGGTTGTGACTGGCGGTCACCATGGCGCCGCCGTCGGCGTCAAGGTGGAAAAGCGAGTAGTAGAATACGGGGGAAGGCACGGTGCCCAAATCGGTCACGTGGAGGCCCGACCCCGCCAGCGCCTCGACGATCCTCCCGGCCATCGCCGGCGAGCTCAACCGGCAGTCGCGGCCGACGCTCACGTTCACGGCGTGGTAGCGCGAGAGGTACGAACCGACGGCGCGGCCGAGATCGCGCACGACGTCCTCGGTCAGGTCCTTCTCGTAGACGCCCCGGATGTCGTATTCCTTGAAGATGAACGGATTCATAGAAGGTCCTTTCTCCCGCGGGTTCTCAGCTCCTCGACGACCCTTCGCACGTCCTGTGTGCGGTCGAGCGGACAGACGAGCACGGCGTCCTTTGTCACGACGACCGCGGTGTTCCGAAGCCCGACGGCGGCGACGAGCTGGGAGTCGGTCTTCACCACGCTCCGCTCCACGTCCACAAGCACCGTCTCTCCCGAGATCACGTTGCCGCGGTCGTCGGTGATGCTTACCTCGTAGAGCGACGCCCACGACCCGACGTCGCTCCAGGCGATCGACGCGGGGATCACCCGGATCCCGCCGACCTTCTCCATCACACCGTAGTCGATCGAGATGGACGGCATCGCGGCAAACGCTTTCTCGGTCACCTCCGCCAGAGAGGGCGTGCCGACGGCGGTCGAGATCTCGCGCAGGCCCGCACTGACCTCCGGCAGGTGCCGCGCCATCTCGCGGAGCATCGTATCGGCCCGGAAGATGAACATCCCGGCGTTCCAGAGGTATCTTCCGCTCAGCACGTAGTCGACGGCCTTGGCGCGGTCAGGCTTTTCGACGAACGCCTCGACGCCGAAGACCTCGAACCCTGCGCACGTCCCCAGGCTTGCGCCCTTCCGGATGTAGCCGTACCCGATCTCGGGCCGCGATGGCGTTATGCCGAGCGTCACGATGTTTCCCGCGCCGGCGCAGTCGAATGCCCCCGAAAGAACCCGCGCGAAACCGTCCTCGTCGCCAATGTGCTGGTCGGCGGGCACCACGGCGAGGACCGCTTCGGGATCCTGGGCCGACAGGTGCGCGGCGGCAAGCCCGATGGCCGGGGCCGTGTTTCGCGCAACCGGCTCGGTGATGAGGTTCCCCGGCGGGAGGTCCGGCAGCGCCCCAAGAATCTGGTCGCGGTGGGCCGCGCCCGCAACCACGAAGACCCTGTCGCGATCGAGTACCTTCCGAAGCCGGTCATGGGCCAGCGCGATGAGCGGTTTGCCGGCACCCGTGATGCTCAGGAACTGTTTTGGGCGCGACCCGCGGCTCTCGGGCCAGAACCGCGTCCCGCTTCCCCCCGCGATTACCACGCCGTACCTGTGATCCATCGGCAACTCCGGAAATGACGCCCCGTCGCGGAGCCACTCATATCATCGTTTTGGCCCGCGCGGCAATGATCGCCTTCGCGCCTTCGCGCCTGTCCTTTCACGGTCCACTGTACACTGATTACTGTTTCCCGCCTGCCACGACGCAGTTTCCTGCGATATCCAGGAACTGCCGCAGGATGCGCGCCGTCGCGCCCCAGATGACGTATTCGCCGAAGTCGTAAAAATACATCTTGATCCGCTCGTCGCCCTGTTCCCATGTTTCGATCCTGGGCGTGCCCGGCGCCAGAAGGGCCGCGAGGGGGACCTCGATTAGGCGGGCGATCTCGTCGGCGCACACCTTGGTCGGAAAGGGCCAGTCCACCCGCGCCACGACGGGCGTGACGTGAAAGTCCGAGATAGTCACGGTGTCGTCGATTTGACCCAGGACGTGAATGCAGGACGGGGGGATGCCGACCTCCTCGACGGTCTCGCGCGTGGCGGTCTCGACGATCGAGCCGTCGCACGCCTCGCTGGCGCCCCCCGGGAACGATATCTGCCCCTTGTGGTGTTTCACCTTGTCGGTGCGCAGGGTGAAAAGGACATGCGTGGCCCCGTCCCGGTCGAAGAGCGGCACGGTCACGCCCGACGGCGCAAGCCCTTTGCGCGGAACCACACGGCGCTCCCTGTTCGCAAGCACAGCGGCGAGTTTTTCGTAGTCCATGCGCACGCGCGCCCCTCCGGGGGTTCCGTCTATACCACATCCCCCCGCCCCGCACCAAACGCTCGACCGCCGTTCATTTCCCGGCAGCGTGCCGTGCTTGCCGGAGCCGGGCGTCCGGAGACGGCAAACGGGAAGGCGGGCGGTGGAGAGCGGGCTGACATCGGCGGTCTGTCTTGATGCTGGGACGACCCGAGACAACGGCGACCATGAGCCGGCGTTTGCCGGTGACGGAGCACCCGGCTCCGGCGAATGCTCCGGCGAATGCCGGCTTGACCGCGCGCGGGTTATCACGGAGAATGCTCGGGACTTTTCTCCAGGAGGATGAAAATGTCGGACCTCATCGCCATTCTCAACGAGAGCGAGCTTCTGGCCGCATTCCCGCAGAACTACAAGGAACAGCTCGCAAAGCACCTAAAAAGGCTCGAATTCCAGAAAAACCAGACGGTCTTCAAGGAGGGCGACCCGGGCGACGCGCTGTACCTCATCGAGCACGGGTGCGTGGGCGTCTTCATCACCGACGCGGCCATGGGCATCGACTTCGAGATCGCAAGGCTCCGCGACGGCGAGTGTTTCGGCGAGATGGCGCTTTTGACCGAGGACCCCCGGTCGGCCACCTGCCGGGCGATAGATCCCAGCGTCATCTACGCGCTCTCGAGCCAGGTCTTCAACGCGCTCCTAAACGGCGCGCCCCAGATGTCCGCGTCCATGTGCAAGATCCTGGCCAAGCGCATAGCGGTCCTCAACCGGTCTCAGGGGATGCAATTCCAGAGCCTCGCCAGCTACAAGTTCGACCCGCAGGTCTACGCGATGATCCCGGACACCATCCTTGCGCAGTTCAAGCTCATCCCTCTCACGTTTGCCGACGGGACGCTCACCGTGGCGACCACCAATCCCCAGAACGCCATGGGGTTCGACTCGATCCGCCGCGTGGTGCGGGGCATCCAGATAAGGCCGATTCTCATATCGGAGGACGACTTCGCCAAGTTCATGAAGATCGCCAAGCCCCAGATGCAGAAGGGCCCGGTCGCGGGTGCGCCCCAGAAGAAGCTGCTGAATATCCAATACTTCACCGACACCGACGACAAGGAAGACCGGGTCAAGATCCAGACCACCGGCGAGGATGTGGTCAACCTCATCTCGTCGATACTGTCGGACGCGATAAACCTCGAGACCTCCGACATCCACATCGAGCCCGAGCGCGAGGGGACCGTCGTGCGGTACCGCGTCGAGGGGCGCCTGAAAAAACGCGAGTCGCTCATCCCGCGCCAGCTCCACAAGGGCCTCGTCTCGCGCCTGAAGGTCCTCGCTACGCTCGACATCTCCGAAAAGCGCCTCGCGCAGGACGGGCGCTTTTCGCTCAATGCCGACGGGCGCGATATCGACGTTCGCATCTCGGTGATGCCCACCAAGAACGGCGAGAAGATCGTGATGCGGATGCTCGAGGCATCCAACGCTTTGATCGAGCTTTCCCGCGTGGTCCTCGCCGACAAGATCTACCAGGTCGTCCGGAAGATGGTCTTCCAGCCATACGGGGTAGTCCTGATCACCGGCCCGACGGGAAGCGGCAAGACGACGACCATGTACTCTATGCTCATGGAGCGCAAGTCGCCCGAGATCAACATCGTCACGGTCGAGGACCCGATCGAATACGCCGTTCCGGGGATCACGCAGACGCAGGTGAACGAGGGGATCGGGCTGGGGTTCTCGGACATGCTTCGCGCGTTCCTGCGCCAGGACCCGGACATCATACTCGTGGGCGAGACGCGCGACTCCAAGACCGCCCGCATGGCGCTCGAGGCGGGACTCACAGGGAAGCTCGTCTTCACCTCGTTTCACACCAACGACACCATCGGCGCCATTGTCCGACTGCGCGAGATGGGGTGCGAGGCGTTCACGCTCTCGAACTCGCTCCAGGGCGTGGTCTGCCAGCGCCTCCTGCGCCGCCTCTGCCCCGCGTGCACCCAGCCTTTTTCGTATCCCGAGCCGGTGATCAAGAGCCTCGTTTCGGCAAAGGTTTTTCCCGCCGACGCCGTCCCCCAGATGTACCAGCCGCGGGGCTGTCCCGCGTGCAACGGTGCCGGGTTCAAGGGGCGCGTGGCCGCCCTCGAGGTGCTCATGGCCAACGACGCGATGCGGCACCTGATAGCCAACAACGCGTCCCCGGGGGCGCTCGCCGCCGCGGCAGTCGAGAAGGGGGCGCAGGTTTCGCTTGCCCGGTTCAGCTCGTTTCTGCTCGCCAACAAGCTCACCGTCCCCGGCGAGGTCCTGCGGGTGCTCCCGCGCGAGGAGGACCTGGCGTGGACAAAATGAAGTGGGCTCTCGTGCCGTGCCTCTTTCTGGCGATGGTCGCTGACGGCCTCGCGGCCGAGTACCTCGACAACACCACGGACATGCCGATCCCGTACGCGCCCGCGTCGTCCACCGAGGACGTGTTCGGCATGTTTTCGAACCCGGCCGGGCTGGGAATGGTCTCCGATGTCCAGCTCGGTTTCGTCCACGGCGAGTTTCCCGACACCTTCGGGAGGGGCGACGCCTTCGCCCTCCAGCTCGGCGCGCTGGGTCTGGGCGTGCAGTACGTCAGGCCGCACCGCGCGCTCTGGGCGGACGACTACGTCAAGTATTCGATCCCGCTGGGCGTGCCCCTTGGCGACCACGCCGCTTTGGGGTTCGGCCTCGACGTGCTGGACCCTTCGGGGGACTCAAACGGCGTCGCCGTCGGATGGACCACCGGCGTGATGCTCCGGCCCGTTCGCTTCGTGTCGCTGGGAGTCACAACCGGGAACCTCGGGAACCCCGGGCCGTTCGGGCACAGGCTCGAGCGCCAGCTCACGCTTGGGTTGGGCCTTCGGCCTCTGGGCGACGCCCTCACACTTTCGGGAGACCTTCACCTTGCCGAGGGCGCGCGCTCGCCCCCGGCCGAGTTCCACGCACGCCTCGAGCTCGTGCGCGGGTTGAACCTGTTCTCGAGGGTCACCACCGAGGCGGCGTTTTCGGTCGGGCTCGCGCTCGATTTCCTGCACTTCGGCGCCGCCGCCGCTCCGTATTTCTCGGACGACGGCGGTTATTCCGGGGTCTCGTATCTCGCGCGGATCTCTGCCAGCCGGTACCCGTCGCTCGTCGAGGTCCCGAACCGGGTCGTGGTATTCCACCTTAACCAGGGCCTTCAGAAGAGGTCACGGACGGGGCTCGACATCCTGGGCCTGGGCGAACGCGGGGTGCTGGACCTCGTCACCGAGATCGAGCGGGCCGGGTCCGACCCGTCGGTCGCCGCCATCCTCCTTTTTGTCGAGGACAACCCGCTCTCGCTGGAGGAGGCCGATGAGGTCGCCCGGGCGCTCAACGCGTTTCGGGCCGGAGGGAAAAAGGTCTTTGCGAGCGCGGGCGCCATTGACACCAAAGACTACCTGTTGGCGACAGCGGCCGACGGCGTCTTCATGAGCCCGGGCGGCCACGTATTCGTCGGCGGTCTTAAGGGTGAGCTTACGTATTTCGCGGGGACGCTCGAAAAGCTCGACGTCCGGGTCCAGGCCGCGCGCGCCGGCAAATACAAATCGTTTCCCGAGAAATTCACGCGAGACGGCCCCAGCCCGGAGAGCCTCGAACAGGTCCGCGCGATGGTCGCGGACTTCCAGGAAGAGCTCGTGGCGCGGATCTCCGGGGCACGCGGGATCTCCCGCAAGGACGTCGAGGCAATCCTTGACCGCGGATTCATGACGCCCGAGGAGGCGCGCGACGCACGGCTCGTGGACGCCGTCATCCATCGGGCCGACATCGAAACCGAGATCGAGAGGCGGCTCGGGCGGCGGGCGGAGCTTTCGGAGGACTTTTTTGACACCGAGCGGCGACGGACGAGCTGGCGGGCCCCGCCGCGCATTGCGCTCTTGAGAATTGACGGGACCATCGTACATGGCGAAGGCTCGTCGGGGATCTTCGGGACGGGGAGCACCGGCAACGCCGAGATCTGCGAGGCCGCGGAGGCGATTGCCCAAGACCCGCAGGTCCGCGCCGTCGTGCTCCGGATCGATTCGGGAGGCGGGTCCGGGATCGCAAGCGAGATCATCTGGCGGTGCATGAAGGACCTAAAAAAGGAAAAGCCGTTGGTGGTCTCGATGGGCTCCGCGGCCGCCTCCGGCGGCTACTACGCCGCCGTCCCGGCAAGCCACATCTTTGCCGACCCGTTCACGGTCACGGGATCGATCGGCGTGTGGGGGTTGAAAATCAACATTGCAGGGCTCGCCAAGAAACTCGGCATCACGCACCAGACGGTGAAGCTCACGAAAGGCGCGGACTTCGACGGCGTGTGGCGCGACCTCGACCCGGACGAGCAGAAACGCTTCCAGCGCTACGTCGACGGGTTCTACTCGCAGTTTGCGTTGCGCGTGGCCGAGGGGCGCGGGCTTTCGATGGACGCCGTCGAAAAGGCGGCGCAGGGCAGGGTGTGGAGCGCAAAGGCGGCAATTCAGGCCCGGCTCGTCGACGAGATCGGCGGCGTGCGCGACGCCATCAACAAGGCCAAGAAACTCTCGGGGATCGACGCCGCCGAACAGGTGGTGATCGAGATCCATCCCGAGCGGCCCTCGATGCTCCGGGCGGTCGGCAAGCGCCTGCTCATATACGCCGATCCCCTGGGGGCGCTCAGAAACGAGATCAAGGCCGAAACGCGCGCCGACCCCCGCGCCGAGCTGCCATACGATATCGAAATCCGTTGAAACCCGGTGTTTTGACTTTCCCCTCCTGCGCCCGTAGTATCGCCCGCCGTGAAAGTCGGATTCGGCGACATCGCCCTGGCCGCACTGGCGGGGCTTCTCATGGCGCTTGCGGCGCCCCTCGTCGTAGGCGCGTGGTCGGACAGGGAGGTCTTCGCGACGCCCCTAAACGAGGTCCTCGCGTGGGTCGCGCTGGTGCCCCTTTTTTTTGCGATAGACGGCAAGCGCGGGAGGCCGGCGTTCGTATTGGGCGCCGTTGCGGGCGTCGTCTATTTCGGCATCACGCTCTACTGGGTGACTGTGGCGCTAACGGTCTTCGGGCGAATCCCCTACATTGGAGCGGTGCCGCTCGTTCTGCTCCTCGTCGCCTACTGCGCGCTCTACTGGGCGGCGGGCGCATGGCTCTGCGGCTTCGTCAAAAACGCGCTGGGGGCGCCCTTTTCGCTCTCGGCGCCGGTTCTTTTTGCCGCCCTCGAACTCCTGAGGAACTACCTGCTCTCGGGTTTCCCGTGGGGAAGCATCGGGTACACGCAACACCGCAACCTCGCCATCATCCAAGTCGCGAGCATCGCAGGTGTCTACGGGGTCACCTTTCTCGTGGTGCTCGGCTCGGCCCTGTTCTACGAATGGATTGGCGTGTACCTGCGCAGGCGTATGACCCGGCCCGTCGTCTCGACCGCGGCCTTTGCGGCGCTCGTCGTCGGGGCGTTTGTGTGGGGGGCATACCGATCCGAGGCGCTTGCCGCCGCGGCAAAGAAGGCCCCGGCAGTCAAGGTGAGCGTGCTTCAGGGGAACATCGGGCAGGGGGTCAAGAACGAGGCGCCGATCCACCGCCGTTCGATTGCCTCGGTGTACAACCGCCTGACCGTAGAAGCCGACGCCCGCGGATCGGACCTCATAGTATGGCCCGAAGCCGCATACCCGGTGCTCCTCCCGCGCAGTGTCCCCGGTTTTGCGACCGATTGGTCTCTTTTGCGCCTGAAGACGGCGGGCGCCCACATCCTCATGGGCGCAGGAACGTATCACGTCGGGCCCGACCGGACCCGCCGCCTGGGCAACAGCGCGTTTCTCCTGGACCCCTCGCTTTCGGTGCTCGGGCGCTACGACAAGACGCACCTCGTGCCTTTCGGCGAGTACGTCCCGTTGGGACTTCCGGTCGAAAAGCTCGTCTCGGGGTTGGGCGTGTACGTCCCCGGGCCGGGGCCGGAACCGCTCTCATTTTCGCGCGGAGACATGGAAGTCCGCGCGGGGGTCCTCATCTGCTACGAGGGGATATTTCCCGAGATAGCACGTTCGTTTGTGCAGCGGGGGGCGAATCTGCTTGTCAACCTCACCAACGACGCGTGGTACGGGGTCTCCTCGGCCCCGTATCAGCACCTTTCGATGTACGTATTCCGCGCAATCGAAACGGGCAGATACGTCGCGCGGGCGGCCAACACGGGGATAAGCGCCTTCGTCGACCCGTACGGCCGCATCCTGGCGCGTTCGGAGATATTCACCGAAGACGACCTCACCGCGACGGTGCCGCTGCTTGCGCAGAAGACCGTGTACACGCGCATGGGCGATCTGTTCGCGTATGCCGCCGCCGCCGTCGCGCTCGCGCTTCTCACGGCGGCCTCGGCGGTGAGCCGTCAGAAACCAAGGGAGTAGGACATGTACAACGAGCAGAAGAACCTCATCGCAAAACTTGACGAAAAACGCCGCGCCCTTCTGGTGTATCTTTGACGTCGATGCCAAGAGGGTCCGGATCGCTGCAATAGACCAGGAGATGGCCCGGCCTGAGTTTTGGGGCAACACGGACGCCGCCGCCAGGATACAGAAGGAACGGACCGGGCTGCTCGCGGTGGTCGAGACGTTCGACGCGGCGTCGAGGGAGATAGACGACGCCAGGGCGCTTCTCGACCTTGCCGAGGCCGAGTCCGACGACGCCGTGGCCGAGGGGATCCTTTCGGACCTTGCGGCCACGGAGGATCGGCTTGCCGCGCTCGAGTTCCGCCGGATGCTCTCGGACGAGCACGACGGGGCCAACGCCATCGTTTCGATCAACTCCGGGGCCGGCGGGACCGAGTCGCAGGACTGGGCCCAGATGCTCCTCAGGATGTACCTTCGGTGGGCCGAGCGGAAGGGGTTCGCGACCGAAGTCGTCGACACGCTCTACGGCGAGGAGGCGGGCATCAAGAACGTAACGGTCATAGTCCGCGGAAGCTACGCCTTCGGGTACCTCAAGGCCGAGGTTGGGGTGCACCGGCTGGTCCGGATCTCGCCGTTTGACTCGAACGCGCGGCGGCACACCTCGTTTGCCTCGGTCGCGGTCATCCCCGAGATCGACGACGAGATCAAGATCGACATCCCCGACACCGACCTCCGAATAGACGTCTTCAGGTCGGGAGGCCCGGGCGGGCAGGGTGTGAACACCACCGACTCGGCCGTCCGCATCACGTACCTCCCGACCAACATCGTCGTCGTATGCCAGAACGAACGGAGCCAGCACAAGAACAAGGCGCTGGCCATGAAGATCCTGCGCGCGCGCCTCTACGAGATGGAGGAGAAGAAGCGCGAGGAGGAGATGGAAAAGCTTCACAGGGAGAAAAAGAAGATCGAGTGGGGGAGCCAGATCCGCTCGTACGTCCTCCAGCCCTACCGCCTTGCCAAGGACCACCGGACGGGCCACGAGGTCGGAAACGTCGACGCCGTCTTGGACGGCGACCTCGACGCGTTCATCAAGGCGTTCCTGCTTGCGAACTAGAATGCCTGAGGTTTGGCATTCGGCCCCCATCCGAGACTGAATCCTTACTGGACTTACCTGATTCTTGGGACGGCAGCGGTGTTATTCGTGTATTATCTGACCGATGACGCGAATGAGACAGCGCATCGGTTTCGCCCTTGCCGCCGCGCTGGGGGCGGGGTGCGGGGTCGACTACTCGATTCTTGACGAAAAGGAATGCGACCAGAGCGGCGCGTGTGCCGAGGGATACTTCTGCGACCCCTCGACGCGGCGCTGTGCGCCGGCGGGGGGGCCGTTCGGGAATGGTGCGCAAGACGCGGGAGTGCCGCATGATGCGTCCTATCCGTCTGATACGTCCGGCCCGTCAGATGCTTTGCTTGACGATGTTCAGGACGGGTCTTTCGACGCGGCTCAGGACGGGTCTTTCCAGGATGCACACGACGGATCGCTTGACGGCGGGGCCGATGCCTTGCTCGAAGACGCTCCGGACGGTTCTCTCGACGCGGCACAGGACGGGTCCTTCGACGGCGCTGAGGACGGGTCCTTCGATGCCGCCGACGCGGCCGAGGACACGGGAACCGACGGCGGGTCCGACGCGGGGTGCGAAAGCTCCTGCCCCGCGTCGGGCGTGACGCAGTGCACCGGCGGAGCCGTCTTCGTCGAATGTTCCGACCCGGGCGGGCGAGGGTGCCTCGAGTGGTCCGCGGAGAAAACGTGCGAAGGGGGCAAGTACTGCGAGTCGTCCACCGGATCTTGTGCCGACTATGTCTGTACCCCGGACTCGAAAGACTGCGCAGGCAGTGTGGCCCGGCAGTGCAACTCAATCGGGTCCGGTTTCGCCTCGGAGACCGACTGTGCGGCTCTGGGCAAGCTCTGCTCGGGCGGCGAGTGCGTGGCCTGCCAGCCGCAGTGCGGGGGCAAGTGCTTCGGCGAGCCGGACCTGTGCGCCGGCACGTGTCCGGACCCGTGCAACAGCCACGGGTCGTGCTCGGCCGGCGTCTGCACCTGCACGAGCGCATATGCCGACGAGCACTGCGACCGGTGCGCCGAGGGCCACGCAGGATACCCGGGCTGTGCGCCGTGCGGGCAGTCTGGCCTTCAGTGCTGCGACGGCGGGGCCTGCGGTGCCGACCTCGAATGCATTGGCGGTATCTGTCACAACGTGTGCCCGCCGGACATGGCCCGAGTACCCGGTACGCTCGTGTGCCTCGACCGCTACGAGGCGTCGAAGGGCGCAAACAACACCGCTCGTTCGGCGCCCGGCTACAAGCCCTGGGTGAACATGGGTCGTCAGGCCGCCGAAAACGCATGTCTTGCCGCCGGAAAACGCATGTGCAAGGTTGCCGAATGGAGGGCGGCCTGCCGTGGCCCGGCCGGCAATTCGTACCCTTACGGCCCGGCCTACGTCAACAACGCCTGCGTCGACGACAACAACGGCCAGTGCCAGAAGGACGGGTCGGACGTCAAAAACACCGGCGCGACGGCGACGTGCGAGGGAGGCGTCCCAGGCGTGTTCGACATGAGCGGGAACGTGTGGGAATGGCTCTGGGACTACAATGGAAAGTGCGCGCTCGCGGGCGGGTCGGTTGACGCCTGCGGCGCGGGGGACGCCCCGCTCCTCTCGTGCAATCACGACGACTGGCAGACGTGCGACCTCGAATGGCCCGCCCTGGGCTTCCGCTGCTGCCTCGACAGACCGTGACGGGCTGACCCGACGCGCAAGATAACCCGCCGCCCTCCGAGTCCCGGCCGCTGCCCCGGCCGCACGACCGGGCAGACAGTATCCGACCCCCAAAGGCCCACAGGCTGGTATTTGAGACTTGACCGGTGTGTAAACCATGGTTATCATGTTTCCATGGAAGCGGTTGCCCGGCGGCTCGAAATCTACATGACAACAGAGGGCCGGGAGCCCTTCAGCGAGTGGCTCGAAGCATTGAAGGACCTTGAGGGACGGGCCGCCATCAGGGCACGCCTCGAGCGAGTTGAAGACGGCAACTTCGGCGCCGCCCGTCCGGTGGGAGAGGGCGTGAATGAGTTGAAGGTGAGCGTCGGGCCGGGTTACCGCGTCTACTACGCGCTTGACGGGCCGTTGGTTGTCCTGCTGCTGTGTGGCGGAGACAAAAGCTCGCAGCGGAAGGACATCAAACAGGCAAAAACGTACTGGGCAGATTACAAGGTGAGAGGGTGACAACATGCCTCGTTCGATAGACTACAACAAGCGTCTTCTCAAGCAACTTCGTGATCCCGACGAAGCGGCCGCCTACCTCAACGCGGTATTGGCGGAGGGAGATCTCAAACTGTTCATCAAGGCGCTCGGCAAGATCGCCGAGGCCAGGGGCGGAATGACCCAGCTCGCGGAAAAGACCCGCGTCTCGCGGATGGGACTCTACAAGGTTTTTTCTGACAGGGGCAACCCGGGCTTCGCCACCGTGGAGAGCATCCTTTCAGCGTTCAACCTCCGATTCTCCATCCAACCGGGGAAAGCGCCCGCGCGTTGATCCAGCCCCCACGCGCACCTTCAACAACTCCGACGGCCAGAGCCGAACCCTCTCGACTCGTCCCGGCCGGCTCGTTTCTCAAGTGATCTGCGCCAGTTGGAAGCCGCCGCCGTTCGGCGCGTTCCTGGCACCGGACTGCTGGTGTAACGTAGTCCTCGCTGGTGAGCTTCGTTGGATGTCGTAGTTGCACCGGCCGGGGCCCGCACGGCGGCTACCGTGGCGGGCCCACTCATCTTCACACCAAAACCAACCAACGCCACTTTTCTGAAGGCGCTCCTCACCACCCCGCTTATGCCCAACGGCAGAGCGCCCCACAATGCGTCACCTTCTCAGAGATTTCCCCGCCGGCCCAAACCGGCAAGAACAAGGCGGTGGATCACGAATTAAACAGAAGAATTACACCAGGGAACTACTCGAGCACCTGTTCAAGATCCACGGTGCGCCGCTGGTGCTCAAGGGCGACGGAGGAAAGGACCTGTTGGTCTCGGCGGAGGTGAAGAAGCTGCTTGAAGAGTACGGCGTGACGGGGTTGTTGTCGCCGCCGTACTACCCAAGGTAT